>NZ_JBEZJQ010000030.1:0-123920 GCF_040653135.1 Actinomadura sp. NPDC048021
GAGCCCATCAGCGCCCGGTTGGCGTCGTCGTGCTCCAGGAACGGGATCATCGCGGTCGCGACCGAGGTCATCTGGCGCGCCGAGACGTCCATGTAGTCGACCTCGTCGGGCCGGATGGCCTCGATCTCGCCGCCCTTGCGGCGGACGAGCACGCGCTGCTCGGCGAAGGTGCCGTCGGGGCCGATCGGCGTGTTGGCCTGCGCGATGACGTAGCGGTCCTCCACGTCGGCCGTCAGGTAGTCGATCTCGTCGGTCACGCGACCTTCGACGACTTTGCGGTAGGGCGTCTCGATGAAGCCGAACGGGTTGACGCGGGCGTAGGACGACAGGGACCCCATCAGGCCGATGTTCGGGCCTTCGGGCGTCTCGATCGGACACATCCGCCCGTAGTGCGACGGGTGGACGTCACGGACCTCCATGCTCGCCCGCTCACGCGACAGACCGCCCGGACCGAGCGCGTTCAGGCGGCGCTTGTGGGTGAGGCCGGCCAGGGGGTTGGTCTGGTCCATGAACTGCGACAGCTGGCTGGTGCCGAAGAACTCCTTGATGGAGGCCACCACCGGCCGGATGTTGATCAACGTCTGCGGCGTGATCGCCTCGACGTCCTGCGTCGTCATCCGCTCCCGGACCACCCGCTCCATACGGGCCAGCCCCACGCGCACCTGGTTCTGGATCAGCTCCCCCACCGTGCGCAGCCGCCGGTTGCCGAAGTGGTCGATGTCATCGACCTCGATCGGCACCGCCACACTGCCCAGGGTCGCCTCCTCCTCACCCGCGTGAAGACGCACCAGATACTCGATCGTGGCGACGATGTCGTCCTCGGTCAACGTCCCCTGGTTCATGTCCAGGTCCAGACCGAGCTTCTTGTTGATCTTGTAACGGCCGACCTTCGCCACGTCGTACCGCTTGGGATTGAAGTACAGATTCTCCAGCAGCGTCTGCGCCGACTCACGCGTCGGCGGCTCACCCGGACGCAGCTTGCGATAGATGTCCAGCAGCGCGTCATCCTGCCCGGACGTGTGATCCTTCTCCAGCGTCACATTGATCGACTCATACGAGCCGAACCGCTCCCGGATCCGCGCCTCGTCCCACCCCAGCGCCTTCAGCAGCACCGTCACCGGCTGCTTGCGCTTGCGGTCGATGCGCACGCCCACGTTGTCGCGCTTGTCGATCTCGAACTCAAGCCAGGCACCCCGACTCGGGATCACCCGGCACCCGTAGATGTCCTTGTCCGACGCCTTGTCCAGCGCCCGGTCGAAGTACACCCCCGGCGAACGCGTGAGCTGGGACGTCACCACCCGTTCCGTGCCGTTGGCGATGAACGTCCCCTTGGGGCTCATCAGCGGGAAGTCGCCCATGAACACCGTCTGGCTCTTGATCTCACCGGTGGTGTTGTTGATGAACTCCGCCGTGACGAACAACGGGGCGGAGTAGGTCATGTCCTTCTCCTTGCACTCCTCCACGGAGTACTTCGGAGGCTCGAACCGGTGGTCCCGGAACGACAGGGACATGGTCCCGGAGAAGTCCTCGATCGGACTGATCTCCTCGAAGATCTCCTCCAGCCCCGACTGCGTGGGAACGTCCCTGCGCCCGGCCTGGCGAGCCGCCTCGACCCGGGCCTTCCAGCGCTCGTTGCCGACCAGCCAGTCGAACGAGTTGGTCTGCAGGGCAAGGAGGTCCGGAACCTCGAGGGGCTCGTGGATGCGTGAAAAGGAGACGCGGCGGGGACCGGCGGGTACGGCGGAAGCGGTGCGCGAGGCTGCCAACAGGTGTGTCCTTCCGAGGGCTCGCGGCGGACTGGCGGCGCGCACGCCGGACGACTTCACGGCCGATACGGGAGGAGGGGACGTCGAGGCGAGCGCGGAAGGGCAGCATAGAGCAGAATGCAGACAGATGTCCACACCTACTTCAATTGTCAACCTCGATCCCGGGACCAGGATGACACGCTTCCCTCTCCCCCGTCAAGCCGCGCACCCGGAGAAGACCCATGAAAGGAACGTTCGGGTAGTTCGCGGTCAGAAGTACGCCTGCCACGCGGATGAAATTCCCGATGGGAGCCGGTCCGTCCACGGTACGGGCGGGCACCGACTTTGGTCGGTGTCGGCGCGCGGCCCCTGCCGCTAGCCTCGGCCCGTGAGCGAGACGTTCCACCAGGCGGGGCACGGCGCGCGGCGCCTGCTGTGGTCCGCGGCCTGCGTCGCCGCGGCGGCGGGCGCGCTGGGCGCGCTGACGCTGTGGGGCCGTTTCAGCGCGGACGCGACCGGCGCCGTCCTGACCCTCGACATCGCGGTCGCCCTGGCGAGCTGGCTGCTGTCACCGCTTCTGCTCTGGCGGCCGGTGGGCGTCGCCATGGCGCTGACCGTGCTCGCGGCGCTGTCCCCCACCGCCACCCCGGCGGCCAGCATCGGCGTGCTGCAGGTCGCGCAGCGGCGCCCGTTCCGGGTCGCGACGCTGGTCGGCGCGGCGGGAGTCGCGGCGCACGTCGCGCAGGGGCTGTGGCAGCCGAACCGGGGCATCTCCTTCGGCTGGTGGCTGCTCCTCATCGCCCTCGGCTACGGCGCGCTGGTCGGCTGGGGCGCGCTGGCGCGGGCGCGCCGGGAGCTGCTGGTGTCACTGCGCGAGCGGGCCCGGCGCGCCGAGGCCGAGCAGGGCCGGCGGGTCGCCGAGGCGCGCATGGCCGAGCGGACCCGGATCGCCCGGGAGATGCACGACGTGCTCGCCCACCGGCTGTCGCTGCTGGCGACCTACGCGGGCGCGCTGGAGTACCGGCCGGACGCCCCGCCGGAGAAGCTGTCGCACGCGGCCGGGGTGGTCCGCGCCGGGGTGCACCAGGCGCTCGACGAGCTGCGCGAGGTCATCCTGCTGCTGCGCGCCGAGGACGCCGACGAGGAGGACCGGCCCCAGCCCGTCCTGCGGGACGTGCCCCGGCTGGTGGAGGAGTCCCGCGACGCGGGCGGGCGGGTGGAGCTGCGCGACGAGACGGTCGGCGCGTCCGCCCTTCCGGCGGCGGCCGGGCGCACCGCGTACCGGATCGTGCAGGAGGGGCTGACCAACGCCCGCAAGCACGCCGCGGGACGTCCCGTCCGGGTGGTGCTGGAGGGGCGGCCCGGGGCCCGGCTCGTGGTCGACATCCGCAACCCGCTGCCCGAGGACGGCGCGGCGCCGCTCGCGCCCGGCAGCGGGACGGGCCTGGTGGGACTGACCGAGCGGGTGCGCCTGGCGGGCGGGCGGCTCGACCACCAGGCCGCCGAGGGCGAGTTCCGGCTGCGCGCCTGGCTACCATGGCCCGCGTGACCCGTCCCCTGCGCGTCCTGATCGTGGACGACGACGCCCTCGTCCGCGCCGGTCTGTCGATGATGCTGGACGGGACGGGCGGCATCGCCGTGGCGGGCGAGGCCGCCGACGGCGACGAGGTGCCTGCGGCCACCGACGCGCACGCCCCCGACGTCGTGCTGATGGACCTGCGGATGCCGCGCGTGGACGGCATCACCGCGACCCGCAGGCTGCGGGCCCGCCCGAGCCCCCCGGAGGTCATCGTGCTGACGACCTTCGACTCCGACGAGAACATCCTGCACGCGCTGCGCGCGGGCGCCAGCGGGTTCCTGCTGAAGGACACCCCGCCGGACCAGATCGTCCACGCCGTGCGGCAGGTCGCCGCCGGCAACCCGATCCTGTCGCCGCGCGTCACCCGGCGCCTCATGGACCGCGCCGCGGTCGAGGCCGGCGCCTACCAGCGCGCCCGCGCGGCGCTCGCCCGGCTGAGCCCCCGCGAGAACGACGTGGTCCTGGCGATCGCCCGCGGTCGCTCCAACGCCGACATCGCCGCCGAGCTGTTCATGAGCGTGGCCACGGTCAAGGCGCACGTCTCCAGCGTCCTGACCAAGCTCGACCTGGACAACCGCACCCAGATCGCTCTGCTGGCCCACGACGCCGGCCTCGCCTGACCGGCTCGTCCGCTCACCTTCGCACCGTCCCCCTTGCGCGCCGCCGTAGCCGCATGCCAATCTTGGAACGATCATTCCAAGTTGGGGAGGCGGACCGGTGCCGGACGTCAAGCACTTCGATCCCGACGCCGTCCTGGACCGGGCGGTGCGGCTGTTCTGGCGGCGCGGCGCCGCCGCGACGGGCATCGCCGAGGTGGTGGCCGAGACCGGCGTCAACCGGTCGAGCCTGTATGCGACGTTCGGCCGCAAGCGGGACCTGTACGTGGCGGCGCTGCGCCGCTACACCGAGCGGCAGTCGCGCCCGGTGTTCGACCGGCTCGCCGCCGACGGGCGGGGCCTGCCGGGCATCGCCGCGTTCTTCGACGGGCTCGTCGCCGCGCGGTGCTCCGGCGAGCACGCCCGCTGGGGCTGCATGGTCTCCAACGCCCACGCCGCGCAGGACGGGGACGACCCCGACGAGCGGGAGGTGCTCGACGCCCACCATGAGGCACTGTGCACCGCCATGCGCTCCGCCCTTCTCGCAGCCCGCGAGCACGGGCAGCTGCGCGACGACGTGGACGTGGGATCCGCCGCGCAGATGCTGGCGCTGCTGGCCTACGGGGTGAACCTGCGCTCTCGCGCCGGGGCCGGCCCCGGCGAGCTGGCGGACACCGTGGACGCCGCCCTGCGCTCCCTCTCCCCCGCACCTGACCAGCCGTGAAGGAGACGACGATGGCCGAGTTCACCGTCTACGACGAGACCGACGCTCCCGCCGACGCCCGCCCGCAACTGGAGGCCGCCAAGAAGCGGATGGGGTTCGTCACCACGCTCAACGGGGTGATGGCCGAGTCGCCGGAGCTGCTCGCCGGCTACAACGCCCTGTCGGAGCAGTTCATGAAGTCGTCGCTGCCGGGCCACGCCAAGCACACCGTGCTGATCACCGCCAGCGTGCTGAACGGCTGCGAGTACTGCGTGGCCGCGCACTCCACGGTGGCGCTGCGGGCCCGCGTCCCCGCCGAGGTGGTGGAGGCGCTGCGTGCGGGGCGGGCCCTGGACGATCCCGCGCTGGAGGCCGTCCGCCGCCTCACCGGCGCCATGGTCACACGGCGCGGCTGGGTGGACGACGCGGACGTCGAGGCGTTCCTGGCCGCCGGCCACACCCGCCGCCACGTCCTGGACGTCGTCCTCGGCGTCGGCATGAAGACCCTGTCCAACTACACCAACCACATCGCCCACACGCCGCTCGACCCGGCCTGGAAGGAGCAGGAGTGGACGGCTCCCTCCTGACGGAGCCGCTCACACCGCGGCGGTCCGGGCCCCGGCTTCCCCGGACGCCGTCTCCGCGGCCGGCGCGGGCTTCGCGACCGCGCCGCTGCGGGCCGACGCCGCCACGAGCACGGCGAGCACGACGAAGATCGCGGCGGCGATGGCGCCGGTGAGGTGCAGGCCGGCGGTGAACGCGGCGCGGGCGCCGTCCAGCAGCTCCTCGGCCCGCGCGGGCGGCAGGTGGCCGCCGGCGGCGACGGCGCCGGCCAGGGTGCGGGCCGCGGCCCCGCCGACGTGGTCCATCCGGGCCTGGTAGACGGAGGCGCCGATCACGCCGATGACCGCCAGGCCCAGCGATCCGCCGAGGTAGTTGCCGGTCTCCGACATCGACGCCGCCGAGCCCGCGCGTTCGGGCGGGACGGACCCCACCACCAGGCCGGTGCCCAGCGCGAACAGCGGGCCGGTGCCGAGGGCCAGGACGGTGATGCCGGCGACGACGGCCGCGGCCCCGTCCGACACCGTCAGCGGGAGGCAGCCCACCGCCGACACCGCCAGTCCGGAGGCGATCGCGGTGGCCGGGCGGATCCGCCTGGCCAGTGCGGGCGCCGCCATCGTCCCCACCGCGACGCCCAGCCCCATCGGCGCGAACAGCACGGCCGAGGCCAGCGGCGAACGGCCCAGCACGTCCTGCAGGTACTGGGTCACCATCAGGCCCGTCCCCGCCATGGCGACGCCCGCGAGCACCAGCGATACCAGGACGGCGCTGAGCGGGCGGCTGCGCAGCAGCCGCAGGTCCAGCAGGGGGTGTTCGAGCCGGAGCTGGCGCCGGACGAACACGGCGCCGGCGACCGCTCCGCCGGCGAGCGCGGCGGCGGGGACGGCGCCGCGGCCGTCGGCGAGCGTCAGCTGCTTCAACCCGTAGACCATCGGCAGGACGGCGGCCAGGGAGAGCCCGACGCTGAGCGGGTCGACGCGCCGTCCGGCCGACCGGTCCCGGAACTCCGGCAGCAGGAACGGCCCGGCCGCCAGCAGCAGCGCCATGACCGGGACCGCGACCAGGAACACCGATCCCCACCAGAAGCGCTGGAGCAGCAGCCCGGCCAGCACCGGGCCGAAGGCCCCGCCCGCGAACTGGCAGGTGGCCCAGATCGCGATGGCCTTCCCGCGCTCGCGCTCGTCGCGGAAGATGTTGGTGATCAGCGCCAGCGTCGAGGGCATCAGCGTCGCGCCCGCCACGCCCAGCAGCGCCCGGGCGGCGATCAGCGTGCCCGGGCTGGGGGCGTAGGCGGCGACGGCCGACAGGACGGCGAACGCGGCGGCGCCGGCGAACAGCAGGCGGCGGCGTCCGATCCGGTCGCCCAGGGTCCCCATGGTGATGACGAAGCCGGCGACCATGAAGCCGTAGGCGTCGCTGATCCACAGCTGCTCGGTGCCGCCGGCCCCCAGGTCGGTGCTCAGCTGCGGCAGCGCCAGCAGCAGCGCCGTCATGTCCATCGCCATCACCAGGGACGGCAGCGCGAGGACGGCCAGCGCGAGCCACCGGCGCGTCCCGGCGTCCTGCCCGTTGTGCTCCATGTCGTTCTTCCTCTTCGGAGTGGGATCACGTGTCACGGGGTGATCGGAGCGGGCGCGCGGTTCTCGACATCGGTCCGCGGGAAAAACTGGGAAGGTGTGTCGAAGGCGGCTGAACGGCTCCGACGTCTCCCCTGCGAGGCGCCGCCGGGGCGCCGGGGCGGAGGGGAGACCACCGTGAAGTACATGCTCATGCTGTACGCGTCGCAGCGGGCCTACGACGAGATGGCGGGCAACGTGCCCGAGGGCGAGGCCGTCTGGTCCGCCGAGGAACTGGCCGGGATGCACGCGTTCATGGAGAGGTTCAACCAGGACCTGGTCGAGTCCGGGGAGTTCGTGGACGCCCAGGGGCTGGCCGCGCCCGTCCACACCCGCCGCTTCCACATGAAGGACGGGGCGCCGGCCGTGACCGACGGCCCCTACCCCGAGACCGCCGAGGTCCTCGCCGGATACACCGTCATCGAGTGCGACGGTTTCGACCGCGCCTCGCAGATCGCCGCACGGCTCGCGCAGTGCCCCGGCCCGCGGGCGGCACGGGAGCGGGCGTACGTGGACCTGCGGCCGATCGTCGACGGGCGCGCCGACCTGGAGCCGTGACCGCGCCGCCGGAGGAGGCCTGGGACCTGCTGCGCCCGCTGGCGCCGCAGGTCCTCGGCGCGCTGGTGCGCCGGTACGGGCACTTCGACGCCGCCGAGGACGCCGTCCAGGAGGCGCTGGCCGCCGCCGCCTCGCAGTGGCCGGAACAGGGGCTTCCCGTCGACCCGCGCGCCTGGCTGATCACGGTGGCGTCGCGCCGGCTGACCGACCTGCTGCGCGCCGAGCGGGCCCGCCGGCGCCGGGAGGACGCCCTGGCCGCGTGGACGCCGCCGGACGCCTGGCTCGCTCCCGGCGCCGACCGTCCGCCGCAGGACGGCGACGACACCTTGATCCTGCTGTTCATGTGCTGCCATCCGGTACTGGCGCCGGACCTGCAGATCGCGCTCACGCTCCGCTCGGTCGGCGGGCTGACGACGGCCGAGATCGCCCGCGCGTTCTTCGTCCCCGAGGCGACCATGGGGCAGCGCATCAGCCGCGCGAAGCGGCGCGTCCGCGACAGCCGCGTCCCCTTCCGGATGCCCGGCGCGGACGAGCGGCCGGCCCGGGTCGCCGCCGTCCTGCGCGTCCTCTACCTGGTCTTCACCGAGGGGTACGCCAGCACGGCCGGGCCGCACCTGTACCGGGGCGAGCTGGCGACCGAGGCGATCCGGCTGGCCAGGATCGTGCACCGGCTGCTGCCCGGCGACGCCGAGGCGACCGGTCTGCTCGCGCTCATGCTGCTCACCGACGCGCGCCGTCCCGCTCGGACGGGTCCGGGCGGGGTCCTGGTCCCGCTCGCCGAGCAGGACCGGAGCGCGTGGAACGCCGAGTACATCGCCGAGGGGGTGGAGCTGCTGTCGGCGGCGCTGCCGCACGGGCCCGCCGGCCCCTACCAGGTGCAGGCCGCGATCGCCGCGCTCCACGACGAGGCCGCCACCGCGCGGGACACCGACTGGCCGCAGATCGCCGCCCTCTACGGGGTGCTGATGGAGCTGTCGCCCAACCCGATGGCGGCGCTCAACCACGCCGTGGCGGTCGCGATGGCTCGCGGGCCGGCCGCCGGGCTCGCCCTGCTGGAGGGGCTGCGGGACGACGCGCGGATCGCCGGGCACCACCGCCTGCACGCCGTCCGCGCCCACCTGCTGGAGATGTCCGGCGACGCCGCCGCCGCGCGGGCGTGCTACCTGGCGGCGGCCGAGCGCACCCACAGCCTTCCCGAGCAGCGCTACCTCCATGGCCGCGCCGCCCGCCTGGCGCGGACGGCCGCGGCGCCCGAGCGTCCGGCGGGCCGCTAGCCGCGCAGGCGGGTGACCGCCTGCGGGGTCAGGTGCCGCGCGAGCTCTTCGAGCAGGCCGACGATCTCCGCGACCCGGTACGGGTCGTCGGTGTCCAGGGCCGCCGCGAGGGCGGCGTCGACGGTGCTGGACCGGACCTCCTCCACCCTGGCGGAGGGCTTCGGGGCGGGGCGGACGCGGACCCGGCGGCGGTCGTCGGGATCGGGCTCGGTGACGACGGCGCCCGTGTCGCGAAGCCGGGCGACCGCCGCCGACACCGCGCTCTGCGGAAGGCCGGTCCGGTCGGCGATCTCTCCGACGGCGCTGCCGGGGTGCGCGCGCACGTCGCTCACGACGATCAGGACGGTCCGGACGCTGGTGGAGTGCCGGCCGATGCCCTCGGTGGGCAGGGCCTCCTCGCCGATCTTCATCAGGGTCCGTCCCAGCAGGAAAAGCTCGACTCCGTCCATGCCGCCAACTTACATCAGATTTGATGCATCAGACTTGATGTATCAATTTTGATGCTTTACGGTCGTCTCGGAGCCGAACGGCCCCCCGACCGAGAGGACCTTGCGATGGACACCGCCACGACCCCGACGACCGCGGGCATGCTCCGGACCGACGGCGCCGAGCTCTACTACGAGGTGCGCGGCACCGGTCCGATGCTGCTGATCTCCCAGAGCGGCGAGGGGGACGCCGGGCGCAGCACGGACCTGGTCGACCGGCTCGTCGCCGACCACACCGTGGTGACCTACGACCGCCGCGGCCTGTCCCGCAGCGTGCCGGACGACCCCGCCGCCGGGGTGAGCCTGGCCGCCCACGCCGACGACGTCCACCGCCTGCTGGCCGAACTGTCGGACGAGCCGGTGCTCATGCTGGGGTGCAGCCTCGGCGCCTCCATCGGGCTCCACCTGGCCGCCGACCACCCCGGCCAGATCAGCGTGCTCGTCGCCCACGAGCCGGTCACCCCGCGGCTGCTGCCCGCCGACCAGCGCGCCCGCCACGAGCGGGAACTGGCCCACATCCAGCGCGTCCACCGGCGCGACGGGCTCGCCGCCACGTTCGCGGCGATCGCCGGCGTGCTGGGCATCGACCCCGCCAGCCCCGACGTCGAGCCCGGCCTCACCCGGCACCCCATGACGCCCCAGCGAGCGCGCAACTTCGACTTCTTCGTCGAGCACGACTTCACCGCCGTCATCAACGACACCCTCGACGTCGCCGCGCTCACCGGGGCCCCGACCCGGATCGTTCCGGCCTTCGGGCGGACCACCCCGCGCACGGTCTTCGACAGCAGGTGTGCCTTCGCGCTGGCCGACCTCGTCGGCACAGCGCCCCGGGAGTTCCCGGGCGGCCACAACGGCAACACCACCCACCCCCGCGCCTACGCCGCCGCTCTGCGCACCGCCCTCAGCGCCCCTTGATCTCCCGCTTCGGCCCGGCCGCGGTCACGGGCTCGGCGCGGCCGTGAGGGCGCCGGCGCGGGCGGCGGCGTCCGCGGACGCGGCGGCCCGGTCGGCCGTCCGCTCGTCGACCGGCTCTCCGGTGATGAACAGCCGGTAGTAGAGGGGGGCGACGGCGAGCCGGACGACCTCGACCGCGTCCGTGCCCGCGGGGACCTCGCCGCGCTCGACGGCGCGCCGGACGATGACGGCGGACTGCTCATGGCGCCGGGCGAAGAACGCGTGCAGGGATCGGGCGGCGTCGCCGCTCTGGGCCGCGGCCAGCACGAAGGCGCGCGCGACGGGGCCCTCGACGGGATCGGCGAAGCCGGCCGCGACGAGCCGGGCGAGGGCGCGCAGGTCGCCCGCGAGGGTGCCGGTGTCGGGGATCGGCCACGGTTCGGCGGAGGCGATCCCGAGAGCGTCGGCGATGAGGCCGTCGGCGTTCTTCCACCGCCGGTAGACGGTGGTCTTGTGGACCCCGGAGCGGGCCGCCGCCGCTTCGACGGTGAGCCCCTGGTAGCCGTGCTCGGACAGCACGGCGAGGGTCGCCTCCCGGACGGCGTCGCGCACCCGCGCGGTGCGGCCGCCGGGGCGGACGGTCCCGGGCCCGGCGGCGGTCACCGCGCGGTCCTGCGGTTCCTGCTGTTGTCCATGCAATCGATGTTAACGCAACAATGATTGCGTTAACTTTGTCCTCGGGCGGAAACAGCAGTGGAGGGACGAGGGGGGACGAGATCCATGACAGAGGGTTCGCACGCCACGATCGAGGAGTTCAGGGTGTCCGGCCCGGACGCGGGGCCTTACAGCGTCGCCGCCGGGCCGGACGGGGCGTTGTGGTGCACGCTCGTCCACGAGGGCCGGATCGCGCGGCTGGCGCCGGACGGGGGCCTGACCGTGCACGGGCCCGTCCCCGCCGGACCGATGATCATCACGGCGGGCCCGGACGGCGCGCTGTGGTTCACCGCGTTCCACGGCGACGCGATCGGCCGGATCACCCCCGAGGGCGAGGTCGCGCGGTTCGCCCTGCCCGCGGGGTCGGGGCCGTGCGGGATCGCGGCCGGTCCGGACGGCGCGCTGTGGTTCACCCGCATGCACGCCGGCGACGTCGGCCGGATCACCGTGGACGGCCAGGTCAGCGCCTTTCCGGTGCCGGGAGAGGGCGCGATGCCCTCGATGATCGCGGCGGGTCCCGACGAGGCCCTGTGGTTCACCCTCAACCAGGGCAACGCCGTCGGGCGGATCGCGCCGGACGGGGAGGTCGCCGTCCATCCCCTGCCCACCGAGGGCTCCGCGCCGGTCGGCATCACCGCCGGGCCGGACGGCGCGCTGTGGTTCACCGGCATCGGCGCCGGGCACATCGGGCGGATCACCACCGACGGGAAGGTGACCGAGTTCCCGCTGCCCGACCGGGAAGCCCGCCCGCACGCCATCGTCGCCGGGCCCGGCGGGGACCTGTGGTTCACCGAGTGGGCCACCGCCCACGTCGGCCGCATCAGCCCCGACGGCCGCATCGACGAGCACCCGCTGCCGACGCCCGGATGCGAGCCGCACGGCATCGCGGTCGGACCGGACGGCGCCCTGTGGGTGGCGCTGGAGATCGGCGCGCTCGCCCGCGTCGCCGTCGCCTGACCCGCCCCCGCGGGCCGGACGGTTCGATCCCCGCCGAAGCGTCCGGGAGCGACCGTGGGCGGCATGGGTTCCCCAACGCACGCCACCGAGCCCCCCGCCGCCCCGCCGACCGGCCCCGCGTCCCGGCGCGGGGCGGTGCTCGCGATCCTGTGCGCCGGGATGTTCCTAGTGCTGCTGGACGTGACGATCGTCAACGTCGCGCTCCCCGGCATCGGCCGGGCGCTCGGCACCGGCCTGGCCGGCCTGCAGGGCGTCGTGGACGGCTACGCGGTCGCGATCGCGGGGCTGCTGCTGGGCGGTGGCGCCCTCGGCGACCGGGTCGGGCACCGCCGGACGACGCTCACCGGGTTCGCGCTGTTCGGGCTGGCGTCGCTGGCCTGCGGGGCCGCACCCGGCGCCGGCCCGCTCATCGCCGCGCGCGTCGCGCAGGGGGCGGGCGCCGCGCTGCTGCTGCCCGGCGGCCTCGCCCTGATCACCGCCCACTATCCCGGACGGGCCGAGCAGGCGCGGGCCCTCGGGATGTGGGCCGGGATCTCCTCCACGGCGCTGCCGGCCGGGCCGCTGCTGGGCGGGCTGCTGGTCGACACGATCGGCTGGCGCTGGATCTTCCTGCTGAACGCGCCGATCGCCGCGGCGGCGATCGGCGGGGTCCGCGCGCTGGTGCGCGAGCCCCGCCGTGCCCGGCCGGGCGCGGCGCCGGACCGGGCGGGGATGGTGCTCGCGCCGCTCACCCTCGGCGGCCTGGTCTGGACGGTCATCGCCGCGGGCCACGGCCACCGGGACGGCGCCGCCGCCACCGCCGTCCTCACGCTGGCCGCCGGGACGGCGTTCGTCCTGGCCGAGCGGGGCGCGGCCGCGCCGATGGTCCCGGGCGGGCTGCTGCGGGCCCCGGCGTTCCTCGGCGCCGGCGCCATCGCGCTCATCATGAACCTGGTCACCAACGGGGTGCTGTTCGTGGCGACGCTGCGGCTCCAGCAGGCCGGGGACCGCTCCGCGCTGGTCGCCGGGGCGATGCTGCTGCCGATGGCCGTGCCGCTGGCGGTGCTGGCCCCGGTGAGCGGGCGCCTCACCGCCCGGTTCGGACCGCGGGTGCCGCTCGCCGCGGGCGCCGCCGTGGCCGCGGCCGGATCCCTGTCGCTGCTCGGCGCCGGTCCCGGCGGAGGCTACGCGGCGCTGCTCCCGGCGCTGCTCGGCATCGGGATCGGGGACGGCCTGATCGTCACCGCGGTGGTCGCCGCCGCGATGCGCGCCGTCCCCCCGGCGCACGCCGGGCTGGCCGGCGGGTTCAACAACACCGCCCGGCAGGTCGGGACGGCGCTCGGCGTGGCCGTCTACGGGGCGGTCGCCGGTCCGGCGCTCCACCCGGATTTCGCCGCCGGCCTGCACGTGCTGGCCTGGGCGAGCGTGGCGCTGTGGCTGTCCGCGCTGGCCCTCGTCCGCGTCGTCCCGGCCCGCGGGCGGACGGAAAACCGGTTGGCAGGACCGGCGGTCCGGCCCTAGAACGGTCGCATGCTGCGCAAGTACCCCCGGACCCGGCACATCGCGGGCTCCCGGCTCCAACCGGGCGACCACGACCTGGCCGCCGTGCCGTTCCGGGCGATCGCCGGGCGGTACCTGGTGGTGGAGGAGAAGCTCGACGGCGCCAACGCAGGCATCAGCTTCTCCTCCGGCGGCGAGCTGCGGCTGCAGAGCCGCGGCCACTACCTGACGGGCGGCCCGCGCGAGCGCCAGTTCGGGCCGCTGAAGGCGTGGGCGGCGTCGGTCCAGCACGTCCTCCGCGAGCGCCTGCAGGACCGGTACGTCCTGTACGGGGAATGGCTGTACGCCAAGCACACGGTCTTCTACGACGCGCTCCCCCACTACTTCTGCGAGTTCGACGTCCTCGACCAGACCGACGGGACGTTCCTGTCGACCGAGCGGCGCCGCGAGCTGCTCGCCGGGACGCCGGTGGTGTCGGTGCCCGTCCTGCACGAGGGCCCGCTGCCGGACGTGGCCGCGCTGACGAAACTGGCCGGCCCCTCCACCTGCCGCACCCCGCAGTGGCGGGACGCGTTGCGCGCGGCGGCCGAGGCCGGCGGCGCCGACCCCGCCCGCGTCGTCGAGGAGACCGACGCCTCCGAGGAGATGGAGGGCCTCTACATCAAGGTGGAGGAGGACGGGAAGACGGTGGACCGCTACAAGTGGGTCCGGCCGAGCTTCCTGACCGCGATCCTCGATTCGGGCACCCACTGGCAGGAGCGGCCGATCGTCGCCAACGGCCTGGCCGACCCGGAGGTGCTGTATGCGGGTGTTTGAGGAACTGTGCCCGGCACCGCCGCACTGGACCGTCCCGTGGGAGCGGATCCGGGACGCCTTCGGCTGGGTGCGCGACATGGCGGGCGTTCCCCAGGACGCCGTCTACCACGGTGAAGGCGACGTCGAGACCCACACCCGGATGGCGTGCGAAGCGCTGGCGGCGCTGCCGCAGTGGCGCGCCCGCCCGGCGCGGGAGCGGGTCCGCCTGTTCACCGCCGTGCTGATGCACGACATCGCCAAGCCGCACTGCACCGCCCTGGACGACGACGGGCGCATCACCGCGCGGGGCCACTCGCGCCGCGGCGACCTGATGGTGCGGCGCATCCTGTGGGAACTGGGCGCGCCGGTCGCCTGGCGCGAGCACGTGGCGGCGCTGATCCGCCACCACCAGGTGCCGTTCTGGGCCCTGGAGCGCCCCGACCTGCGGCAGATCGCGTTCCGCGTCAGCCTGCTGGCCCGCAACGACGACCTGGTCCTGCTGGCGTCCGCCGACATCCTCGGCCGGATCTGCCCCGACACCGAGGAGCTCCTGGAGAACGTCGCCCTGTACGGGGAGTACTGCGCCGAGCAGGACTGCCTGGACGGGCCGCGCGCGTTCCCCTCCGACCACGCGCGGTTCTGGTTCTTCCGCAAGCCCGACCGCGACCCCGGCTACGCCGCCTACGACGACACGCGCTGCACCGTGACCGTCCTGTCGGGGCTGCCGGGCGTCGGCAAGGACCACTGGATCGCCGCGCACCGGCCGGATGTGCCCGTGGTCAGCCTCGACCGGCTCCGCGCCGAGATGGGCGTCGACCCGGCAGGCGACCAGCGTGCCGTGGCGTCCGCCGCCCATGAGCAGGCCCGCGACCACCTGCGCGCCGGGCGGTCGTTCGTGTGGAACGCCACCAACGTGTCCCGCCAGCAGCGCGAGCTGTGCACCGGCCTCGTCGCCGGGTACCGGGGCCGGGTCGAGATCGTCGCGCTGGAGGCGCCGCCGCGGGTCCTGCGGGGCCGCAACCGGGAGCGTCCCTCGCCCGTCCCGGACGCGGTGATCGACCGGCTCGTGCGGCGGTGGGAGACCCCCGACCCGACCGAGGCGCACCGGGTCGACTGGCTCAGCACGGCCTGAGCCGCCCGGCGGAGCCGTCCGGCCCGCCCGGGCCCCGCCCGGTCACCGCGTGTCGGGCTACCGCCACGTTTAGCCCATGCGCACGGGGAACGCCCTTTTCCAGGTTTCGAAACATGGAGGGGGCCTGGAGGCATGAGCATCGTGCGGCAGCAACACGGCGACGGCCAGGCCGGGACGACGGGCGTGCACCGGCAGGACGTCGGGCGCGCACCGGAGTTCCGGGCCGACCACCACGAGGCGGGCACGGGCGAGCTGGTCCGGCAGGCCGCCCAGCAGGTCTCGGACCTGATGCGGGCCGAGATGCGCCTGGCCGTGGCCGAACTGAAGGACAAGGGCCGCCACGCCGGCACCGGAGCCGGCCTGTTCGGCGGCGCCGGGCTGGTGGCGCTCTACGGGGTGGCGGTCCTGCTCGCGGCGGTCGTGGCCGCGATCGCGGTGGCGCTGCCGGTGTGGGCGGCCGCCCTGATCGTCGGCGCGGTGCTGCTGGCGGTGGCGGGCGTCCTGGCGCTGATGGGCCGGGCGCAGACCAGGCGGGCCACCCCGGCCAAGCCCGAGCAGGCCATGGACGAGGCCAAGCTGGCCGTGGCCGAACTGAAGGAGAGGGCGACGCACCGATGACGATGCAGGGCAAGCACGGCGCCGAGGCGGGCACCGAGGAACTGCGTCAGGAGGTCGACCGGGCCCGGCACGAGCTCGGTGAGACGGTGGAGCAGCTCGCGGCCAAGGCCGACGTGAAGGCCATGGCGCGGGAGAAGGTCGGGCAGGCCCGCGAGAGGGCGCGCGACACGGCGGCGTCCGCGTGGGAGGCCGCGAGTTCGGAGGAGGGCAAGGCGAGGGCGCGCCAGGGCGGCGTCGTCATCGCGTCGGCCGGGGCGGTCGCGCTGGGCGCGGTCTGGCTGCGCCGCCGCCGCACCTCGCGGAGCAGGCCCCAGCTGCGGCTGGGACGCGGTCGCAAGGCGCCGGTGCAGGTGCGGATGCGCACCGGCCAGAAGCGCGCCGTCACGGTACACCGCACCCGCCGGTGAGGACGCACATGAGCAAACGGCCCGAAGCGCCCACCGACCTGCCCGCGCGGTCGTGGTGGCAGACGCTCAAGCGCACCCTCGGCGAGTTCCAGAAGGACAACCTCTCGGACTGGGCCGCCGCGCTCACCTACTACTCCATCCTGTCGATCTTCCCGGCGATCCTGGTGGTGGTGTCGCTGGTGGGCCTGGCCGGCCAGTCGGCCACCGACAGCCTGGTCCAGAACGTCGGGAGCCTGGCGCCGGGCGCCGTCCGGGACCTGCTCGTCAACTCGATCAGGCAGCTGGAGGGGGGCGCCGGAGGAGCGGGCGTCGTCGCGGTGCTGAGCCTCGCGGCCGCCGTGTGGTCGGCGTCGGGCTACGTCGGGGCGTTCATGCGCGCCTCCAACGCCGTCTACGACGTCCCCGAGGGCCGCCCGTTCTGGAAGACGGTGCCGCTGCGCATCGGGGTCACGTTGCTGACGCTGGTGCTGCTGTCGGCGTCGGTGATCGCGGTGGTGGTGTCCGGGCCGCTGGCCCGCAAGGCCGGCGACATGCTCGGGGTCGGCTCGCAGGCGGTCACCGTCTGGGGCATCGCCAAGTGGCCGATCCTGGTGGTGGTGGTCGGCTTCCTGTTCTCGCTGCTGTACTGGGCCTCCCCGAACGCCAAGCGTGGTTTCCGCTGGGTCACGCCGGGCAGCGCGCTGGCGATCCTGCTGTGGCTGGTGGCCTCGGGGCTGTTCGCGCTGTACGTGGCGAACTTCGCCTCCTACAACAAGACCTACGGCAGCCTCGCCGCGATCATCATCTTCCTGGTGTGGCTGTGGATCACGAACCTGGCGATCCTGCTGGGCGCCGAGCTGGACGCCGAACTCGAACGCAGCCGCGCCATCGCCGGCGGGCAGCCCCCCAAGGAGGAGCCGTACGTCGAGTTCCGCGACACCCGCGCGTTCGACGAGGAGGAGCGCCGCGAGAACGGCGTCGAGGACGGTGCCGAGGGCGGCGCCGAGAACGAAGCCGACGACCGGCACGGGGCGCACCGGCTGTAGGCCGCGGGACGGCGGGACGGGCGTGCGCTACCGGGGAATTACGGGTCGCACAAGACCGAACCCCCTGAATAGGATCATCGCATGCTCCGTCCCGCCTACCCGATCGAGACAGAGCGGCTGACCCTGCGGCCGTTCCGCGAAACCGACCTGGAGGGCCTGTACGCCTACCAGTCCCTGCCCGAGGTCGCGCGCTTCCTGTACTGGGAACCCCGCTCCCTGGAGGAGTCGCGGTCGTTCCTGAAGCAGAAGATGAGCGCCTCCACCGTGGAGAAGGAAGGCGACTGGCTGGTCCTGGCGGTGGAGTGGCGCGAGACGGGCGAGCTGATCGGCGAGGTCAACCTCCAGTGGCGCAGCCGCGAGCATCGGCAGGGCGAGATCGGCTACATCTTCAACCCCGCCTACCACGGCAAGGGGTTCGCCACCGAGGCCGCCGAGGTGGTGCTGCGGCTGGGCTTCGAGGGGCTCGACCTGCACCGCGTCTGCGGGCGGCTGGACGGCCGCAACGCCGCGTCCGCCCGCGTTCTGGAGCGCCTCGGGATGCGCCGTGAGGCGCACCTGGTGCAGAACGAGATCGTGAAGGGCGAGTGGAGCGACGAGGTCGTCTACGCGATGCTCCGCCGCGAGTGGGACGCCCGCGCCGGCAGGTCCTGACCGGCCCCCGCCGGGGCGGCGGTCACCGCCCGGCCTGCTCTTCCAGGGACCGGGCCAGGTCGCGGACATGGCCGCGCAGTTCCTCGGGCCGCCGGATGACGAACGGAAAGCCGAGCCCCGCCAGCATGCGCGCCATCCCGTCCAGGCGTTCGGCGCGCGTGGTCATCACCACTCCCCCGGCGGCCTCGGTCAGCGTCGCCGTCGTGGCGGGGATCCGGCGCCGCGCCTCGCCGAGGGTCGTCTCCAGCAGCACCTCGACCTCGTGGGCGTAGGGCACGCGCGCCAGTGACCGGGTGACGTGCTGGACCGGGTCGAGGTCGTCGGGGGGCTCGAAGCGGGCGGTGCCGGGCTCGGCGGCGGCGACGCGGTCGACGCGGAACGTGCGGATCTCCCCGCTGCGGTGGTCGTGGCCGGTGACGTACCAGCGTCCGGAGTGGAAGACCAGGCCGTAGGGGTCGAGGTCGCGCTCGGTCTCGGCGCCCTGCCAGGACCGGTAGCGCATGCGGACCCGGCGCTTCTCCCGCGCCGCCGCCGCGAGCGTCAGGACGGCGCCGGTGTCGGGCGCGGCGGAGTCCCGGGCGGCGAGGGTGAACCCGAGCGTGTCCCGCAGCGCCTGGACGCGGTCGCGCAGGGTCGCGGGCAGGACGCGCTGCACCTTGGCGAGCGCGCTCTCGGTGGCCTGGCCGGGCAGCCCCACCCGCCGTCCGGCCAGCAGCCCCAGCACCACGGCGGTGGCCTCGTCGTCGGTGAGCATGAGCGGCGGCAGCTTGTAGCCGGGCATGAGCCGGTAGCCGCCGTACCGGCCGCGCTCGGCGACGACCGGGACGCCGAGATCGTCCAGGCGGGCGGCGTAGCGGCGGACGGTCCGCTCGTCCACGCCGAGCCGCCGCGCCAGTTCCGTCCCGCTCATGCGGGGGTTGGCCTGCAGCAGCTCCAGCATGGCCAGGACGCGGGTCGTCGGATGGGACGGCGCGGGGTGTGGCACGGGTCACTCACTCAATCCGGGCGGTTCTTGTCCGGTATCGACCCTAGCGTGGGATCACATCCACCGAGAGGACGGCTGAACATGGCAGCTGGCAAGGCGACGTTCGTACTGGTCCCGGGGCACTGGCTCGGCGCCTGGGCGTGGGACGAGGTGGCGGCGGACCTGCGGGCCGCGGGCCACGAGGTGCGCGCGGTGACGCCGGCCGGGCAGGCCGAGCGGGCCGCCGAAGCCGCGCCCGGGACCGACGTCGGCGGGCAGGTCGACGACCTGGTGCGGCTCATCGAGGACGACGACCTGACCGGGGTCGTGCTCGTCGCGCACAGCGGCGCGAACATGGCGGTCACCGGCACGGCCGACCGGATCCCCGAGCGCATCGCCCGGGTCGTCTACGTCGACACCGGCCCCATGCCGTCCGGCCTGGCCGGCATCGACTTCCACGACCCCGCCTCGCGCGCGGAACTGGAGAAGGCCGTCGCCGAGCGCGGCGACGGCTGGAAGCTCCCGGTGCCGGCGTTCGACCCGGAGCAGGATCCGGCCAACCTCGCGGGCCTGACCGGCGAGCACCTGGCCGCGATGCGCGAGCGCGGGACGCCCCAGCCGTTCGGCACCGTGACGCAGGCGCTCACCCGCCCCGACCCGGTGCCGGCCACGCCCCGCACGCTCATCGCCTCCACGATCCCGCTGGCCGCGGTCAAGCAGATGGGCGAGGGCGGCCACCCGGTCTTCTCGATGATGACCGGGCCCGGCTGGACCTACCACGAGCTGCCGACCGGGCACTGGCCGATGTTCTCCCGGCCCCGCGATCTGGCCGCGCTGCTGGCCGGGGCCGCCGCCGACGGGGCCTGAATCACTCACTTCTCCACAGCCGCGCCGGGAAATCTTGTAACCCGCCCGCGTAGATCATTTCGGCCGGGGCGAGGACACTCTGCGGAAGTCGCGCGGCCGCGGGGGTCGGGCCTGATCCGCGAGGTGAGCCTTGCACACGACACCGACCGTCCGCCGCCGACCGCACCGGGTGGCCTGGCGGCGCTCGCTGGCCTCCGGGGCGATCACGGTCGTCCTGGCGGCCGGCCTCGGCGCGGTCGGCGCCGGCCCCGCCCAGGCGCTCGCGGGGCCCGTCCGGGCGGACGACGGGGCGCGCATCACCGCGGAGAAGAAGATCGCCTCCCGCGAGGTCGACGTCGCCATCGACTCCCCCGCCCTCGGCAGGGCGGTCAAGACCCGCATCCTGCTGCCGAAGAACTGGACGCGGAACTCGACGGCGACGTGGCCGGTGCTGTACGCCTACCACGGCGGCCAGGACGACTACACCTCCTGGACGCGCAACACCGACATCGAGGCGTGGGCGGCCAAGTACGACGTCATCGTCGTCATGCCGGAGGGCGACAACGGCTCGTACACCGACTGGTACAACTACGGCAAGGGCGGGACGCCCAAGTGGGAGACGTTCCACACCGCCGAGGTGCGCCAGCTGATGGAGCGCAACTACCACGCGGGCGCGCTGCGCGCGGTGATCGGCAACTCCTCCGGCGGCGCCGGGGCGATGTCCTACGCGGCGCGGCACCCGGGGATGTTCAAGTACGCGGCGTCGCTGAGCGGGATCCTGTCGATGCGCTCGATCGGGATGCCGGCGCTGCTGATGTTCACCAACGCGGGCAACGGCCAGGACCCGTTCGCGATCTGGGGCGTCCCGTGGTCCGACGACGCCAACTGGGCGGCGCACGACCCGTACTCGCTGGCGCCCAAGCTGCGCGGCACCGGCCTGTTCTTCTCCGCGGGCACGACCGGGCGCCCCGGCCCCGGCGACCCCGACGTGGCGCCGTGGGACATCGGCCTGCTCAGCGAGATCGCGGTCGGCGCGAACAACCGGGACTTCCAGAAGCGCCTGGACCAGCTGAACATCCCCTACACCGCCCACATCTACGGCGACGGCCGGCACAACTGGCCGGCGTGGGTGCGGGAGGCGAGCGCGGTGTGGCCGACGCTGATGAAGTCGATCGGCGCGCGCAAGGTGTGACGCGGGCGCCCCTTGGAACGAACCCGGCCCGGTTCCGGTGCGGCTGCGGCTGCCGCCTCGGAACCGGGCCGCCGCGCGTGCGGCCCGGTCCGGGGGTCAGTAGCCCAGGCCGTGCCCGAACGGGTAGAGGGCGGTGCCGGGTTCGTCGCGGGCGGGGACGGCGACGGGCAGCCGCCCGCGCGGGTCGAGCTCGCCGAACAGGACCTTGGCGGCCGACCGCAGCGCCTCGGCGGTGTAGGAGTAGGTCGCCAGGTAGGTCGTGGCCTGGGGGAACCAGGCGATGTCGTAGGGGTCGCGGACGGCGACGACGACGACCGGCCTGCCGGTGGCGAGGAGCGCCTTGACGAGGTCGCTCTGCCCGGGCCCGTTGTGGCCGGGCTCCTGTTTGACGTCCCAGGCGCGGTTGGTGACGGCGACGACCAGGTCCTGGTCCCGGGCGGCGGCCACGGCCTCGTCGATCTGGGCCTGGCCGGGGCTGAGGCCGGTCTGCCGGATGGTGGTGACGGCGCCGCGGCGGGCGATCTCGGTGCCGAGGGACGCGGTGGTGGACACGCCCCATCCGGTGACCAGGACCTTGCGTCCGCCGGGGCGCAGGGGCAGGATGCCGGCGCCGTTCTTGACCAGGGTGGTGGTGCGGTCGGCGGCGCGCTGCGCGGCGGCCAGGTGCTCGGGGGTCCCGACGACCTGGCCGATCCTCGACTCGTCGGCGTAGGGGTCGCGGAACAGGCCGCGCCGCCGCTTGAGCTCCAGCACCCGGTAGACCGACTCGTCGATGCGCTTCTCGGTCAGCTCGCCGGACTTGACGGCGTTGACGACGGCGGCGAGCTGGCGGGGGAACACGCCGTTGCCCTGCGCGTCGGCGGGCGGCTTCAGCAGGACGTCCACGCCGGCCTTCAGGGCCAGGACGGGGATGTTCTCGTCGCCGTACTTGTCGCGGACGCCCTGCATGTCCAGGGCGTCGGTCACGACCACGCCGCGGTAGTGGAGGCGGTCGCGCAGGATGCCGGTGAGGATGGGCCGCGAGAGGGTGGCGGGGTCGCCGGAGGGGTCCAGCGACGGCACGACGATGTGCGCGGTCATGATGGAGTCGACGCGCTGCTTGATCGCGGCGCGGAACGGGGGCAGGTCGAGCCGCTCCCATTCGGCGCGCGTGTGGTCGATGTGCGGGACGCCGGTGTGGCTGTCGGTGGTGGTGTCGCCGTGCCCGGGGAAGTGCTTGACGGTCGGGGTGACTCCGCCGGCCCGGTAGCCGCCGATCTGCGCGGTCACCATGTCCGACACCAGGGCGGGGTCGGAGCCGAAGGACCGGACGCCGATGACGGGGTTGGCCGGGTTGACGTTGACGTCGGCGTCGGGCGCGTAGTCCTGGTTGACACCGACGGCGCGCAGTTCGCTCCCGGTGATGCGGGCGAGCGCGCGGGCGTCGCCGGTGCTGCGCCCGGCGGCCAGGGCCATGCTGCCGGGCGACTGCGTCGCGGGCGGCTGGACGCGCGCGACGATGCCGCCCTCCTGGTCGATGGCGATCGTGGCGGGGACGCGCAGCGGCTGCGCCGCGGCGGCGCGCTGGATGCCGTTGGAGAACGCGGCGAGCTGCTTCGGGTCGGTGACGTTGTCGCCGTAGTAGATGAAGCCGCCGGGGTGGTAGCGGGCGACGACCTGCGCGGCGTTGTCGACCCCGTACAGCCTGCGGTTGGCGGCGACGTCGGCGGGTTCCGCCGTGGTGGCGCTCTTGCCGTAGACCTGCAGGACGAACAGCTGCGCGGCCTTGTCCTGCAGCGACATCGACCGCAGGATCCGCATCAGCCGCGGATCCTTGCCGGCGTGCGGCGCGGCCTGCGCGGCGGACGCGTCCACGCCGCCGAGGCCGGTCACCGCGACGGCTCCGGCCGCGAGGCCGGCGAGCCACCGGCGGCGGCGCGTGCGGGGACGGTACATGACGGCTCCCTCCCGCCCCCGAGCTGGCTGATGATCAAGGTTCCTCCCGGCACGGTAACCGCGGCGGGCGGCTCCCGTCCACGGCAATGCTCGACGATCCGTCCAGGACGCGGCCCCGATCCGGTAAAGCGTCAGCGCCGCAGCCACCGCCACCAGCGGCCGGGGGGCGCGTCCGGCTTGGTCAGGGGGTGCTCCTCCACCTCGTAGCGGCGCACGTACGCGCCGGCGAACGCCTGGAGGCTGGCGCCGAACGGGATCGCCAGCAGCACCCCGATGGGCCCGCCGACGGCGGCGCCGGCCAGGATGAGCCCGAACGCCACCGCCGGGTGCATGTCGAGGGTCCGGGCGGTGATGCGCGGCTGCAGCAGGTAGTTCTCGAACTGCTGGTAGGCGATGATGAACAGCAGGAGCCACAGGGCCGTGCTGGGCGACTTGGTCAGGGCGATGAGCACCGGCACGGCGCCGGCGAGGTAGGTGCCGACGGCGGGGATGAACTGCGAGACCACGCCCACCCACAGCGCCAGGGCCGCCGCGTACGGGACGCCCAGCCCGGCCATGGCGGCGTAGTGGGCGATGCCGGAGATGAGGGCGAGCAGTCCCCGGGAGTAGATGTAGCCGCCGGTCTTGTCGACGGCGATCTCCCAGGCGCGCAGGACCTCGCGCTGGCGTCGCGGAGGCAGCAGGGAGCAGACCGTCCGGCGGAACCGGGGGCCCTCGGCGGACAGGTAGAAGGTGAACAGCAGGACGCCGAGGGCGTTGAAGACGACGCCGACCGCGGTCGTGCCGAAGCCCCACACGTTCGCGGCGAGGTCCGACAGGTGCCGCGACAGCGCGTCGGTGACTGTGGGGAGCCGCTGGAAGACGGTGCGCTGGGACAGGTGGGTGCCGAAGGTGGCGTTCACCCATCCGACGAACCGGCGGACGTAGCCGGGGAATCCGCTGATCAGATGGTTGGCCTGGGCCGCCAGCAGCGATCCGATGCCGCCGAGGAACCCGGCCAGCAGCAGCCCCACGACCGCGAACATCGCCGCCGTGGCCACGCCGCGGCGCCATCCGCGCGCGGCGAGCCAGTTCACCGCCGGCTCGATCGCGAAGGCCAGGAACAGCGAGATCAGCAGGAGCAGCAGCAGTCCGCGCAGCCGCTCCAGCAGCCACAGGCCCGCCAGGAACGCCAGCACGCTCCCGCCGGCGAGCGCGAACGCCCGGGGCAGCCACGGCGGCATCTGGCGCGACCGCTGCGCGGCGGGCTCGGCGTCGTGGTCGGCGGCGGGGTCGTGGGGAGGGTCGGCGGCCGGTTCGTGGGCGGGCGTGGCGCCGGGCGGCTCGCCGGGCGTCTGCGGCATTCCTGCACGTTAACGGCGTCCGGGCGGGCATTCCGGGCGTCCCGCACCGCGGCATGGGCAAGCTTTGCCGGGATTTCAGCCCCGGCGCGCCCAGGCCCCCGCTCATGCCGGCGCGCCGTCATTTCTCGGTGACCGCGGTCAGTTCGGTGAGGAGTTCGCTGGCCTGGACGGCGTCGAGGGCGCCGGTCACGTGGACGCCGATCGTGACGATCTGGTCGGGGTCCCGGTGGCCGATCGCGACCGCGGGCTCGAAGCCGAGCCAGGCGGTGGCTCCGCCGGGCAGCGTGCGCGACATCCCGCAGACGATGCCCGCGTCGGCGGGCATCTCGTGCTCCCAGCCGTCGTGCTCCAGGCGCAGCAGCCGCCCGAGCGGGACCTCGGCGCCGTCGAAGCGGGCCAGGTGCCCGGTCCGGCGGTCGTCCTCGGTGAGGGCGTGCAGGGGGCGGTCCAGCTGCGGGAACGGCTGGGCGATCTCGTAGTCGGCGAACACCTGCGCCCAGGCGGCCAGGTCACGCGCGGGCAGGTCGAGGCGGTGCGCGACGCGGACGTGGGCGGCGTCGTCCAGGACGAGGACGTCGTCGGCGCAGTCGGCGAGCGTTCCGTCCTCGGCGACCCGGAAGGCCGTGCCGTCGCCGGTGAGCCACACCAGCCGCCGGACGATGTGGCGCAGCAGCGGGTGGCCGGCCAGGAGCCGCTGGAAGTCGGGCGCGGTCCACTCACGCCGCTGGACCATGGCGGTCTCCAGCCTGCGCACCTGCCCGGCCGCCACGGCGCGCACGTCCTTGCGCAGCGCCGCGAACCGCTTGTAGGCGGCGGGCGCCAGGTCAGGGTCGTCCTTGGCGCCTGGCTTGGGCAGGGTCTTGCGTGGTCTGCCCGTGTCGTCCAGGACGTAGGGCCGGAGCAGCTCGTCGAAGCCGACGGTGAAGCGCCGGGGCCCGTAGTCCAGGACGAGGGCGCTCGCGGAGTCGAGCCCGAGGTCGGGCACGAGGCGGTCGGCGAGTTCGTCCTGGGTGAGCCCGAGCCCGTCGGCGATCTGGTCGATCTTCTGGCGGGCGCGTTCCCTGAGGGTCTTGAACCGCAGTTTCTGGGAGATGCCGTGCAGGTGCATGAGGGCGACGTCGGTGCCGATCTCGGCGAGGACGTCCAGGCCGGCGGCGGCGTTCTTGTGGCGGCTCCGGCCGGGCCACTCGCGGATCAGCGGGGTGAGGCGGCGGGCGGCCTCGTCGCCGCCGAGCAGGCCGAGCTGGGTGAGGGCCCAGCCGTCCCTGGCCGGGTGCCCGGCCGCCTCCCACCGTTCGAACACCGCCCAGGAGAAGGCGGCGAGCGACTCGGGGTCGCAGGCGCTCCGCACCTCGGCGAGGTCGGGGCGCCCGCCGCCGGGGACCTCCAGCGCGAGCGTGAGCAGCAGCGCGCGCGTCGCGGCGGCCGGAAGCGCCCGGTCGCGCCGGACGGTCAGGATCTGCGGCAGCAGCGCCGGGTCGGCCCAGCCGCCGATCGTCGGGGGGCGCGGCGGGACGAGGTCGAGCGGGTCGGCGGTCATCAGGTCGGCGATCGCGGCGGCGGCGTGGTCGCCGTGGACGCGGGCGGCCTCGACGACCGCGTCCGCACCCTCGTTTCCGGCGATGTGCAGGAGCGCGAGCCGGGCCGCGCCGCGCTTCCGTCCGGCCGGGCCCAGCGCGGCGGGGACGAGGAGCAGCGCGGCGGCGGTCCGGTGGCGGGCGAACCAGGCGTGCGCGACGGGCCGCGCCGACTTCAGCCGCAGCGCCCAGTCTGCCATGAGCGCGGCGACGGCCGGGGTGAGGAAGGGCAGCAGGACTTCGCCGTCGGAGGCGGGCGCATCCGCGGCGGTCTTGATCAGCAGTGGGACGGCGTCCAGTTCGTAGCGGGCCGCGATCTGCTTCTTGTGCCAGGTGAGGGGCGGGTCGCCGGCGGCCCACTCGGCGAACAGGGGCCGCACCAGTTCCTCGGGGCCCTCGGAGAACAGCTCCAGCGTCTGCCAGTAGGCGAGCCGCCCCGCCTTGTGGTCCAGGATCCTGGCGGCCCAGTCGTCCTGGTTCCGCCGCATGCCGGAGGCGGACCACGACTCGCGTTCGCCGCGCGCCCAGCGGACGGCGTCGACGTCGGGCGGCACCAGACCCTCGATCACCACGGTGCGGTCTTCGCGGGGGCGGCGGCTCCAGGGCGGGTCGGCCAAGCATGCGGGCAGTTCCCGCGCCGGCGCGTCGGGGACGCGCGCCCGGCGTGCTTTCCCCCCGCGGGTGAGCAGGCGTTCCTCCAGAAGTTCGGCGGCGACCTTGGCGGGTTTGCCGGCGCCCGCCGCCGCGCCGCTCAGCAGCCGCGCCGCCCGCGCGGGGAACCGTTCCGCCGCAGCCGCCAGCGCGGGCCTGACGCGGTCTTGGTCGGCGCGCTCCACCAGGGCCTGGAACGCCTCGTCGGTGGGCAGGACCGCCAGCGCCTCGGCGGTGTTCCTGCGGACCTTCGCGCTGGACACGGTGTCGTAGGCGTGCACCAGCAGCGGCGCGAGGGCCGCGCCCACGCCGTCAACGGCGGTGGTCACCAGCTCGGCGTTCCCCGCCTGCCAGCCCAGGTCGCCGAGGCGGGCCAGCTGAGCCGGGGAGGCGACGGAGCACCACAACATCCAGGAGTACATGTGGGCCGGGAGGGCGCCGAGTTCGGCCAGAGACTCCTCGACCCAGTCTTGGCGGGTGGGCGCGAGGTAGGCGGTGACGGAGCGGAGCAGGGCGTTGTCGCGGCAATCCCCCATGCGCGCGACGGCTCGCTCGTACTCGGCGTCATCCGCGGCTGCGAGAACGGCCCGCATCCGGAGCAGCGCACCGCGCGTCACCCACCAATGGCCGTACTGCTCCTGCGGATCCCGCAGCCGGATCCACGCCTCGCTCCGCTCACCGTTCTCGATCCACCGCCACGTGGGCTCGGCCTTGATGAGACCGGTGACGGCGGCGGCGGCGAACGCGGCCCCGCGCTCGGCGCACCACGCGTCCACGAGCCAGGTGTGGGGATCCTTCTTCCAGGGCTCCTTGCGGACGGCGATCTGCCCGACGACCGCGGCGCCGAGCGGGTCGTCACCGCCGCTCAGATACCGCCGGGCCGCCGCGACGAGTGCGGGTTCGCTCTGAGGAGTGCGGAGCACGTCGTCGATGTCGGCCGACTGCGCGCGGATCTTCCCGGCGAGCGCGTCGTCCGCCGCCGGGTCGAGCCTGAGCGCGGTGCCGGGCGTGCCGCCCCGGCGTGGATGCAGCCTGCGCCGCCACGCCGCCGGAATGACCAACGTCTCCTCGTCCATGGCGTCTCACCGTAGGACCCGGCTCCGACAGGCCCGGGCGCCCATCGCCGCTCCGACGCCGATCAGGGGGCGAAGGCGCGGAGGGCGGCGTCGACGAGCGCGTCGGCGTACTCGGGGGTGAGCGGCCCCGACCGGTGCAGCCAGCGCTGGGTGAGCGGGGCGTACAGCACCTCCAGCACCAGGTCGAGGTCGGCGTCCGCGCGCAGCTGGCCCGCCCGCTGGGCACTGCGCAGCCGTTCCTTCTTGGCCCGGTCGAGGGGGTCGGCCAGCTTCTCGCGGTACAGGGCGGCCAGCTCGGGGTCCTCGATGATCTGCGTGTTCAGCGCGCGGAGAGGCGCCTCGAACCGCGGGTCGGCGAACTCGGCGACCGTCGCGCGCATGACGGTCTTCAGATCGGCCTCGACGTCGCCGGTGTCGGGCAGCCGGACGCCCTCCTCCCCCTCACTCAGCGCGAGGAACCCCTCGAAGACCACCGCGCCCTTGGACGGCCACCAGCGGTAGATGGTCTGCTTGCCGACGCCCGCCCGCGCGGCGATGGCCTCGATCGTCACCTTGGGGTACCCGACTTCGGAGACCAGTTCGCGCGCGGCGGCCAGGACGGCCTGCCGGGACCGCTCGCTGCGCCGTGCGGGATCGGGTGTTCTGGTACTGGACACGGGCGGGAGTATACCCCTAACGAGACGAGACGGTCCGTCTTGACAACGAGGCGGTCCGCCCCCATACTCGCTACGACGAGACGAACCGTCTCGTCTCTTGTGATCGAGGAGGGGTGCATGACGACCGCCCGCGTATGGTTCATCACCGGTGCGTCGAGAGGCCTGGGCCGGGCCTTCACCGAGGCGGCGCTCTCCGCCGGGGACCGCGTCGTGGCGGCCGCGCGCGACCTCTCCCCTCTCGACGGCCTGGCCGCCGGCCATCCGGACCGCCTCGTCCTGCTGCCGCTGGACGTCCGCGACCGCGCCGCCGTGCGGACGGTGGTGGATCGGGCGGCGGCGGCCTTCGGGCGGCTGGACGTCGTGGTGAACAACGCCGGCGCCATGCTGTTCGGCATGGTGGAGGAGGCCACCGAGGAGCAGATCCGCGACCAGTTCGACGTCAACTTCTTCGGCGCGGTCTGGGTGGCCCAGGCCGTGGTGCCGCACCTGCGCAGGCAGGGATCCGGCCACATCCTGCAGGTCACCACGATGGGGACGGGCGGCGGGATCGCGTCCGCCGGGTTCTACGCGGGGAGCAAGAGCGCGCTCGACTCGCTGAGCCAGGCCCTGGCGATGGAGGTGGCGCCCTTCGGGATCAAGGTGACGATCGTGCAGCCCGGCGGGTACGGCACGGAGCTGTTCACGCGGGGCACCACCGCCACGCGGCCGCTCCCTGAGTACGAGCCGCTGCGCGTCACGTTGGCCGAGATGTGGGGCGAGGACGCCGGACCCGACCCGAGCACCGCGGCCCCGGTGGTCATGGAGGTCGCCGGTCTGGACGAACCGCCGCTGCGGCTGATCGTCGGCTCCGCCTCCTACGACATGGTCCAGCAGATGGACCGGGAACGCACCGAGCAGTACCGGGCCTGGGAGCACCTCAGCCGCAAGGCCCCAGGCTGACTCCCGCTCCCCGCCCGCACCGACCGGAAGGAGGTGGCGCTCTGCGCGCCCCTGCCCAACTCTCCCTCGACCAGATCACCAAACGCTACGGGACCCGCGCCGTCCTGGACCGCGTCTCGCTCACCGTCAGGCCCGGCGAGCGGCTCGGCGTCATCGGCGACAACGGGTCCGGCAAGTCCACGCTGCTCAAGCTCATGGCGGGCGTCGAGCGTCCGGACGGCGGCGAGGTCGTGGCCGTCGCGCCCGGCGGGATCGGATACCTGCCGCAGTCGCTCGCGCTTCCGCCGGAGGCCACCGTCGCCGACGCCGTCGACCTGGCGCTGGCCGGCCTGCGCCATCTCGAAGCCCGGATGCGCGCCGCCGAACGCTCGCTCGGCGCACCGGGCTCGCCCGAGCGGGCGAGCCTGGACGCCTACGCGGAACTGGTGGCGGAGTTCGAGGCGCGGGACGGCTACGAGGCCGACGTCCGCGTGGACCTCGCGCTGCACGGTCTCGGGCTGCCCGGACTCGACCGGGGCCGCCCGCTCGGCACGCTGTCCGGCGGCGAGCGCTCCAGGCTCGCCCTCGCCGCCACGCTGGCGTCCTCCCCCGAGCTGCTGCTGCTCGACGAGCCGACCAACGACCTGGACGACCAGGCCACGGCCTGGCTCGAACGGCGCCTGCGCGCCCACCGGGGCACGGTCGTGGCGATCACGCACGACCGCATGTTCCTGGAGCGGGTGACCACCGCCGTCGTGGAGGTCGACGGAGGGCGGGCGCGCCGCTACGGCGACGGGTACGCCGGCTTCCTCGCCGCCAAGGCCGCCGAACGCGCCGCGCAGGCGCGGGCCCACGAGGAATGGAGGACGGAGCTGGACCGGCATGCCGCGCTGGTGACCGCCAACGCGGGCCGGCTCGCCGAGATCCCGCGCAGGACGGCCAAGGCGGGCATGGGCACCGGCGCCTGGCGGGCGCGCTCGCGCACCCACGGCGCCGCCGGGCGCATCCGGCAGTCCCGGCAGCGGCTGCGGTGGCTCGCCGACCACCCCGCGGCACCCCCGCCCGAGCCGCTGCGCTTCACCACCGTCCCCGCCGCCCCGAGCGCGGCCGGGGGCGAGGTGGTCGCGCTCGACGGCGTGGTGGTGCCGGGGCGGCTCCGCCTGGACTCCCTGACCGTCCGCGCCGGTGAGCGGCTTCTCGTCACCGGCCCGAACGGAGCGGGCAAGACCACCCTGATGCGGGTCATCGCCGGAGAACTGCGCCCGGACGCGGGCGAGGTGCGCCGGACCGGACGGGTCGGGTTCCTCCGGCAGGACGGGCCGGTCGGCGCAGGGCACCGGACCGTGCTCCAGGCCTACGCGCACGGACGTCCGGGCACTCCCGACGAGTACGCGGACGCCCTTCTCGCCCTGGGCCTGTTCCGGTCGTCGGACCTGGGCCTTCGCCTCGGGGAGCTGTCCCATGGGCAGCGGCGCCGGGTCGAGCTGGCGCGGCTGGTGAGCGAGCCCCGGGACCTGCTGCTGCTCGACGAGCCGACCAACCACCTGTCGCCCATGCTCACGGAGCAGCTGGAGGAGGCGCTGGCCTCCTACCGGGGAGCGCTCGTGGTGGTCACGCACGACCGGCGCCTGCGCGCCGCGTTCACCGGCGCCCGTCTCGAACTGGCCGAAGGACGCCTGGCCTCACCGGTCGGCTAGGCCCTGCCGGACGAGCGGTCCGGCTCAGTTCGCGGGAGCCGACCCCGCTCCGATCTCGTCCAGCTCGGCCAGGTCCTCGGGAGAGAGGGAGAGTCCCGCGCCGGCGACGTTCTCGCGCAGGTGCGCCGTCGATGACGTGCCGGGGATGAGCAGGAGGTTCGGTGATCGCCGCAGCAGCCAGGCCAGTGCGACGGACATCGGCGCCGTCTCCAGCCGGGCGGCGACCGCCGAGAGCGCCGAGGACTGAAGCGGGGTGAAGCCTCCGAGGGGGAAGAAGGGCACGTACGCGACACCATCGGCGGCGAGCCGGTCGATGAGCGCGTCGTCGTGGCGGTGGGCGAGGTTGTACATGTTCTGCACGCACACGATCGGCGCGACGCCCCGCGCCTCGGTCACCTGCTCCTCGGTGGCGTTGCTGACGCCGAGATGGCGGATCAGGCCCTCCCGCTGGAGTTCGGCGAGCGCGCCGAACGCCTCGGCGAGCGAGCCGGGCCGGGGGCCGGCCTGGGCGCAGACGCACATGACCCAGGTCCTCGAGAACCGCGAGGTCTACGACACCCGTCCCTCCTGACCGCCCGCTGTTTGCCGGAACCGCAAGGTTTCGGGCCGAGTCGCGGCGCCCCTGCCGAGACTGGCGGCGGGCCCACCGCGGGCCCGCCGCCCCGGCGAAGAAGGAGATCACCGTGCCCAGCACCACGCGCCGCGCCCGCCGCCGCGACACCCCGCCGCCCCGCACCGGAGGCGGCGAGGCCGAGACCCTGCGCGGATTCCTCGACTACCTGCGGGCCTCGGTCGCCGCGAAGGTCGAGGGCGCGCCCGAGCCGCGGGTGCGGGCGGCCGCGGTGCCCTCGGGCACGAACCTGCTGGGCCTGCTCAACCACCTGACCTTCGTCGAACGGTCGATGTTCCTCGGGGAGGAGGTCGCCGACTGGCAGGCGACGTTCCGGGCCGCGGCCTCGGACGGCGTGGACGAGATCGTGGCCCGCTACCGGGAGGCCGTCGAACGCGCCAACGAGGTGCTCGACGGGTGCGCCGACCTCGGCGCGCCCGTTCCCCGGCCGGGACGTCCCGCCCCCAGCGTCCGCTGGGCGCTGGTCCACATGATCGAGGAGACCGGCCGGCACGCGGGCCACGCCGACATCCTCCGCGAGCAGATCGACGGCGCGACCGGGCGCTGACGCCCCGCCGGCGCCGTCGCACCGCGGCTCACAGCGCCAGGATCGCGAACAGCACCCCGCCGATGACGTGCGCGGCGACGGTCACCACCAGCGCGACGATGAGCAGGTTCTTGGCCACGGGGTGATCGAACTGGGAGCCGCGCGGGCCGCGCCGGTCGGAGTTCCTCAGGGCCTGCTGCTCCAGCTCGTCGATGGAGGGCAGGAAGGACGGTCGCTTGATGGCCATCGGCCTCTCCTTCAGTGCGCCAGGATGGCGAACAGGACGCCGCCGATGACGTGACCGGCGACGGTCAGCGCCAGCAGGGCGATGAACAGGTACCGCGCGGTGGGGTGCCCGAGCTGTCCGCGCTCGCGCACCGGCGCGAGCTCGGCCTGACGCTGGGCGATGCGCTCTTCCAGCGGGGCTCGGCGGAACACGACACCTCCATTGCCTACCAACAGTTGGTACACAAACCATTGCTGTACTCTTTATAACTGGCAGGTGCCCCCGAAGACATCCCTCTGGAGGACTCGTGGCCAGTGATCTGCGCGACATCGCCAACCCGCTGGCACTGGAGAACCAGGTGTGCTTCGCCCTGGTGGTGGCCTCGCGCACCGTGCTGGCGCACTACCGGCCGATCCTGGAGCCGATGGGGCTGACCCATCCGCAGTACCTGGTGATGCTGGCGCTGTGGGAGCACCGGCAGCTGTCGGTCAAGGAACTCGGCGCCCTGCTCCAGCTCGACCCCGGCACCCTGTCGCCCCTGCTCAAGCGGCTGGAGGCCGCCGACCTCATCCGCCGCGAGCGCGACAGCCGCGACGAGCGCCTGCTGGCGGTCACGGTCACCCCCGCCGGGCAGGCCCTGCGGGAGCGGGCCGAGAAGATCCCCGCCACCATCATGGAGCGCCTGGGCATGAGCATGGACGAGTTGCGGGACCTCCACGGCACCCTGACCCGCGTCATCGCCGCCGCCGGCGAGCAGGACTAGAGCCGCACACCGCGGGCTGTGCGCGGCCGCGGCGGATCCGTCAGGTCAGTCCCCCGGCGGGCACCGGCCGATCCGGGCTCACTCAGCCGTGATCTGCCCCCTGAAGGACCGCCACTCTTTCCAGCAATCCTCAGGCGAGATGTCGGGGTACCCCCGGGACCGGTCAAGGCCGTGCGCGACGCTGAGCGGGACGGTCATGCATACCGCGTTGTCGCGGACGGCGAGCACCTCCGCTTCCGTCAGCGGCGCGTTCTTCTCCTGCTCAGCCGCACGCAGCACCGCCACCAGAGCCGGCATGAAGACGGCGCGCAGCGGTTCGTCGTGGGACATCCGTTCTCCAGACTGGTCAGCTCGCACCTCAGGGTCGGAATATCGGTTCATCCGACCGTCCCCAATTCAAGCAGCTGACCCGACGTCCCGCCGGTGGCATCGGTTCAGGTGGTGCCGTCGGGCGCGCGGCCCGAGGACGGGTAGCCGTGCCGGTCGAAGGCGTCGACCAGCCGCCGGCGGTCCAGGTCGCAGTCGTGGCGTGCGAGCTCCTGCCCGTCCCGGTCGAGCAGGATGAGCTTCCCGCCGGCCAGGAGCACCTGGCCGATCTCCTCCGACGCGAACTCCTGTCGCTCGTCTTTGCTGGTCAGGATCACGCGCTCGTCCGACACGGTCACCGTCAGGGCCTCGTGGCAGGCGATGGCGCCCACCACGAATCCGGCCGCCGCGCCCGCGGCGGCCGCGACGACGGCGGACCAGGGACCGGGGAGCAAGGCCAGGAGTTTGATCGGCCCTATTCGCGGCAGCCAGGTATGGGCCGCGGTCCATTCCCAGACCAGTTCGACCAGCCCCGCGATGACCGTCCCGCCGACGATGCACACCAGCATGACGACCAGCGGGGAATCGGCGACCACACTGACATCGGTCGTGGGAGACGTCGGGCGTTGACGGGAGTCCATACCGGCAAGCCTGCCGTTGTCCGCGGCGCCGCGGAGCCTCCGATGGTCGACTCCCCCGCGACCAAAGTCGCGGCCGATCCGACCGGTCAGCGGCCCTCCGGCAGCGCTTCGGCCGACAGGGGATCATGGATTTTTCACATACGGCGTTGTATGCGGATACGGTGATGTATCTTGGCGGCATGGCACGGGAGACGCGCGCCGAGCGCCGGCAGCGCACGCGCGGGGAGCTGGTGGAGTCGGCGATGCGGCTGTTCGCCGAGCGCGGCGTCGCCTCGACCTCGGTCGAGGCGATCGCGGAGGCGGCCGGGTACAGCCGGGGCGCCTACCACAGCAACTTCGAGACCAGGGACGAGATCCTCGACGCCGTCGTCGCCCACGTGGTCGGGAGCGTGGGGCCGGAGCTGGTCGCTGTGCTGCGCGGCCAGGGCGGTGTCCTGGACCGGCTCGCGGCCTATGTCCGCGGCTTCCTTCTGTACTGCGCGCGGCGGCCGGTGGAGACGCGCGCCCTGGTCGCGGTCGTGGCGCACCGCACCGCGACGGCGGCCGGGGGCTACGAGGAGCTCGTGGCGGCGTCGCTCTCCGACGTCGTCGCGCTGCTGGAGGAAGGGCAGCGCAGCGGCGAGCTGCGCCGCTTCGACCTGGTGATGATGGCCTCGATGCTGCGCCGCACCCTCGATGCCGAAGGACTGCGGGTGGCCCACGGCGCTCCCGTCGACGCCGTCGGCGACGAGCTGATCGCCACATTCGTCCGAGCGACGCGCTCGGCCCCCTGATCGAGAGGCTGAAGTCATGCCCGTGCGGACCTTCCGCGAAATGGTGCTCCGTGAACGCCCGACGGGCGGGATCACCCCGGGCACGTTCGCTGAGCGGCGCAGCCCCATGCCGGTACTCGACGACGGCGAGGCCCTGGTCGAGGTCGTCTGGCTGGGCATCGACGCCACTCAGCGCACGTGGCTCAACCCCGGCGCCACCTACACGGCGCCGGTCGGCATCGGCGAGGTGATGCGCGGCAGCGGTGTCGGGCGTGTGGTGGCCTCACGGAACCCGGCGCTGCCGGAGGGGCAGTGGGTCTACGGCGACCTCGGCTGGCGGGAGTACGTCGTGGCGCGCGAGGGCGGCCTGTTCGGGGTCAACCCGGTGCCGGAGGGGATCGATCCGCGTCACATGCTCACCGTCTTCGGCGTCAGCGGGCTGACGGCGTTCGTCGGCATGTCCGCCGTCCTGGACGTCACCGACGCGGACACGGTGCTGGTCACGGGCGCGGCGGGCAGCGTCGGCTCCCTGGCCGGGCAGATCGCGCGGCTTCTGGGCGCCCGGGTGATCGGCACCGCCGGCTCGGCCGAGAAGGTCGCCTGGGTGAGGGAGGTCGCGAAGTTCGACGCCTGTGTGGACTACCGCGCCGAGAGCGTGCCGGACGCGTTGCGCGAGTTCGCGCCCGACGGGCTCACCGCCGTCTTCGACAACGTGGGCGGCGCGCTGCTGGAGAACGCGCTGGATCGGCTCGCTCTCCGGGCGCGCATCGCGCTGTGCGGGTCGATCTCGTCCGGCTACACGGCCGCGGGATACGGCGCGGGCCCCGCCAACTACATGCAGCTCGCGTTCCGGCGCGCCCGCATGGAGGGTTTCGTGTTCTACGATCATCAGTCCGTGTTCCCTGAGGCGCTCTCCCGTCTGGCCGGCTGGGTCTCGGCGGGCGACCTGCGCTGGGCCGAGGACGTCATCGACGGCCTCCCCCACGCCCCGGCCGCGTTGCAGCGTCTCTTCGACGGCGCCAACCTCGGCAAGCAGTTGGTCAGGGTGAACGCCGCCGAAACGAAGGTGGACTGAATGACCGAGGTCAAGCAGGTGCTCCAACAGCAGCTCGACACCGCTTGGGCGCTCCTCGACTACCACGTGCGGCAGTGGCACGACGACGACCTGTTCTGGGAACCGGCGCCGTCGCACTGGACCATGCACCGGGTCGAGGGCGGTTGGGCCCCCGACTTCGCCGACGTCGAGCCCACTCCCGTCCCGGCCCCGACGATCGCCTGGCTGACCTGGCACATCGGCTGGTGGTGGTCCACGGCACTCGCTCATCTGAAGCAGACCGGCGTCCCCGCACGCGAAGACATCGCCTGGCCGGGCACGTGCGCCTCGATCACCGAATGGCTGGGAGAGATCCACGAGGCGTGGCGGACGGCGCTGTCGGCCACCGACCGCCTCGACGACCCGTCGGCGTTCCCCTGGCCCGAAGAGGCGGGCCGCACCGTCGCCGACATGTGCGCGTGGGTGAACATCGAGCTCACGAAGAACGCCGCCGAGATCGGCCAGCTACTGATCATTCGCAACGCACGACGCTGACCGGCGCACCGTTCACTGCGGAGCTGCCGTGTCGTCGGACCGCCGGCAGACGGCGTCCCGGAAATCTCTTCGAGGAATTCCGGGACGCGGTGTCGGATCGGGGCGGAGGTGTTCGTAGCAGGAGTGAGGCCGCCCGCGAGGGGCGGCGCCGAGGCGAGGAACAACGAACATGAAGCTGACGACCATCACCCAGGTCACCGTCGACGGAGTGGTGCAGGGAAACGGCGGCGCGTCGGACGAGGACCGCAGGAACGGATTCGAGCGCGGCGGCTGGGCCCTGGGGAAGGGCGACGCCGAGACCCACGCGCTCATCAACCGGACCTACCGGCGCGCCGAGGCGTTCCTGTTCGGGCGGCGGACCTACGAGCTGTTCGCCGGCTCGTGGGGGAAGCTCACGGTCCAGGACGCCCCCGCCTGGGCGTCCGTCGTGGAGGCCCTGAACACACGGCCCAAGTACGTGGCGTCGACCGGGCTCACCGACCCGGCGTGGTCGGACACGACCGTCCTGTCCGGAGACGTCGCTGCGGCCGTCCGGGAGCTGAAGGCCAGGCCGGGCGGTGAGCTGCAGGTGCACGGCAGCGGCACCCTGACCCGGTGGCTGCTGGAGAACGACCTGGTCGACGAGATGACCCTGATCACCGTCCCGGTTGTCGTCGGCCAGGGCGCGCGGCTGTTCCCGGCCGCGGGGCGCGACCTCGCCCTCGACCTGGTCGAGTCGCGGGTCGACTCGAAGGGCGTGACGATCCAGGTCTACCGGCCGGCCGGGCGCCCGCAGTACGCCGCGGCCTGAAGTCCCCGCCCATCGAACGGCGCCGTCACGGCGCCACAGGAGATGATCTTCACATGCGGTATCTGGTCTCTGTGATCGATGACAAGAGCAATCCCGGCAGCACCGACAGGCAGCCCGCCATCAGCGCGTTCAACGAACGGCTGATCGCCGAGGGCCACTGGGTCTTCGCGGGCGGACTCGCGGACACCGACGCGGCCACGGTCGTCGACAACCGGGGCGAGGAGGCGGTGTTCAGCGACGGGCCCTTCGTGGAGTCGAAGGAGTACCTCGCCGGCGTCTGGGTGTGGGAGGCGCCCGATCTGGACGTGGCTCTCAGGCTCGCCGCCGAGGCGTCGAGGGTCTGCGACCGGAAGATCGAAGTGCGGCCGTTCCAGTGAGCGACGTCCAGGAGGCGATCACCCGCGCCCACCGCGCGGAGTGGGCGCGGGTGGTCGCCGCCCTGACCAGGCGCTTCGGCGACCTCGACATCGCCGAGGAGGCGGCGGCCGAGGCGTTCGCGACCGCCGTGCAGCGGTGGCCGTCCGACGGCGTGCCTCCCAACCCCGGCGGCTGGCTGACCACCACCGCCAACCGCAGGGCCATCGACCGGATCCGGCGCGAGAACAAGCGCGACGACAAGCACGAGGAGGCTCAGAGGGTGTACGACGACGACCCGCCCGAGCCCGTCGGCGCCATCGACGACGACCGCCTCCGGCTGATCTTCACCTGCTGCCACCCGGCGCTGGCGATGCAGACGCGCGTGGCGCTGACGCTGCGCATGGTCGGCGGCCTGACCGTGCCGGAGATCGCCCGCGCCTTCCTGGTCGCCGACACCGCCCTGGAGCGGCGGATCACGCGCGCGAAGGCCAAGATCAAGGCGGCTCGCATCCCCTACAGGGTGCCGTCCGCCGAGGACCTCCCGGCGCGCCTGACGGGCGTGCTCGCCGTCCTGTACCTGGTGTTCAACGAGGGCTACCTGGCGACCGGCCCCGGCGCCGGTCCGGTGCGCCACGACCTGACCGCCGAGGCGATCCGGCTCACCCGCCTGCTCCGCGCCCTGATGCCGGACGACGGCGAGGTGGCCGGGCTGCTGGCGCTGATGCTGCTCACCGAGGCGCGCCGCACCGCCCGGGTCTCGGCCGGCGGCGAGCTGGTCCCCCTGGCCGAGCAGGACCGCGGGGCCTGGGACGCGGCGCTGATCGCCGAGGGGCACCGGCTGGTGCGCGAGCGCCTCGCCGCTGCCGCCGCCGGGACGGCTCCGGGCCGCTACCAGATCCTCGCCGCGATCAACGCTGTGCACACCTCCGCCCGCGACGTCCGCGACACCGACTGGACGCAGGTCCTCGCCCTCTACGACCAGCTCGTCCGCCTCGATCCGTCCCCGGTCGTCGCCCTCAACCGGGCCATCGCGGTCGCCGAACTCGACGGCCCGCAGGTGGCGCTGGCAGCCGTCGACCGTCTCGAGAGCAGGCTGGCCGGCTACCACGCCTACCACGCCACCCGCGCCGACCTGCTGCGCCGGCTGCACCGCGGCAGTGAGGCACGCGCGGCCTACGACAGGGCCATCGAGCTGGCGGGCAACACCGCCGAGACCGCCTACCTGACCCGCCGCCGCGACCAACTGCAGTAGCCCCCGCCGATCCCGAACACCACCCGCGCGTGCGGCGGTGTCGGCCAGCGTCCCCGCTGGTCCTCCTGATGCCACGCAGGGCCCGGGAGCCTTCATAGTCGCGGGGTGGCCGTCCGGGAGCGGAGGGCCGCGATGAGGTGGGCGACGTGCTCGTTGAGGGTGGCCTGGTCGGGCGCCTCGACGAGTAAGGCGCCGTGGAGTTCGGAGGGCCAGGGCACCAGGGCCCACCAGCGGCCGGTCGCCCTGCCGTACCAGGTGACGACGCGGGGACTGCGCGGTGCGGGCAGGGCACTCCCCCGGTGACCGTAGGTCATGCCCGTCCGCTCGCGAGGCCCGGTCGCCGTGTTCATGGCGTGACCGTCCGCAGGACGTGGACGATGCGGTCGGCCACTCCGACGACGTCGTCGGCCGGTCCGGCTTCCTGGCCCCACGTCCACCAGAAGGCGCGCCCGTCGCAGGTGATGGCGTCGGTGAGGCGGGGCGCGTCAGGGTTGGTGACCGTGAGGGTCCCGGCGCGCAGGGCCGTCCGCCATCCGCGCGCGTCGAGTTCGGCGGCAAGCCCCCGAAGTGCGTTCGTCGTCTCCATGAACACAGAAAGTAAGACAGCGTGCACACTGTGCGTTCACTGGCGTGAACGGGAACGCCATTCACAGGAGTGAACTCGTGGCGAGCGGCCCGGCTCTGGTCCGTGACGGGTCAGTGGGGCAGGCCCATGCGGGCGGCCATGCCGCGCAGTTCGCGGCCGCCGGCGTCGGTGCGGGCCTGGCTGAGCAGGACGGCGACCGATTCCCGCACCGGTGTGTTGTTGCGGATCCACTGGGGGGCGGTGTTCTCGGCGCGGCGGAGCCAGCGGATCGCCTCGTCCTTGGTTTTGCGGTCGCGGGCCAGGCCGCGTCCGACATCGGCGAGGAAGGCGGCGTGCCTGCCCTTCCTGCCGGTGAGCCTGGTCTCGTCCACATCGCGGGCGAGGTCGAGGACGGCGCCGCCTCGCTCGCCGCATTCGACGTTGACCGCGACGTTCCATACGCCGACGTTGCTGGCCGAGAAGCTCATCCAGTTCTGGTCGGGGGCGTCGGGCATCGTGCGGGCGAGGCGGGCGGCCTCGGCCGTCCAGTCGGTGGCGCGTGCGGCGTCGTGGGTGACCGCCGCCGCGAGGGCGGCGGACAGGGTGAGCATGCCGAGCACCTGGGCGCCGAGTTCACTTCCGGCGTGCGGCTCCAGTCGGTCCGCGGAGCGTTCGGTGGCGCGGAGGGTCCGGTCCCAGGAGCCCGCGCGGGGCATGGTGTGGATGCGCAGGAAGTCGGACTGGCCGCGCCGGACGGGGTCGTCCAGGATGGTCGCCGCCTGCTCGGCGCGGACGGCCGCCAGGTGGGCCAGGTCGGGGTAGCCGAGGTCCTTGGCGGTGAAGGTCGCCGCGACGCAGGCGTCGACGAGGGTCTCCAGGGCGGTGCGGTGGGCCGCTTCGTCGGCGGGGTCGGCGGCGTGCAGGTGCAACTCGTCCAGCAGGTCGGGCAGCATGTGGCCGACGCGCACGTAGTCGCAGGCCTGGTGGTGGGGCTCGACGCGGGCCATCTCGGCGACCAGTTCCGGCAGAGGGCGGGCGCGCTCGACGGCGGGGTCGTTCAGGTCGTTGGTCTGCAGGGCGAGCCTGATCGGGGGGATCACGGCGTGGGGGTCGGACTGCCCGTGGTCGGGGCCGAGGTGGGGGCCGCCGACGAGTTCGGTTTCGGAGACGCGGAGGGCGTCGGCGAGGGCGGCGATGTGGGAGCGGCGGTCGAGGCTGCGCTGCCCGCGTTCGGCCATGGACAGGAAGGATTTGGATAAGCCTGCCTGTCCGGCGAGTTGGTCGAGGGTCATGCCGCGCCAGCGGCGCAGGGCGCGCAGTCGGGCGCCGATGGTGGTCTCCTGGTGCATCGCCCGCACCTCCTCGTGAGGCTCCCGCCCTCCAGGCTACGGCCCGGCGCCGGGGTGCGGCGGGCATTCAGGGGCGGGCGTCGGCGAGGAGCCGTTTGCGTTCGGGGGTGTAGTGCCACCAGGGGCGGGCGGGCTTTCCTTCGGCCTGGTCGACGGCGGACATGACGGTGTCGAGCAGGCAGGGGTCGAGGCGGCGGCCGTGGGCGGCCGACATCCGCTCGTACAGTTCGACGGGGTCCCGGCCCGGCAGTTGGGCGACGGTGGTGATGCCGATGCGGTCGAAGTAGGCGGCGACGGCCGGTCCCACGTTGGCCAGTTCGGACAGTTCGCTGCTCATAGGGCCAACGTAGGCGCGGCGGGGCGGGGCGGTCTTGTAGGAATCGGTCAGGGGACGGCGAGGTCGAGGGCGGTTAGGCGGGCGGGGTCGGCGATCATCTCGTAGCCGGTGACGCGGCCGTCGTGGACGGTGACGGCCAGGGCGAGCAGGAGGCGGCCGTGCGGGGCGACGACGGCGCCGATCGTGCCGTCGACGAGGGCGGGCGCGGCGTACCTGGCGCGGCGGCCGAAGATCTGCATCTCGCGGGCGACGGGGCCGGCGCCGTGCAGGACGGCGGGGCGGCCGGGGGTGAGGGCGGCGTGGTCGGCGCGGCGGACGACGTCGGGGGCCAGCACGGCGAGGAGGGCGTCGAGGTCGCCGCTACGGGCGGCGGCGAGGAACGCCTCGACGACGCGGCGCTGTTCGGCGCGTTCGGGAGGCGGCGGGGAGGCGGCACCGCGGACGCGGTGGCGGGCGCGGCTTGCGAGTTTCTTGGCGGCGGCCGGGGTCCGCTCGACGATGGGCGCGATCTGGTCGAAGGGGACGGCGAACACGTCGTGCAGGACGAACGCGACGCGTTCGGCGGGGCCGAGGGTATCCAGGACGACGAGCATGGCGCGGCCGACCGATTCGATGAGGACGGTCTCGGTCTCGGGGTCGCCGTCCTCGGGCTGGACGGGTGAGTGCCATCCGTAGGGTTCCTCGCGCCGGGAGGTGCGGGCGCGGAGCATGTCGAGGCAGATGCGGGCCACGACGGTGCGCAGCCATGCCTCCAGGTCGTCGATTCCGGCGGGGCCGTGGCGGGTGAGCCGCAGCCACGCCTCCTGGACGGCGTCGTCGGTCTCGCCGGGGTTGCCGAGCATCCGGTAGGCGACGGCGCGCAGGGTGGCGCGGTGCGCCTCGAAGCGTTCGGCGAGTTGGTCGTGCATCGGTCACCTTTCCGTTCCGTGGTGCGTCTGCTTCGTGGCATCCGAGAGACGACGACGGTGGGGAGACAGATGCTCCGACACGACGAGGGTAGCGAGCCGGGAGGGCAGCCGCTGCTGCGGCCGGTGGCGCTGGGGGATCTGGAGCTGCCGAACCGGGTGGTGATGGCCCCGTTGACGCGGTCGCGCGCGTCCGGTCCCGGCCTGGAGCCGACGGACCTGCACGCCGTCTACTACGGGCAGCGCGCCACGGCCGGGCTGATCGTCGCCGAGGCGGCGTGGGTGGGTGAGCGCGCGATCGGGTTCCCCGGCGTCCCCGGCATCTACGGGGAGGCGCAGGTGGAGGCGTGGCGGCGCGTGACCGGTCTCGTCCACGCGCTGGGCGGACGGATCGTGCTGCAGTTGTGGCACACCGGCGCCCATGCCCATCCCGACCACCGGGGCGGGGCGCGGCCCGTGGGGCCGTCGGCGGTCGATCCGGGCGAGGTGTGCTGGACGGCGGCGGGCCCGAGGGCGACGGTCACACCCCGGGAGATGACGCTCGCGGAGATCGAGGAGACGGTCGCCGCGTACGGCGCGGCGTCCGAGCGGGCGCGGCGGGCGGGGTTCGACGGGGTGGAGGTCGCCGCGAACGGCACGTTCCTGCTCGCGCAGTTCCTGAACCCGCGCCTGAACCGCCGCGCCGACGCCTACGGCGCGGACCGGGGCCGCCTGCTGCTGGAGGTCGTGGACGCGGTGACGGCGGCGTGGGAGGGGCGGCGCGCCGGGGTCCGGCTGTCGCCGTGGTGGAGCGCGCACGACACCTCGGCCCAGGCGCGCCGCGCCGACTACCCCTACACGGCGGGCGAGGCGACGCTCGCCGCCTACGACGCCCTGGTGGCGGAGTTGAGCACCCGTCCCCTGGCCTATCTGCATCTGCGCGGTCGGGCCCTGCCCGGGCCGGGCGCGGTGCCGGACCTGGACGAGTTCGCCCGCTACCGCAAGCTGTTCGACGGGGCGCTGGTCGCCAATCACGGGTTCGGGCGGGAGTCGGGGAACGCGGTGGTCGAGGCGGGGATCGCCGACGCGGTGTCGTTCGGGCGGGCGTTCATCGCCAACCCGGATCTGGTCGCCCGGTTCGCGCTGGGCCTCGCCGTGGCGGGCGGCGACGAGGCCACCCACTACGGCGGAGGCGCGCGGGGGTATGTCGACTATCCGGTGTGGGCGGGGTCCTAGGCGCCGGCCGCGGGGGGCGTGACGAACTCGGGCTGGTCCAGGACGCGCAGCCAGCTGCCGTCGGGCTGGCGCCGGACGACCTGCGCGCGTGCGCCGGCGCCGTCCTTGGGCGGGGTGGAGGTGAGGGCGAGGTCGCCGCTGATCAGGGTGGGCAGCGGCTCCTCGGGCGTGAAGCGGGGGCGCGCGGCCAGGACCTTCTCCCACAGTTCGCGGATGGCCTGGCGTCCCACGGTCTGGGAGCCGGGCGGGTAGGCCATCACCGCGTCCTCCTCGTAGAGGGCGGCGACGCCGGCCGCGTCGCCGGCGTTGGAGCGTTCGACGAACAGGCGGGTGATGTCCTCCGGCCGCATGGCCTTCTCGTACTGCGTCATGGCTTCCCCCAGGTCGTTGGTGCTTTCACCTCTCATCGTGGTCGCCCCAGGCCGAGAAGTCCAAGAGATGGTTCTTCTGGTTTGCAGAAGCGATGCTTATGCGGGTTGGAAGAGTTCGACGAGGTTCCCGGCGGGGTCGGCGATCAGGATCTGGCGGCCGCCGGGGCCGGTGACGAGGTCGCTGCGGAAGGTCAGGCCCGCGCCGCGCAGCCGCGAGATCTCGGCGTCCAGGTCGTCGACGGTCAGGTGGATGCGGTTGCCTCCGGCGACGGCGGCGTCCGCGGGGGTGGCGCGGGCGCCGGAGCTGGCGGGCCCCGACAGCAGGAGGCGCAGGGGACCGCGCACGACGTCGGCGAACGCGGGCGCCGCGTCGAGGTTGAGGGTGAAGCCGAGGTGGGCGGTGTAGAACTCGACGGCGGCCTGGACGTCGTCGACGAGGTAGCGGACGCCTGCGTGCGTGTCGTGTCCGGTCATGGGTGTTCCTCCGTCTTAGGCATGGGCTGTGGTGTGTGGGCGAGGAGCGGCAGCAGGTAGCGCACGCGCGCGTCGAGGTCGGCCGCCACCTGGTGGAAGGCCGCGGGCGCGTCCGGCGCCGCGGCCGGGTCGGGGGTGCTCCAGTGGGCGTGCCGGGCGTGGTCGCCGAAGTCGGGGCAGGCTTCGCGGGCCTTGTCGCACAGGGTGATGACGCGGTCGAAGCGGCGGTGCGGGGCGTCCAGGCGGCGGGGGCGCTGCGCGGAGATGTCGATGCCGTACCGCTCGCGCAGAATTTGGACGGCGCGGGGGTGCATCTCGGCTTTGGGGCGGGTGCCGGCGCTGGCGGCGGTGACGCGGCCGCCGCCGTGGTGGCGCAGGAGGGCTTCGGCGATCGGCGAGCGCGCGCTGTTGCCCGTGCACACGAACAGCACGGCCGGGGCGGCCCCATCGTGCGGGCCGTCGGGGAGGCGCGGGGACGCGGGGGCGGACCGCAGCGCCGGGTGCAGGGCGGTACCGGCTTCGGCGAGGGCGTGGGCGCAGCGGTCCAGGTCCAGGCGGTAGTAGCTGTCGCGGCCGTCGTGGCTGCTGCGGGCGGCGGTGACGAGGCCGCCGTCGCGCAGCAGCCGCAGGTGGTAGGAGACGAGGTTCTGCGGCGCGGCGGCCAGGTCGGTGAGTTCGCGGACGCGCAGGTCGCCGTCGGCGAGGGCGGTCAGCAGCCGCCAGCGCAGCGGGTGGGCGGCCAGCCGCACGAACGCCGGGGCGGCTTGACTCGGTGACGCCATGCCCGGACGATACATCAAATGAGTTTGATGGAGTAGGCGGGCGAGGGGGTGGGCGATGGCGTTCCGGCGCCGGAACCGGGGCGGGCCTTCGGCGACCGCCTCCGAAGCGGCCGGGGCCGAAGCGGCCGGGTCTGGGACGGCGGCGTCCGGGGCGGCGGGGGCCGAGTCGGGCGCGGGGCCCGCCGGAGGTGAGCGGCTGGCGCGGCGGCTGGGCACCGGGGACGCGGTGCTGATCGGGCTCGGGTCGATGGTCGGGGCGGGGGTGTTCGCCGTGTTCGGGCCCGCTGCGCGGGTGGCGGGCACGGGGCTGCTGGTGGGGCTGGTGGTCGCGGCGGTGGTCGCGTACTGCAACGCGGTCGCCTCGGCGCAGCTGGCGGCGGCATATCCGACGTCCGGCGGCACCTACGTGTATGGCCGCGAGCGGCTGGGCCCGTGGTGGGGGTTCGCGGCGGGCTGGGGTTTCGTGGTGGGCAAGACGGCCTCGTGCGCGGCGATGGCGCTGACCTTCGCCTCCTACGCGGTGCCGGGTCCGGGGTGGGCGCGCCGCGCGGTCGCGGCGGCGGCCGTGGCCGCGCTGGCGTCGCTGAACTACCGGGGCGTGACCAGGACGGCGCTGCTGACGCGGGTGCTGGTGGTCGCGAGCCTGGCGGCGCTGGCGGTGGTGGTGGCGGGGATCGCCGTGGGCGGGCGGGCGAGCGCGGCGCACCTGGGCGGGTGGGCGGCGGTGGGCGAGGGCGGCTTGTACGGCGTCCTGCAGGCGGCGGGGCTGCTGTTCTTCGCCTTCGCGGGCTATGCCCGCATCGCGACGATGGGTGAGGAGGTGCGCGACCCGTCCCGCACGATCCCCCGGGCGATCCCGGTCGCGCTGTTCATCGCGGTGGCGGTGTACCTGGTGGTGGGGGCGGCAGCGCTGCTGGCGGCGGGTCCGCGGGTGCTGGCGGACGCGGCCGCGCCGCTGGCGGCGGCGGTCGAGGCGGCGGGGGCGGGGGCTTTGGCGCCGGTGGTGCGGGTGGGCGCGGCGCTGGCGTCGCTGGGCGCGCTGCTGGCGCTGATCGCCGGGATCGGCCGCACGGCGCTGGCCATGGCGCGGCACCGGGATCTGCCGGGGTGGCTGGCGGCGGTGCATCCCCGGCACCGGGTGCCGCACCACGCCGAGGTCGCCGTGGCGGTGGCGGTGTGCGCGCTGGTGGCGGCCGCGGACCTGCGGGGGGTGATCGGGTTCTCCTCATTCGGCGTCCTGGTGTACTACGCGGTCGCCAACGCGAGCGCCTTCACTCAGGCGGCGGCCGACCGCCGCTGGCCGCGGGCGCTCAACGTGCTCGGCGGCGCGGGGTGCGTGGTGCTGGCGGCGACGTTGCCGTGGACGTCGGTGCTGGCGGGGGCGGTGATGTTCGCCGTGGGGCTGGGCGGCCGGTGGCTGGTGCTGCGGCGGCGGGGCGCGTCCGGCGGCGTACCCGACGGCGGGTGAGGGTGAGGGAGACGCCGCCGCAGGTGAGGTCGGTTCGGGAGCCTTACCTGGACGGAGTGGCGGGACAGGCGGCCGGCGCCTCGTCAGGTCTGCAATCGCCTTGACGATGTCTCGAGCATCGCGCGTTATCCCGGATTTGGAATCGGGGTTTCGGCCTGACGCGCCCGGCACAGTTCCCGCGGTTCTGATTCAACCGGGCGCCGCGCCCCGGGGGCAACCCCTTTTCTCAAGGGGGGCGCCCCGAGAGCGGGCGGTCAGCGGGCGAACAGGGACGCGTAGACGGTGCGGTCGCCGTCGGTGACGATCTGCCCGGCCAGGTGGGCGCCGGTGACGGTGGACAGCCGCAGGTCGAGGTAGCGCTCCTCCTCGCGGAGTTCGACGGGGCCGGTGGGGAGGTCGGCGAGCCAGCCGCCGATCTCGGTGAGGCGGGCGGAGCGGTCGCGGTCCAGGGCGGCGCGCAGCCCGGCGAGCCCCGCCGCCCCGTGCTGGTCCGACTGGCGCTGGTCCGCCCCGTGCTGGACGCCGTCGTAGGGGGCGGCGGCGCCGGGGCCGGGCGGGGCGGGTTCGGCGTGCCAGGCGGCGACGCCGTAGGCGAAGCAGACCAGCGCAGTCCACATCTCGGCGAAGTAGCGGGGGTCGGGTGCGATCTCCAGGCCTGCGAAGCGGCCGGAGAGGAAGAACAGGGCGCCGAGCTGGCCGGGCTGCGGTTCCAGGCGGGACTGGAACTGGGTCAGCACGGCGCGCTTGCGGGACAGGATCTGCTCCAGATGGCCGCGGCGGGGCAGGCCGTGGCGGGCGTTGAGGGCGGCGATGTCGTCCCACAGCTTGCTGTAGCCGGTGACGCCGCGCAGGTCCAGGGCGCGGGCGCGCAGTTCCAGCGGCAGGACGAAGAACCACTGGTCGCGTTCGCTGAGGTAGCCGCCCTGGCTCTGCTGGACGCAGCAGGCGTCGTCGAAGCGGACGGTCTGCCCGGCGGCCAGGAACGCCGAGCGGCACAGGGCGTGGTTCTGGGCGCGGTCCTGGATGTAGCCGATGTGCAGGGGGACGATGGCGACGCCGGAGTCGGCGCGGTTGGCGAGTTCGACCTGCCCGTAGCCGGCGACGCGGGTCAGTTTGAGGCCGGTGCGGGGCGGCGCGAAGCCGGGGAGGGCGGGCCCGGCGATGGGGACCATGGTGAGCGCGCCGGCCTGCTGGGGGGTGCCCAGGCGGTGTCCGGCGAGGCTGAGGGGGCCGGGGACGAGGGTGTCGAGCGCCGTCATGCTGGTCATGCGGTGCTCCCTTCGGGTCTGGGCGTGCGCGGATGTGGGCGTGCGCGGGCGCGGGCGCGTGGCGGGCGCGCGGGGTGCGCGCGGAGGGCCGGTTCGGGCGGCGGTTCAGGCGGCGATGCGGGCGGTGAGGGTGTCGGCCTGCCGGTCGAGGGCGTCCAGGCGGTCGTGGAGGGCGGCGCGCAGCCAGGGGGCGCCGGCGGCGCAGTGCCCGAACATCCAGGGCAGAAGTTCGGCGAAGTCGTCCTGGTGCCAGAAGCCGCGCTGCGGCAGGGAGGGGGCGGGGCGGCGCAGGGTCAGGTCGTCGCTGCCGGTGAACTGGGAGTGGCAGAACACCACGGGGGTGGTGATGCCGGCGTGCGGCAGGCTCGCCACGACCCTGGCCAGGTCGCCGGGGTAGACGTTCTCGTAGCCGTCGGAGACGACGGCGACCAGGTCGGGTTCGGCGCCCAGGGCGTCCAGGACGCCGGTGGCCAGGTCGGTGGCGCCGCGCGGGGCGCGCTCGTCGCCGCCGGTCTCGATGACCTCCAGGCGGGCGCACACCTGCGACAGCACCATGCGCAGCGCGGCGGCCTGGGAGAGGGCGGCCCATTCGCGGTCGCCGTAGCCGCGCATGGACGCCGAGGCGTCCATGACCAGGGCGAGGGTGCCGGTGAAGCGGGGGAACTCGGCGGCGGCGGCGCCGACCTGGCGGCCGAGGGCGGCGTAGAGGTCCTCGGCGGGCCCGCCCCGGTACAGGTGGACGAGGGTTGCGGCGATGTCGCCGCGGTTGGTGGCGGTGATGGTGGCGGGCCGCTGTCGGACGGTGTCGACGGACAGGACGGGCCGGTCGACCGCGGCGGGGTCGCCCGCGGTGGGCCGGGTCGCCGGGTCGTCGGCGTGGTAGAGGGCCTGGACGCGGTCGGGCGCGGCGGCGGGGTCGGTGAGGAAGCGCAGCAGGCGCCGCTGGAGGTAGTCGGAGGCGGTGTCGCCGCCGGCGATGCGGCCGGCGCAGCCGCGGGCGGTGGCGGTGCCGAGGGCGTGCTCGAAGCAGTCGCGCAGGGCGGGGCGGCGCGCGGCGATGAGGGCGTCGGCGGCGGGGTGCTCCAGGACGAACCGCAGCGCGGCGCGGGTGGTGTGCTTGTGGTTGGCGCGCAGCCGCCGCAGGGCGAGCAGGACGGTGATGACGTGGGCGGGCGGCAGGCCCAGGGTCAGGACGCGGGCGACGCGGGCCTGCACGGCGCGGGCGCGGTCGTCCAGGCCGGCCTGGGAGGCGGCGAGGACCTGCAGCAGCACGCGGGCGCGCTGCCAGGGCCGCACGCCGGGGGCCACGCCGAGCAGGGCGTAGCCCTCGGGGTCGCCGGTGTGCGCGGCGCGGTGCAGGTCCGCGTCGTCCCAGCGCAGGTGCGCGCCCCGGGGCAGGGTCAGGGCGGTGTCGTGGTGGTGCAGGTGGGCAAGGAGCGTGGGGGTGTCCATGGTTGTCGGCCTCCGCAACCCTGGAGTCTAGGAATGATCTGCGGTGGGTCGACACTCATTTTCCGGTGGCCGGGGCTTGGCCGGCGGTGCCGGGAGGCTCGGCGAGGGGCTCGGCGGCGGGCGGGGCGGCGGGTGCGGCGGCGTAGCGGCCGAGGCCGTGTTCGAGCAGGTCGAAGGCGCGGGCCGCGGCGGCGTAGACGTCCTCGGCCATCTCCTGGAGGGTCTCCCCCGCGCTCTTGCGGTCGGCGATCTGCTCGACGAGCGTGTTCTGCACGGCGAAGATCATGGCGGCGGCGGCGCGGGGGGCGATGTCGTCGGGGCCGGCGCCGGTGGCCTCGGCGAGCAGGTCGGCGAGGCGGTCCTGGGCGAGGCGGCCGATCTCGCGCTGGCGGGCCATGAGGGCGGGGCTGGCGCGCACGGTGCGGGTCCAGACCTCCGAGCCCTCATGGAAGGCGGTCTGGTAGGCGCGGGCGTCCAGGCCTTCGAAGAAGCGGCGGCGGAACAGGGCCACGGCGCCCTCGCCGGGGCGGCGGTCGCGGAAGTCGCGCCCGGCGGCCTCGATGATCTCGTCCTGCCGGTCGAAGAACAGGTCTTCCTTGGTCCTGAAGTAGTTGAAGACGGTGTTGACCGACACGTCGGCGGTGCGGGCGACGTCGGCGATGGTGACGTTGTCGAACCCGCGGGTCATGAACAGGCCGGTGGCGATGTCGGCGATGCGGCGCCGCGTCTCGCGCTTCTTGCGCTCCCGCAGTCCCAGTTCCGGTTCGACGCCGGGGACGTGGTCCTCACCCATGCACGGAAATATACCTTCCCTGGTGTCACTGAAAACTTGGAGTGACTGCAAAATTGGGGTTACGCTAGCGGCCGTCGTTCTCAAGGAGGTCATCGTGATCGAGGCTCGCGGGCTCGCCCGCACCTTCACCGGCGGGCACGGGACGGTCGAGGCCGTCCGCGGGGTGGACCTGTCGGTCGCGCCCGGCGAGGTCGTCGGGTTCCTCGGCCCCAACGGGGCCGGCAAGACCACCACGCTGCGGATGCTGACGACGCTGCTGGCGCCGACCGCGGGCACCGCGACCGTCGCCGGCCACGACCTGCGCGCCGATCCGGCGGCGGTGCGGCGCCGCATCGGCTATGTCGCGCAGGGCGGCGGCACCGACCCGGGCGTCCCGGTGGCCGAGGAGCTGGACCTGCAGGCCCGCCTGTACGGGGTGCGCGACCGGTCCGCGCGGATCGCCGAGCTGTGCGCGCGCCTGGACCTGGAGGGCCTCGGGCCGCGTCCGGCGGGGTCGCTGTCGGGCGGGCAGCGCCGCCGCCTGGACATCGCGCTCGGGCTGGTGCACCGTCCGCCGCTGCTCTTCCTGGACGAGCCCACCACGGGCCTGGACCCGCAGAGCCGCGGCAACCTGTGGGACCACATCCGCGCCATGCGCGACCGGGAGGGCGCGACGGTGTTCCTGACGACGCACTACCTGGACGAGGCCGACGCGCTGTGCGACCGGCTGCTGATCATCGACCGGGGCCGCATCGTCGCCGAGGGCACGCCCGCCGAGCTCAAGCGCCGCGTCGCCGGGGACGTGGTCACGGTGGAGCTGGCCGAGGCCGCCGGCGTCGAGGGCGCCCGCAAGGCGCTGGCGGCGCATCCGGCCGTCCGCGAGGCCGCCGTGTCCGGCGGGACGCTGCGGCTGACCGTCGAGGACGGCGAGACGGCGCTGATGTCCCTGATCCGCGCGCTGGACGGCGCGGGGGTGGAGCTGGCGTCGCTGAACCTGGCCCGCCCCACGCTGGACGACGTGTTCTTCACCGTCACCGGCCGCTCGCTGCGCGACGCGGCCTGAACCGAGGAGTCTCCCCCCATGTCTGGTGAACAGAGCGCTTCCGTCGAAGCGACCGAAACGACCGGAGCGACCGCGGCGACCGGTCGGGCGGCCGCTGCCGCACGGGTCGCGTCCGACACCCGCCTGATCTTCCTGCGGTACATGCGGCAGACGCTGCGCAGCAAGGTCGCGGTGGTGTTCGGCGCGGTGCAGCCGCTGCTGTACCTGGTGCTGTTCGGGCCGCTGCTGACGGATCTGGTGGACGTGCGCGGGTTCGGCGCGGGCAGCGCCTGGCAGGTGTTCGTGCCCGGGGTGCTGATCCAGCTGGCGCTGTTCGGCGCCGGGTTCGCGGGGTTCGGGCTGATCGCGGATCTGCGGTCGGGGGTGGTGGACCGGCTGCGGGTCACCCCGGCCAGCCGCACCGCGCTGCTGCTGGGGCGGGTCCTGCGCGACACCGCCGTGGTGGCGCTCCAGGGCGCGGTGGTGGTGGCGGTCGGGCTGGCGCTGGGGCTGCGTGCCCCGGTGGGCGGGATCGCCGTCGGGCTGGCGCTGGCGGTGGCGCTGGCAGTGAGCGTGGCGTCCCTGTCCTACGTGGTGGCGCTGCGCACGCGCAGCGAGGACGCGTTCGCGCCGATCCTGACGTCGGTGACGCTGCCGCTGATGCTGCTGTCGGGGATCCTGCTGCCGATGAGCCTGGCGCCGGGGTGGCTGGACGCGGTGTCGCGGTTCACCCCGTTCCGGTACATGGTGGACGCGGCGCGGGCGGCGTTCCTCGGCGACTTCGCGACGGCGGCGGTCGCGGAGGGGGCGCTGGTGGCGGTCGCGCTGGTGGCGGCGTCGGTGGCGCTGGGCGCCCGCCGGTTCCGCCGCGAGAACGCCTGACCGGGGCCGGTCAGGGGCGCAGGGAGGCGGGGCTGGGCCGCGGGCCCGTCCCGCCTTCCTGCGCGGAGTCGCGTGCACCGCCCTTCGCGGCGCCGTCCTGCGGGCGGTCCGCGGGGGCGGGGGCGGTGACGTGCAGGACCTCGGGGTGGGTGACGGTGGCGCGCTGGGCGATGTAGGCGCCGGCCAGCACGATCGCGCCGCCGGTCATCTGCGCGGCGGTGAGGCGCTCCCCGAGGACAGCCCAGGCGATGAGGGCGGCGGCGACGGCCTCGGTGTAGCAGATGGCGCCGCCGACCTGCGCCGACAGGCGCTGCAGCCCGGCGACGCCGGTGAGGTAGGCCAGGACGGTGCTGACCAGGCCGATCCAGGCGACCAGCGCCCAGCCGGGCGCGGCGTGCCCGGCGACGGCCACCGGGGCGGGCAGCACCTGCCAGGGCAGCGTCCACGGCGCGGCCAGAGCGGTGAGGGCGAGGGCGGCGACGACACCGCCGGCGGAGGTGATGACGAGGGCGTCGACCTCGCCGGCCAGCCGGTCGACGATGAGGAAGTAGCTCGCCTGGCAGGCGGCGGCGCCGAGCCCGGCGGCCAGGCCGACCGGGTTCAGCGACAGCCCCGTCCACACCTGCACCACCAGGGCGAGGCCGGCCATGGCGATCGCGACGCCGGCGGCGGCGCTGCGGTGCACGGGCGCGCGGCGCACCAGCCGCAGCCACGCCAGCACGATGACCGGGCCGCTGAACTCCAGCAGGATCGCCACCCCGACCGGCAGGCGCGAGGCGGCCACGAAGTAGAAGGCCTGGCAGCCGGCGACGCCGGTCAGGCCGTAGAGGGCCAGGGCGGGCAGGTGGGGGCGCAGGCCGCGGGCGGCGGCCCGCCCGCGCAGCAGGAACGGCAGCGGCGCCAGGACCAGCGCGGCGACCGTGATGCGCAGCCACACCGCCTGCAGCGGGCCGATTCCGGCCTCGATGAGGGCCTTGCCGAGCGGCCCGGACGCGCCGAAGCACACCGAGGACAGCACCGCCAGGCCCAGTCCCCCGGCGCGGGTCCGCGCGGCGCCGTCCATCCTCACCCCCCGGGTCGTGCGGTGTGCCGCAGAGCCCGCTCCCGGCGGACTAATGAGCATCCTGCCATAACACTCCTTACACGTCGATGGCGGGATACCGGCCTTTAATGCGGGCGATGCCGGACGCGACACCCGCGGCCACTACTATTCGCCGGATGAGCTGGCAGTCGGCCGGGGCGGGGCCCGGTGGAACCGGAGGGGGCCCGAGCGGCGACCTGTTCGCCTCGGTCGAGGGCAACGTGCGCGAGCTGGTGGCCTCACCGTGGTGGCAGAGCGCCCAGCCGGCCGACCGGGCGGCGCAGATCGCCGCGCGGATGCTGTGGGGCGCCGGCGAGTGGTGGCTGTACGGCGCGTGGGGACGCTGGTACCGGTGCGGCCTGGACGGCACCTGGCACCCCTGCCCGCCCCCCGCGCAGTTCGAGGACCGCCGCGTCGCCGTCCCCGCGCCCCAGGGCGCCGGGACGCCGCCCGTCCCGCCGCAGCTGTTCCCCACTGGCCCGGACCTGTCGGCCGGGCGCGTGGCGCCGCTGGGGTTCCTCGGGCCCGTCCCCGACACCGCCGTCGTCGCCCGCATCTCCCAGGCGCTGACCACCGCGCTGGCGGTGAACCCGCAGCAGTTCGCCCAGCGCGACCCGATGTTCCAGCCCGGCACGCCCAGCACCGTCGCCGCCGCGTGGGGCGCGCTGCTGTGGTGCGCCGGGTCCCCGGTGGTGCTGACCGAGCACCCGCTGATCGAGTCGTTCATCCCGTTCCTGACGACCTCGGCCGACCAGCTGCACTGGATGATGCCGCCGGACTTCGCCACCCTGGCCGGCTACTACGTCCACCGGCTCGGCGCCGGCGACGGCGGCGGCGCCGCGCACATCGCCCGCGTCATGTACGAGGTCGCCGCCGGGCTGCAGGCCGACCCCCGGTTCCGGCCCGGCGCCGACGCGCTGGCCGCGGTGATCGCGGCGTCCCTGCGCATGGTCAACCAGGACATGGCCACCGTCCGGTACGGGCCGGAGGCGATCCTGCAGGAGTGGCGGCGCCGCTGCCCCGCCGAGTTCGCCACCCCGATGGTCCGCGACACCGCGCCCGGCGAGTACCTGCGCCTGGCCCTGTACGACCTGCAGGAGATCGTCGCGGAGCTGACCGGGCCGCGCCCGGCCGCGGCGGGCCGCAGCCACGACGAGGTCCGCCGCGCCGGGATCGCGGTGCTGGCCGCCGACCTGCAGGCCGCGCCGGGCGCGCTGCCGGCGCTGCAGCACTGGCTGGACGCCGACAGCGCCCGCACGCTGCAGGCGGTGCTGACCGATCCGGCCAACCCGCTGCGGTCGCTGTGGCCGCGCGACGGGCGGCTGCCCGACGCGCTGCGCAGCGACGACTCCGACGCCCTGGCCGCGCTGCTGGCCACCAGCTACACCCTCGGGCTGACCTGGTGCCGGCTGGCGCAGGTGCCGCCTCCGGCGACGGGGTTCGCGGTGCCGCAGGCGGTCGCGGCGGAGCTGACGTCCCCGGCCATGCACACCCCGCCCTCCACCGACGAGCTGTCGGCGTGGGACATCATCAAGGCGGCCCGCGCCCATATGGCCGCCGAGCGCGCCGCCACGGGCGCCGACCAGCCGGTCGCGCCGGTGCCCGAGCCCGCGCAGGAGGCCCCGGGCCCGCCGCCCGCGGTGGCGCCCGCGCCGCCCCCGGCCGCGCCGCCGGTCCCGCCGCCCGCCGCGCCCGAGCCGCCCGGCCCGTCCTCGCTGGAACCGCCCTTCCAGTACGTGCCGCCGCCCCCGCCCGGGTCGGCGCCGGAGCAGGGCTCCCACAACGAGCACGGCCTGCCCGAGCAGCCCCACGGCGAGCAGCGCGTCCACGAGTCCGCCCCGCCGCCGCCCGCCCCGGACCCGTTCGGGTCGGACCCGTTCGGGTCGGACGCGCCGCCGCCGCGGATCGCGCCTCCCCCGCCTCCCCCGCCGCCCGCCCCGGCGCGGGAGCAGGCCCCCGAGCCGCCGCCGGAGCGGGAGCCTGTCCCGGAGCCGGTGTGGCCGTCGGAACCCTACGAGACGCAGCTGGACACCGACGCCTTCCGCACCCAGCTCGATCCGGGCCCGGCGTGGCCCGGATCGGACGCGCCGCCGGGCCCCGCCCAGCCCTCCCCCGTCCCGCCCCCCGCGCCGCACGCGGACCTGCCCCCGCCCCCCGCGCCGGTGCCCGAGCCGCCGCCCCCGCTGCCGCCGGCGCCCGCGCCCGAGCCGGTCCCGCAGGTCGCCGAGGCCTACGGGATCCGGTTCCTGTGCGGCGCCGACGACATCGAGCGCGTCATCACCGAGGTGCGGCGGCGCGGCAAGTGGGCGCGGCGGCTGCGCGGGCAGGACGTGTCGAGCGCGTCGGCGCCGGCGCTGCTGCTGATCGGCGCGCCCTCCAGCGGGCAGCGGCGGCTGGCGCGGATGACGGCCCGCGCGCTGGCGGAGGTGGAGGCCTCCAGCGGCGAGGTCCACTCCGTCCACGCCGAGGACCTGCGCGAGCACGGCCCCGACGGGCTGCGCGCCGCGCTGGAGCAGCACGCGGGCCACGTCCTGCTGCTGGACGGCCTGGACGGGCTGATCCTGGACGAGTCGCAGGGCCCCGCCTACGCCTCCGTGCTGTACCGGACGCGGCTGGAGGGCGTGAACGACACGGCCCTGCTGGGCACCTGCGAGCCCGACCGCGTCGGGGAGCTGTCGGCGGCGTCGCCGGAGCTGGTGACCGACCTGCGGGCGGTGCGGCTGCCGGACCTGTCGGGCGCGCAGGCGCGCGCGGCGCTGGTGCGGCTGCTGGCCGAGGAGCGCAGCCTGCGCCTGGGGTCGGACGCGTGGGCGGTGGTGAACCGCGAGGTGGGTTCGCTGCGCCCGCGGGGCCGGCTGACCGGTGCCCGGCTCGTGGAGGCCTACCTGGACCGCGCCGCGACGCGGCATCTGGGCAGCGCGGAGGCCACGCAGGCGATCGGCAGCGCGCTGTCGCTGACGGCGGCCGACTTCCAGGGCCTGGCGGTGGAGCTGTCGGGCCGCTGACCCGCGCCGGGCGGTGTGCCCGGCGGGGCGCGGCCCGCGACGTGCCGCGACGTGCCGCGGGGTCTGGTGCGGGGTCCGAAACCCCGCGCTGGTAAGGGTTTTAAGCCCCTGCGGGAGGGTGTTTCGGGGGCGGGCGGGGTCACGATGGGGGCGTGGACCGCGTAGACCGGCTGCTGGCGCTCGTCGCGGAGCTGCGGGCGGCCTCGCCCGACCCGCTGGATCCGGCGGTGCTGTCGGCGCGGCTGGGGGTCAGCGAGCGGACCGTCCGCCGCGACCTGGAGCTGCTGAGGCACGGCGGGCTGCCGGTGCTGGCCCGCAAGGGCCGCGGGTACGCGCTGCCCGCCCCCGGCGCGCGCGAGCCGCTGAGCGAGGTCGGGTCGCTGATGGGCCCGGTGCACGACACGCTCGCCGAGGCGGTCCGGGCCCGCCGCGTCGTGCGGCTGGCCTACACCGACCGGGCGGGGGCGCGCAGCTTCCGCGACGTGGAGGCCCACGGCCTGGTCGTGGCCCCCTACGGGGAGTACCTGGTGGGGTGGTGCCGCATGCGCGACGGGCCGCGGATGTTCCGGCTCGACCGGATCGGGGCGGCGGTGCTGTCGGGGCGCGGCGCCGAGGTCCGGGACCTGGACGACCTGCTGGCGGCGCTGCGGGTGCCCTTGCCGCGCCCCGCGGCCGAGGCGGGGCCGCGGGGCCCGGCGGGCGCGGCGCGGGCGCGGGCGTGGACGCTGGACCGGCTGGAGTTCGTGCGGTCGCGGCTGCGGGACGCGGCCGCGCAGGTCCGCGGCGGCGGCGAGGGCGCGGCGGCGCTGCGGGGGGTGCTGGGGCATCTGGCGGAGTGGACGCGGTGGCAGGCGGCCGCGATCCGGTCGGCGGCGACGGGCCGCGAGCCGGTGCTGGAGGGCCGCCCGCCGCCGTTCCCGCCGGCGTTCGGGTGGGACGTGCCCTACGACGCGCGGGAGCGGATGATCCAGGACGCGATGGCGCTGCGGTCGCTGGGCGATCTGGCGCGCGATCTGCAGCAGGTGCTGGAGGCGGTGGCGCACTGGGCGGCCGACTGCGACGACGCGCTGTGGGAGGCCGAGCTGCCCGACCCGCGCCCCTACGGGCCGCCGGGGCCGCCGCGCCCGCTGGCCGACCTGCTGGCGGGCTGGCGGGGCCCGCTCGCCCACATCGAGTGGCATCTGGACCGGCTGGCCGACGAGCCGCCGCTGCCGCCGGAGGGCGAGGACGAGGACGTGTGGGTGGTGGACCGCTGCCCTCTGCAGGCCTGACCCCTGCCCGGCCGGTGTCAGCGGGCCGGGGTGTCAGCGGGCCGGGTGCCGAGGGGTGAGGGCGGGGGCGTCGATGGGGTCCAGGTCGCGGGTGAACCAGACGGTCTTGCCCGGCGGCGCGGGCCGGGTGCCGAACTCGGTGGCGAGGGAGGCGACCAGGAGCAGGCCGCGGCCGGCCTCGGCCCAGTCCAGGACGGGGGGCGGCCCGGCGGGCACGCCGGGCGCGCGGGGGTCGGCGTCGCCGACCTCGCCGGTGAGGCGGACCCCGGCGGGCGCGGCCTCCAGGCGCAGGGCCAGGCGGACGGGCCCGGCGCCGTGCACGACGGCGTTGGCGACGAGCTCGTCCACGATGAGGACGACGTCGTCGACGTCGTCGGGGCCGGTGACGCGCCAGCGGCGCAGTGACCGGCGGGTGAGCGCGCGGGCCTGCGCCGGGGCGCTGGGGCCGGCGGCCAGATCCCAGGCCGCCTCCGCGCCGCCGTCGCCATCGCCGTTCTCGGTGTCGCTTCCGGGGTCGTTTCTAATGTCGTTTCTAATGTCGTTTCTGGTGTCCCCGCCCGCAGGCCTGGTGATCCCCGTCCCCGTGGTGCGCACTGCCCCGTCCCCTCGTCTGTGCCGGGCCTGGCCGCCCGTTCGTGTGCGGTCGGTGCGGGTCCCGCGCGGCGATCCGCCGGTCTCCCCGCGTTTCCCCGCATCGACTCATATTCGTGGACGCTTCTCCCGGCGGGGCGGTGCACGGGCGCAGGCGACCCTCACCGCGGGGTGAGGTGAAGTTCACGTGCGGGGTGGCGGTGGAGGAGGCACTGGCGCGGAGCCGCTAGAGTGGGTGCGTCGGTGTGGCATGTGTCCCCCGGGCTCTACCTGATGCCTTCGGGGAATACCGCCGGTCCCATGCGGTCCGGGCTGGAGCTTCGTTGTGCCTTTCGCCGTGAGGCGACCACCACACCGGCTTGACGCCAAGGCCCCGGCGGGTTGATCCCGCCGGGGCCTTGGCGTTCGTCCCTCCTTGGCCCCTCCGTGCGGGCCGTCTCCGCTGTGCGCCCACTCTCACCCTTCATCGCCCTCGTCCTCTCACACCCCAAATTATTCCTTGACAGGAATATTCGTCACGGGGAATGATTGGGGCCATGGAGGAGATCCTCAACGCTCTGGCCGACCCGGTCCGGTGGCGGCTCGTGGCCCTGCTGGCCGAGCGGCCGCGGCCGGTCGGCGTCCTGGCGCAGCTCGCCGGCGCGCGCCAGCCGCAGACGACCAAGCATCTGCAGACGCTGGAGCGCGCCGGCGTCGTCACCTCGCAGCGGGCCGGCCAGCGCCGCGTCTACGCGCTGCGGCCCGGTCCCCTGCGGGACCTGGCGGCGGCGCTCGGCCGCCTCGCCGACGACGCCGACCGGCTCGGCGGCGCGCACGAGACCTTCGACCGCTACGGGGCCGGCCTGGTGGCGGAGCGGCTCGCCGCGCGGGAGGCGGGGTGGGCCGACGGCCGCACGTTCGCCTTCGCCCGGTCGCTGCCGCGGGGTCCCGAGGCGGTCTGGCGGCACCTCACCGAGCCGTCGCTGCTGGCGGGGTGGTGGGCGCCGCAGGACCTGCGGGTGTCCGCGCTCGTGTTCGAGGCGCGGCCGGGCGGCAGGGTCGTCCTGGAATACCGCGACGCCGAGGACGCCGGCGGGTCGGACGCGGTCGCCGGGCGCGCCGAGGGCGTGGTCGACGAGGTGCGGCCGGGCGAGCGCCTGTCCTACCGGTCCTCCCCGGTGCTGCCGGACGGGGAGCCGGCCTTCACCGCCCACGTCGATCTCGACCTGCGCCCCGAGGGCGCCGGCACCGGCCTGGACGCCCGGGTGCGGATCACCGGCAGCACGGTCGAGTCCGCGGACTTCGTCGCGGGCATCGAGATCGGCTTCGGGCAGAGCCTGGACAAGCTCGCGGCGGTCCTCGCCGCGGAATCTTCGCAGGGCACAGGGCACGACACCGAGTACGCCACCGACCATGACGATGACTCAAGGAGCATGAGATGACCGGCACCACCGACCGCAGGGTGACAGCGAATCTGGCCCTGACTCTCGACGGGCGCTACCACGGCCCCGGCGGCCCCAGCGACTTCGGCTTGTTCGTCCCGTATGTGACCAGCGAGGTGGCCCGGGACCACCTCACCCGGATCCACGAGGGCGCCACGACGGCGCTGCTGGGCAGGGTCAACGCCGAGGGCTTCATGGGTTTCTGGCCGGCGGTCGCCGGGGACGCGGGCGCCGATCCGCGTGACCGCGGATACGCCAAGTGGCTGGTCGACACCGAGAAGGTGGTGCTGTCCACCACCTTGACCGAGGCGCTGTGGGAACGGACCCGCGTGGTGAACGCGCCCGCCGCGGACGTCGTCGCGAGGCTGCGAGCCGAGGGCGGGGGCGACATCCTGGTCAACAGCAGCGCCAGCGTCATCAAGCCGCTGCTGGCCGCCGACCTCGTCGACCGGCTGTACCTGCTGATCCTGCCCGAGATCGCCGGGGGCGGGGGGCGTCTGTTCGAGGACGGCCTGCCGTCGACCGGGTGGGCGCTGAGCCGCCAGGAGACCGGTGAGCTGGGCGAGATGGCCGTGATCTACGACCGCGTCCGCTGACGCGGCCGTGCCGCGGTGGCCGCGGAGGCGCGCTCGTGCCGCCTCCGCGGCCACCGCGCGGGCGCGAAGGGCCTTTCCCGCGGGGCCGCCGGGGAGCCGGGGCCCGGGGCGGGCGGGCTGCCTCTAGAGGATCGCCGCGGCGATTCCGGCGGCGACCGCGGCCAGGACGATGATGACGGCGGCCGCGGCGAGGACGATCGTGCGTGCGCGGCCGGCGCGGGGGGTGCCGAGGCGGGCGAGGCGCTGGGCCAGCCGCGGGTCGTCCTCCTTCAGGCGGACCTCGATCTGGCTGAGGATCCGCTGCTCCTCCATCGACAGCGCCATGCTTCATACCTCCGGGGGGTGGTCAGGTGTGAGATTCCTCCCCACGGAGCATGATCATTATCCCTCGGGGGCGGTGGCCGTTGCGCCGCGTCCGGGGCGGCTCTCGTGGTGGAGGCGGTCCAGGGCGGTGACGGAGTAGGTGTAGGAGCGTCCGGGCTTGGCGGTGGGGTCGATGATGCCGCCGCCGCGGACGGCGGCGATGAGCCGGCGGGGGTCGACGGGCGCGCAGCCGGGCTTGGCGCCCTCGACGCGGTAGACGGCGTAGGAGGTGGCGCCCTGCGAGGCGCGCCAGGTGACCTTCACGCCCTTGCCGTCCTTGCCGGTGGCGGGGGCGGCGGCGGTGCCCTGGACGGGCGGGGGCGCCTGCCCGCCGCGCCGGGCGGGGACGGGCGGGACGGCGGGGCGGGTGTAGTGGTCGGCGCGGACGCGGGCGGCGGATCCGCGCCGGTTGGCGGCGATGTCGGAGGCGCTGAAGAACACGTCGCCGTTGATCTGCGGGTACTTGGCGTTCAGGGTGAGGTGGCGCGACAGTTCGTCGGACTTGCGCCAGGCGGCGTCCTCGCCGACGCGGTAGGCGGCCTGCCCGATGGTCAGCTGGACGCCGGTGCCCTTGACCTGGCGGGCCCACCAGGGGGTGAGCTCGGCGTAGTCGGCGCGGGCGTCGCCGATGGGCCAGTACAGCTGGGGGGTGACGTAGTCGAGCCAGCCGCGTTTGATCCATTTGCGGGTGTCGGCGTAGATGTCGTCGTAGCTCTGCAGCGCGGCGGTCGGCGACCCGTCGGGGTCGCTGCTCTTGTTGCGCCACACGCCGAACGGGCTGATGCCGAACCGGACCCAGGGTTTGGCGGCGTGGATGCGGCCCGACAGCGACTCCACGAGGGTGTCGACGTTGCGGCGGCGCCAGTCGGCGCGCTTCATGCCGGCGCCGTAGGCCTTGAAGGCGGCGTCGTCGGGGAAGTCGCCGTCCTCGGGATAGGGGTAGAAGTAGTCGTCGAAGTGGACGGCGTCGATGTCGTACTTGGTGACGACGTCCATGACGGCGTTGGTGGCCAGTTCGCGGACCTGGGGCAGGCCGGGGTCGTACCACAGGCCCTTGCCGTACTTGCGGACCCAGTCGGGGTGCTTGCGGGCGGGGCTCTTGGGCGACAGCTTCTTCAGGTCGTCGTGGCGGGAGACGCGGTAGGGGTTGAACCAGGCGTGGAACTCCAGGTCGCGGGCGTGGGCCTCCTTGATCATGAAGGCCAGGACGTCGTAGCCGGGGTCCTTGCCCTGGGTGCCGGTGAGCCACTGCGACCACGGCTCGTAGGGGGAGTCGTAGAACGCGTCGGAGTTGGGGCGGATCTGGACGAACACCGCGTTCATGTTCATCGCGGCGGCGGTGTCGAGGAGGCGCGTGAACTGCCCGCGCTGGTCGGCGGCGGAGGCGCGGGGGTCCCGGGGCCAGTCGATGTTGCCGACGCTGGCGATCCACATGCCGCGCAGCTGGCGTCCGGCGGCGCCGTCGGGGGCGGGGACGGCCGGGCACTCGGCCTTGGCTCCCGGGGGGACGGCCCCGTCCTCGCGTCCGGTCGCGCCGCCGAAGGCGGTGATGCCGCAGGCGGTGAGCGCGCTCGCCGACGCGCCCGCCGCCAACGCCGCCGCCACTTGCCGGGTCCTCGATCGCCATGCCATAGCGGCCCATTGTTACGCACGAGCCGGGATGCCATGCACGAAACGCGGCCGCCCGTGTGATCCCTCACCGTCCCGTTTCGCCTGATCCTCGCGTTGCGATCTTCGAACACGCGTTTCATACTGGCGGGACGTGGCTTCGCTCAAGTGTTCGAGGAGGTGGGGGGGTGCGCTGGGATCACCTCCGGCTGGACGGGGACGACGGGCCGGCGCCGCCGCTGATCGAGCGCGGCGCGGTGGCGCGCACGTTCGACACCCCGGAGTTCCGCGGCATGACCTTCTATGAGGTGCGCGCCCGGACGGTCGTCAACAAGGTCCCCGAGGCGTCCCGCGTCCCGTTCCGCTGGACGGTCAACCCCTACCGGGGCTGCACCCACGCGTGTTCTTACTGTTTCGCCCGGAAAAGTCACGAGTATCTGGATTTTGATGCGGGTGCGGACTTCGACTCGCGGATCGTGGTGAAGGTGAACGCCGCCGAGCGGGTCCGGGCGGAGCTGGCGGCGCCGCGGTGGCGGGGCGAGCACATCGCGATGGGCACCAACGTCGACTGCTACCAGCGGGCCGAGGGCCGCTACCGGCTGATGCCGGGGATCATCACGGCGCTGGCGGAGGCGGCCAACCCGTTCTCGATCCTGACCAAGGGCTCGTTGATCCTGCGCGACCTGCCGCTGCTGGTGGAGGCGGCGGCCCGCACGCGGGTCGGCGCGGCGGTGTCGGTCGGGTCGCTCGACCGTGACCTGGGGCGGGCGGTGGAGCCGGGCGCGCCGCCGCCGCGCCGGCGGCTGGAGGTGTGCGCGGCGCTGAACGAGGCGGGCATCGGCTGCGGGGTGCTGATGGGCCCGGTCCTGCCCTACCTGTCGGACTCCCCCGCCCAGCTGGAGGCGGCGGTCCGGCAGATCGCCGACGCGGGCGCCACGTCGGTGTCGGCGATCACGCTGCACCTGCGCCCCGGGGCCCGCGAGTGGTTCCTGTCCTGGCTGCGCGAGCACCATCCCGGGCTCGTCGTGCCGTACGCGCGCCTGTACCGCGGCGGCGCCTACGCGCCGCGCGAGTACCAGGAGCGGATCGCGCGGCGGGTCCGCGACCTGGCCGCCGAGTACGGCGTCGGCGGCCGCGCGGCGCACCGCCGCTCCCCCGCCCCTCCGCCTCCTCCTGCCGCGCGATCCCGCCCGGAGCAGCTGACTCTCCTGTGACGCCGACTACGCCACCGCCTACGCCGGGGACGGGCGGCGGCGGACGCCGATTTCGCGGTGGCGGTGCGGCACGGGCTGGAGGCGCTGGAGGTCACGGACACGGTGGTGGTGCCGGCGTCGTACCTGCTGGACGAGAGCCGTCCGGGCAGGGCCGGTGGCGGCGGCCGCGGGGCGGGGCTCGGGGGGAGCTTAGAGGTCGCGCGGATAGGCGCGCTTGGGAACCCCGACAACAGAACGGGCGCAGGTCCCGGTGATCACGGAGTTGCGACGCTCTGTGACCACTGAGGAGACCTGTGCCCGCGTTGCCGTCATGGCTCACCGAACCGCTCTGGGACCAATTCGTGGCTCTGCTGCCCAAGCGGCCGCAGTTCCATCCGGACCATCCACTCGGCTGCCACCGCCGGCGCATCAGTGACCGGATCATCTTCGACTCGCTCACCGGTCGACCGTGGCAAACAGGGCCTGAAACGCTCGGGCATGACGGACGGGTACGGCGCACAACGGGGTGAAGGCGCCCATCCAGGCCAGTCAGAGGTGGCATGTCGAACGCACCCACGCCTGGCAGAACGCCTTCTACCGGCTCACCCGCTGCTACGAGCGGCGCACCGTCATCGACGGCTTCTTCAACCTCGCCGGCACGATCATCACCGTGCGCAGTCTGATCCGGCAGGCATGGACCACACACCGATGGGACACCCGTCCTCGACACCGCCCATGACTGATCACCAGGGCACGGGCGTTCCGTCCCAGGAGAAGAAGCCACCGGTGGGGCCGTCGTCCGGCAGCAGGGCCAGGCGGAGGGCACCCTGCCCGGCCTCGGCCGGGTCGCCGCCGGCAGCGGCGGCCCGGGGGTTGAGATCAGTGGTCCGCAGGCCGGGGGCGAGCGCGTTGACCTTGAAGCCGTCCTCAGCCAGCGTCTGGGCGTAGAGGACGGTGAGGGCATTGAGGGCGGCCTTGGACGACCGGTAGGCGCCGCCGCCGCCGCTTCCCGGGGTGAACTGGGGGTTGGGGGTGGTGCTCCAGGTCAGCGACGCAGTGCCACTGGAGATGTTGACTATGCGCGGGCTCGGGGACCGGCGCAGGGCGGGCAGGAAGGCATTGGTCACCGCCACTACCCCGAACACATTGGTCTCGTATGTGCGCCGGTACTCCTCGACGCCGGTGTCGGCCGGCGGGGCGAGTGACGGCGAGATGCCGGCGTTGTTGACCAGCACGTCCAAGCGGTCCATCCGAGCCGCGGCCTGTGCGACGCCGTCGGGGTCTGTCACGTCGAGGACCAGCAGACGGGCCCCGGCTCCGATCTCCTCGACGGCCCGTTGCCCGCGCCCGGGGTCACGGGAGCCCACGTACACGGTGAGGCCCTCGGCAGCGAGCAGCCGGGCGATATGCTTGCCGATGCCCTTGTTGGCACCGGTGACCAGAGCTGTGCGTTCATTCATGGCGACCACACTTCCCTGGTCGTGGGTGCCCTGCCAGGGACAGCCTGTACCAGGCAGTGGGAGGAGGCGACATGGCGCGGCAGGAGCTGGCCCACTACCTGCGGGACCGCCGGGCGGCCCTGCGTCCGCACGAGATCGGCCTGGCGGCGACGGGCACCGACCGCCGCACACCGGGTCTGCGCCGCGAAGAGGTGGCGGAGCTCGCCCACATGTCGGTCGACTACTACACGCGGCTGGAGCAGGCCCGGGGGCCGCGGCCATCGGCCCGGATCCTGGACGCGTTGGCCCGCGCGCTGCGGCTCACGCCGGCCGAGCGCAGCCATCTGTTCCGCCTGGCGGGTTCGAGCGCGCCGCCCGGCATCAGCGCCGTGCGGCGGGTGCGCCCGCACATGGCACGGATGCTGGAGCGGCTGCCGGAGACCGGTGCCATCGTCACTGACGCGGCGTACGACGTTGTCGCCTGGAACCCCCTGGCCCGGGCACTGCTCGGCGCCGACCTTGGAGGCGGGACGACGAACCTGGCCCGTCGCCGCTTCCTGGGCCAGGGGCGGACGTACGAGAGCTCCAGCGCCGAGGAATTCGGGCACATCGTGGTGGCGCGGTTGCGCCGGGCCGCGGACCGCTACCCGCATGACCCGCAGCTGGCCGCGCTGCTGGCCGAGCTGCACGCCGGCAGTGAGGAGTTCCGGCAGATCTGGGAGGCGCGTCCGGTTCACGCCCCCGGGCATCGCGCCAAGACCCTGGACCATCCAGAGGCCGGTGCGCTGCGGTTGAACTGCGACGTCCTGCTCGTGCCCGAGGATGACCAGGAGGTTGTCCTGATGACGGCCGACCCCGGATCACCTGCCGGGCGGGCCCTGCGCAGGCTGGCCGCGCAGGCGATCTGAAACGAAACACTGGACCTGCGCCCAATATCGTCATTACGTGATTTTTGAGGGCGTTGACGACATCCCGTGGGGGGAACTCACCTACGGTTACTCGGGCCGCTGCGACGTGCCCGCACTCCTGCGCTCTCTCTTGGTCGACGGCGAGGCCTTCGAGGCAGCCGACGAGCTCCTCGACGAGCTGTACCACCAGGGTGGCTTCGTCTGCACGGCCGCCCCGGCGATCCTGCCGTTCCTCATGGAGGCCGCCGAGTCGCCGCGTGTACTCTGCCGTCCAGAGGTGCTGGAGATCGTCGCGCGCCTTGCAGGGACGGCCGCGGCGGTGCCGGCCCGCCGCGTGGCCGCCGACTGGCCTCGGATGTGGGTGCGTGCGCGCCCCGCCCTTCTCGCCCTGCTCGGCGATCAGGACCCGGCGGTCCGGACGGGTGCGATCTGGGCGCTCTGCGAAGACACTGTGGACCCCGACGAGGTCGCCCGGGCGCTCGTCGCGGGGTGGCCCGACCCCGACGTCTCCGTCCGGACCGATACGCTTCTCGCCCTCGGCGGCCTCGCGGAGCGCCTTTCGGTGTCCGTCTTGCCTGAGATCCTCGTCTTTCTGCGTGAGCAGGCGGACGGCGCAGACGCCCACCACGCGCTCTACGCGACCCTCGCGCTGGCCGAGGCGCTCCCCGGCCGCCCGGTTCTCACCGCCCCGATCATCGCTGGGGTCACCGCCGAGCCGGTCCCGCTCCCTCACAGCAACCTCGCCTCAAGCGACCCCGCTCATGCGACCGCGAACGTGCTGCGCAACCTCGACCGGCGGAGCACCGAAGCGATCTGTGCCGCCCTGCTCGCTCACTCCGAACAGCGCCTGCGCATCGCGGCCGTCAGCGCGGCGAGCGGAGCTCTCGTCCGCACGCGCGCGCCCGGCCTGCTCTCTGCTCTGCGCGGTTGCGTGGACACCTTGGACGATCCGGCTCCTGTCCTGGCGATCCTCGCCGCGCACGCCCGTCGCCAGGACGCCCACGACACCGACCTCATGGCCGCCCATCTGGACGGGCCGTCGGCGGACGTCGCGCTCTGGGGCCTGGCCTGGTCCGGTGACGACCGCGCCGTCCCCGGCCTCCTTGGTCTGCTCGCCCGGCGGGAGACAGGCTTCACGCTGCACGGACAGCGCGCCGGGAAGCTCGGCTTCTGGCCGAGCGCGCCCTCGCTCGCGGAGCTGCTGACGCCGTGCGCACCCTGGGCCGGCTCCCTGATCCCCGCGATCGCCCCGAACCTGCGCCCGGACTGCGCCGGCGACCTCCGGCGGTCACTGCTGGAGATCCTCGCGGAGTGGGCCGCCACGCGAGCCTTCGAGGTCGTACGGGTCGTCCCGGAGCTGACCGCGCTCCTCGAGCGCGACGAGTGGGGCCGGGCCGCTGGAGTGCTCGGCGCGATCGGCCCCCAAGCCGCTCAAGCCGCCCCCGGACTGGAACGGCTCCTCGGCACGGGTGAACGGCGGATGTGCATCGAGATCGCTTGGGCGTACTTCCGGGTGACCGGCGATCCCGAGCCGGCCCTGCGGATCCTCGGCCCCCGCCTCGGCGAGGACCACCACGTCTCCCGCCGCCTCGGCGACCTCGGCCCGCACGCCACCGCCCACGTTCCGACGCTGCGGCTGCTGGCCAAGGCCCTCGACCGCTGGACGGCCCACGAGGCCGCCTACGCCCTCGTCAAGATCACCGGCGATCCGGGCGAGGGCGCCCACGTTCTGATCCGGCCCATCGCCGAACTCCTCGAAGGTCGCCCGCTCCCCGTCGCGTCGGCCGCCGCCCGGGCCCTCGCAGGCGTCGACCGTCTGCCAGGCGGCCATCTCGCCATCATGAGGGACGTCCTGGCCGACGACCGCCGCCATAGTTACTGGGGTGGCGTCACCGCCATCAGCGAGGACCTGGAGCTGCGTGCCCTGCTCACCGAGCGGCTATCGCGCGCCTGAGCCGCCTACGGCGAGTCATGTCGCCGGAAGGCCCGAAGTTCCAAGCGTCGGTCGGTGCGCAGTTGGATCTCGCGGTACGGGGTCATGCCGGTGTCGAACAGCGGGGTGGGCCCGCGCCGGTCGACGTCGGTGGGAACGGCTGTTCGTCGACGAGGGCGCGGTGCTGACCTCGGCGGGCGAGGCGGCGGGCATCGACCTGTGCCCGCCGTGATCCGCCGTGATCACGGCGCGACGTTCCGCGGCCCGGGCGGCGGCTGAGGGGTCAGGCGTGCTCGGCGTCGAGCTCGACGGGTTCGGCGATGACGTCGACCATGGCGCCGTTGCGCAGCACCGTGATCGGCAGGGGCCGGCCGATCGCCTCGGCGAACATGAGCCGCTGCAGGGACTGGGCGTCGGTGACCGGCGCGCCGCCGGCGGTCAGGACCAGGTCGCCGCTGCGCAGCCCGGCCCGGTCGGCGGGCCCGGCGGGCACGACCTCGGCGACGCGCAGCGCCTCGCTGCGGCCGGTGCGCTCGCGCAGGTCGGCGGGCACGGGGACGGGCGCGGCGGCCAGGCCGAGGAACGCGCGGCGCACGCGGCCGTCGCGGATGAGGGCGTCGATGATGCGGCGGGTGGTGGCGTTGACGGGGACGGCCAGGCCGAGGCCGATCCCGGCGACGGCGGTGTTGACGCCGACGACGCGGCCGTGGGCGTCGGCGAGCGCGCCGCCGGAGTTGCCGGGGTTGAGGGCGGCGTCGGTCTGGATGACGTCCTCAATGACGCGGACGGCGGTGCCGGTGCGGGTGCGCTGGGAGGCCGGCAGGGACCGGCCGAGGGCGGACACGACGCCGGCGGTGACGGATCCGGCCAGGCCGAGGGGGTTGCCGACGGCGACGACGAGCTGCCCGACGGCCAGGGCGTCGGCGTCGCCGAGGGTGACCGGGTCGGGGACGGGCCCCTCGGCGCGGACCACGGCCAGGTCCGACAGGGGGTCGGTGCCGACGACGGTGAACGGGCCTTCGGCCCCGCCGGAGAACGCGGCGTGCCCGCCGGTCGCGGCGCCGACGACGTGGGCGTTGGTGAGCAGGAACCCGTCGCCGGTGAACACCACGGCCGACCCGGCGCCCTCGCCGCGGCGGTGCCGGACGCGCAGGGCCGCCACGCGCGGGGTCAGGTCGCGGGCGACGGCGGTCACGACGCGCGAGTAGGCGTCCAGGGGCGGCTCGTCCCCGGCGGGCCGGTCCGCGCGGGGGTCGCTGTCATGGGGGATCATCGCACCTCCCGATGATTACATCGTTACACGGTAACGGTGTGAGGGGGAGGTGTGTTCCCGGCCCCGTCCGCCGGGGTCCTCTGCTTCCCCCGGGGGGTTGCCGGTGGCGTCCCTTCCGGGCCCGGGGGTCAGCGCAGGGTGGACAGGCCGCCGTCGACGTGCAGGACCTGCCCGGTGACGTAGGACGCGCGGTCCGACAGCAGGAACACCGCGGCGTCGGCGACCTCCCACGCGGTGCCCTGCCGCCGCATCGGGATCAGCTCCGCGACCCGGTCGCGGCCGGCGTTCCCGGCGGAGGCGTCGCGGCCCATCACGGTGTCGATCAGGCCCGGCGCCACCACGTTGGCGCGCACGCCGCGGGGCGCGCCCTCGGCGGCGATGTGGCGCACCAGCCCGGTCAGGCCCGCCTTGGAGGCGTCGTAGGACGGCGACCGCGAGCCCGGCTTGGTCCCGGCCAGCGACCCGATGAACACCATCGCCCCGCCCGCGTCCAGCGCCGGCATCGCGGCCTTGCCGACCAGGAACGGCGCCCGCAGGTTGACGTGCAGGACGCGGTCCCAGTCGGCCAGCGCCGTGCCCGCCAGCCCGTACCCGATGCCGATCCCCGCGTTGAACACCACCCCGTCCAGGCCGCCGAGGGCCTCCGCGGCCTGGAACACCACGCGGTCGCAGGCCGCCGGGTCGGTCACGTCCGCCGTCACCACGCGGGCCCGGCCCCCCTCGGCCTCGATCATCGCGGCGGTCTGCCCGGCGGCGTGCCCGTCGACGTCGGCGCACGCGACCGCAGCGCCCTCCCGCGCGGCGGTGACCGCGATCGCGCGGCCGTTGCCGACCGGCGCGGCGGGGTCGTCGCTGGGGCGCGTCCCCGCGCCGACGACCAGGATCCTGCGGTCCGGCAGCAGCCCGCCGGGCGGTTCGATGTCGGGCATGCCCGGCACCGTAGCCGACGGCGCCGCCCCCGCCCAGCCTCGCCGGCCCCGGCCCGGCTGCGGGAACCCGTCCGGGCCGGGGCCCGCGGCGGCTAGGGTGCGATCATGGGATCGGCTTCGGACACACGCGCGGAAACGGCGGCGCCGGCCGAGGTGGTCGAGCGCGCCGCCGGCCTGGGCGGCGAACTGGTGCTGCGCCGGGCGGGCGGCCACTACGAGATCATCAGCAACGGCGTGTTCCTGATGGACACCCGCAACGGCGAGTCCGAGCGGCTGCTGGTCCGCGCCGCCCTCGACGCGGCCGTGCGGCGCCCCGGCGGGCCGGCGCGGGTCCTCATCGGCGGCCTCGGCGTCGGGTTCTCCCTCGTCGAGGCCCTCACCGGCGACGGCGTGGAGCACGTCACCGTCGTCGAGCGCGAGCCCGCCGTCATCGCCTGGCACGCCACCGCGCTGCGGCCCTGGTCCCGGGGCGCCCTGGACGACCCCCGCGTCACCGTCGAACGCGCCGACCTGCTCGACTACGTCGCCGCCCCCGGCACGGGCCCCTTCGATGCGGTGTGCCTGGACATCGACAACGGTCCCGACTGGACCGTCACCCCGGGCAACGCCCGCCTGTACGCGGCCACCGGCCTGGACGCCCTCGCGGCGCTGCTGACGCCGCGCGGCGTGCTCGCGGTGTGGAGCGCGGGCGCCGCGCCCGCGTTCGAGGCGCTGCTGCGGGACCGGTTCGGGTCCGTGGAGGCCAGGCCCGTCCCGGTGCCGCGCGGCGAGCCCGACATGGTCTACCTCGCGGGCGAGCCGCGCGGCGACCTCGGCCGGGAGGCGGCGACAAAGCGGGGGCGCTCGTTTCTGTAGGCCGCGGCGTCCACTCCGGAAAAGCAGTTCGCTAGGTTTCGGCCTGACACAACCGTTTTGGGAGGATCTGTGGCTACTGCCCACGCTGCCCGGCGGCGTCCCGCCGTCCTGGGCGACCTGCTGCCCGGCTCGCTGGCCCGCGACGCCGCGCTCGTCATCGGCGCCGCCGCCTTCGTCGGCCTCGCCGCGCAGATCGCGGTCCCGCTGCCCGGCACCCCCGTGCCGGTGACCGGACAGACCTTCGCGGTGCTGCTCACCGGCGCCGCCCTCGGCTTCGGCCGCGCCGGCCTGGGCATGCTGGTCTACCTGCTCGCCGGAATGGCCGGCGTCCCCTGGTTCACCGACGGCACCTCCGGCGCCGGGTTCCCCACCCTCGGCTACGTCATCGGTTTCGTCGCCGCCGCCGCCGTCGTCGGACGCCTCGCCCAGCTCGGCGGCGACCGCACCCCGCTGCGCACCATCGGCACCATGCTCACCGGAACCGCCATCATGTACGCCGCCGGCGTCCCCTACCTGATGGCCGCCCTGCACGTCGACCTCGCCAAGGCCCTCGACCTGGGCGTCACCCCGTTCCTGGCCGGCGACGCGCTGAAGGTCCTGCTGGCCGCCGGACTGCTGCCCGCCGCCTGGAAGCTCACCGGCGCCGCCCGCCGCTGACCCCGGCCCGGCCCGGCCGCGCCGCCGCGTCCCGTCCCCGCGCATGGGGACGGGACCGACGGGCATACGCACGACCGGGCCCGTGTGGCGCACACCTCACCCCCCACCGCCACCCCGCCCGTTTGAACAGGTTCAAATCTGGCGTACAGTGGCTCACGTGAAGCTCGCCGTGACAGCACCGGACCGACTCACCGTCCGCACCGTCCCGATCCCCGACCCGGGCGACCTCGTCGCGCGGCTTCCGCACCCCTCCGCGCTCGCCTGGATCCGCCACGGCGAGGGAATCGTCGGCTGGGGCGAAGCCGCCCGCCTCACCCTCCCCGGCGGCCACGACCGCTTCGACGCCGCCGCCCGCATGCTCCGCGACCTGTTCGGCGCCGCCGCCGTCGACGACACCGTCAACGCCCCCGGCTCCGGACCCGTCGCCTTCGGCACCTTCGGCTTCGACCCCAAATCCCCCGACTCCACCCTCATCATCCCCCGCCGCATCCTCGGCCGCCGCGACGGCCACGCCTGGCTCACCACCATCGGCGACGACACCGACCCCCTCACCCTCGCCAACCCGCCCCAGGCCCCCACCGGCCTGCGCTGGAGCGACGGCGCCCTCCCCGAACACGCCTGGAAGCACGCCGTCGCCACCGCCGTCGACCGCATCCGCCGCGGCCACCTCCGTACCGGCGCCCCGCCCCCGCCCCGCCCCGCCGACAACACCGGCCACCTCGGAAAAGTCGTCCTCGCCCGCGACCTCACCGTCCGCGCCGACACCCCCATCGACGCCCGCGTCCTGCTCCAGCGCCTCGCCGCCCGCTACCCCGGCTGCTACACCTTCTCCTGCGCCGGCATGGTCGGCGCCACCCCCGAACTCCTCATCCGCCGCACCGGCGGCGACATCGAGTCCCTCGTCCTCGCCGGCACCACCGCCCGCGGCGACACCCCCGCCGACGACCAGGCCCGCGCCGCCCGCCTCTTCACCTCCGCCAAGGACCGCGAAGAGCACCGCTACGCCGCCGAGATGGTCCGCGACGCCCTCACCCCCCTCTGCGCCCACCTCACCGTCCCCGACGAACCCGAACTCCTCACCCTCCCCAACGTCCTGCACCTCGCCTCCCCCCTGCGCGGACGCCTGGCCGCCGACCGCTCCGTCCTCGACGTCGTCGCCGCCCTGCACCCCACCCCCGCCGTCTGCGGCACCCCCACCGACACCGCCATGGACCTCATCCGCGAACTCGAGGGCATGGACCGCGGCCGCTACGCCGGCCCCGTCGGCTGGGTCGACGCCCGCGGCGACGGCGAATGGGGCATCGCCCTGCGCTGCGCAGAGATCGACGGCACCCGCGCCCGCCTGTTCGCCGGCTGCGGCATCGTCGCCGACTCCGACCCCGACGCCGAACTCGCCGAAGCCCGCGCCAAGTTCCGCCCCATGCAGTACGCCCTGCAGGGCTGACCCGGCAGCGCCCCAGCACAGCCACGGCACCGGCACACTGGACCCATGCGCGCGAGCCGGCTGCTGTCCCTCCTCCTGCTCCTGCAGACCAGGGAACGCATGACCGCCCGGGAACTGGCCGCCGAGCTGGAAGTGTCCGTCCGCACCGTCTACCGCGACGTCGAATCCCTCAGCGCCGCCGGCGTCCCCGTCTACGCCGACCGCGGACCCGACGGCGGCTACCGCCTCCTCAACGGCTACCGCACCCGCCTCACCGGCCTCACCGCCACCGAAGCCGAATCCCTCACCCTGTCCGGCCTCCCCGGCCCCGCCTCCCAGCTCGGCCTCGGCGACGTCCTCGCCGCCGAACTCAAACTCATGGCCGCCCTCCCACCCGACCTGCGCACCCGCGCCTCCCGCATCCGCGAACGCTTCCACCTCGACGCCCCCGGCTGGTTCCGCACCCCCGACGACGTCCCCCACCTGCACGCCACCGCCGACGCCGTCTGGAACCAGCGCCGCATCGAGGTGCTCTACCGCCGCTGGCGCCGACCCCAGCAAGTCACCCGCCGCCTGGAACCCCTCGGCGTCGTCCTCAAGGCCGGCACCTGGTACCTCATCGCCCGCCCCGCCCCCGACGACCCACCCCACACCAGCACAGACACAGACACCGCCGAGACACCCGGCGACACCGCGCGCGAACCCCGCACCTACCGCATCTCACGCGTCCTGACCCTGCGCACACTCCCCGACCACTTCGACCGCCCCCACGGATTCGACCTCGCCGCCTTCTGGGCCGCCTACGCCGAACGCTTCGAAGCCGACGCCTACCGCGAACACGCCACCGTCAAACTCTCCCCCGACGGCCTCACCCGCGCCCCGATCCTCCTCCCGCCCACCATGGCCCGCGCCGCCCTCGACACCGCCACCCCGCCCGGCCCCGACGGCTGGGTCCACGCCACCCTCCCCATCGAATCCGTCCGCCACGCCCACGTCGAATTCCTCAAACTCGGCGCCGACGTCGAGGTCATCGACCCCCCGCACCTCCGCGCCATGATCGCCGCCACCGCCCGCACCCTCGCCGCCCGCTACACCCCCGACCAGACCTGACCCACCACTCTCCCTGCGTCAGCAGAGAAAGCCGTGACCGCCCACCCGTCCGGCCTGGTGACCGAGGCGTTCGAAGCCCAGCGCGATCGGCTGCGCGCCGTCGCCTACCGCGTGCTGGGCTCGCACGCCGACGCCGAGGACGTCGTCCAGGAAGCCTGGATGCGCCTCGTCCGCCAAGACGAGGCGACCATCGCCAACCTCGCGGGCTGGCTGACCACCGTGGTCGGCCGGATCAGCCTGGACGTCCTCAGATCACGCCAAGCCCGCCCCGAAGCCGCCTACGGGCAGCAGTACGCGGACCTCGTGGTGACGCCCGCGGACGACCCCGCGCCGGACGAGCAGGCCGTGCTGGCCGATTCGGTCGGCCTCGCCCTGCTCGTCGTGCTCGACTCGCTCACCCCGAGCGAGCGCCTGGCGTTCGTCCTGCACGACATGTTCGCCGTCCCGTTCCGCGACATCGCCCAGATCCTGGGCAAGACCGCCGACGCCACCAAGATGATCGCCAGCCGCGCCCGCCGGAAGGTCCAGGCCACGGACCGGCCGGCCGGCCCCGGCCGCGAGCACCGAGAGGCCGTCCGCGCGTTCCGCGCCGCCGCCGTCACCGGCGACTTCGAAGCGCTCCTGCGCGTCCTGGACCCGGACGTGGAACTGACCGTCGACACCCCCGGCGGCATCGTCGTCACCCTCGGCGCCACCGAGGTCGCCGCCGGCGCCCGCATGTTCTCCGGCGAAGCCGCCCGCCACCGGCCCGTCCTGGTCAACGGAATCCCCGGCCACATGTCGTGGCGCGCCGACGGAACGCCCCTCTCCGTCATCGCCTTCACCGTCACCGAAGGCCGGATCACCGGCATCCACATCGTCGTCGACCCGGCCAAACTCGCCTCGATCCGCCTGACCGCCCCGGCCTGAGGCGGCGTCGCCAGAGTCGGCCCGGCATGTGCGAGTCACCCCGGGCCGACCAACTTCCGCCGACGCGTCCGCGAGGCCTCCGCGCCCGACCCCAGCGCCACGCTCACGAAGCGCCAGAACCCCCGGCGCACAGCGCACGGTCGATCAGAGCACTGGCCGCGTCCTCCTGCTCCAGGACGTGCTCCAGCGAGTCCCCCCGCGCCTCCGACATCGACACCACCGCGCTCCGCCTCCCGTCACCGGTCACACCGTTGAGCGTGATGTAACCGCCGTCCCCACCCTCATGGCCCCAGTACGTCCCGCCGCAACTCAAAGGACGCTCGACCAGACCGAGCCCGTACCGGCCGCCCGGCCACATCCGCTCGACCTCCGCACTCACCGGAACGGTCCGCCTCATCTCCGCCAACTGCCGCGCCGGCAGCAGACGACCCGAAAGCAGCGCACGGAACAGACGGTTCTCATCCCGAGTCGTCGTCACCCACGAAAGGTTCCCGTAGTCCACCGTCACCTGATCGGTGACATCCACCCGCGCACCGGGACCGAAGAACTGGTACGCCCTGGCATGCGGCCGGGGCAACGACGGCGACGTCCCCAGCCACCGCGTCCGGTCGAGCCCGGCCGGACGCAGGACACGGTCCCCGATCTCCTCATGGGCGTGCCGCCCGGTCACCCTCTCGACGACCATGTCCAGCAGCACATAACCGGTGTTGGAATACGCCCAGCCCTCCCCCGGCGCGAAGTCCGGCGCATGAGCCATCGCCCGCGCCACCAGCGCCTCAGGCTCATGGACGTCATAGCGCTGCCGGTAGTACTCCTCCGGCGTGCTGTACCCCGGCAGATCGTCGTGGATCCCGCTGGTGTGCTGAAGCAACTGGCGAACCGTGATCCGGCCGCCGTCGTTCCCGTTCCCCCGCACCACCCCCGGCAGCCAGCGCTCCACGCTGTCGTCCAAAGAGAGCCGCCCCTCGGCCTCCAACTGGAGAACCACCACGGCGACCAGCGTCTTGGACGTGCTCGCCATACGGAAGAAGCCCTCAGAAGAGACAGGACGGCCCGTACCCAGATCAGCGGTCCCGCTGACGGCGACCGACTGCCGGCCGTCAGCCGCGACCACCCGGGCCTGCACACCACTGACACCAAGAGCGCGGATCGCCTCGGTATCGCGACGCAACCCCTCCACAGAACCCACCGGACGCGCCACCGCCGGTGCCACATCGGCGGCGAGCAGCGCCGCCACCCCCAGCGCCACAGTGATGCGCTTACGCAGAGTCGAAACCATGCCCGAACGCTAGAACCGCCACCCCACCACGCACGATCAGGCACACCCCAAGATCAAAAGGGGGGCTGTCCCCCCTCACCCCACCGGCGGCTGGCACCCCGGACACCAGAACAGGTTCCGCCCCGCCACCTCCCCCGACGCCACCGCCGTCCCGCACACCAGGCACGGCAGCCCCGCCCGCCGGTACACGTACACCTCCCCGCCATGACCGTCCACCCGCGGCGCACGCCCCATCGCCTCCGGCGTATGCTCCGGCCGCACCGTGTCGATCCGCCCCGCACGCACCCCCGCCGCCATCAACCCCACCAGGTCGTCCCACAGCGCCGCCCACCGCCGCGCGCTCAACCGCCGCCCCGGCAGCCGCGGATCGATCCCCTGCCGGAACAGCACCTCCGCCCGGTAGATGTTCCCCGGCCCCGCCACCACCGACTGATCCATCAGCAGCACCGCGATCGGCGTCCGCGCCCGGCTGATCCGCCGCCACGCCGCCTCCGGATCGGCGTCCCCCCGCAACGGATCCGGCCCCAGCCGATCACGCAGCAGCTTCACCTCACCCGGCTCGAGTAGCTCGCAGGTATTAGGACCCCTCAGATCCGCATAGTGCCCGCCGCCCTCCAGCCGCAGCCGCACCATCCCGACCGGAGCCGGCGCCGGCCCCTCCCCGAACGCGTACTTGCCGTAGATGCCGAGATGCACATGCAGGATCCGGTCATCGTCGAACCCCAGCAGCAGATGCTTGCCGTGCGCGTCCGCCTCGGACAGCACCCGCCCGTCCAACCACCGCGCCCCCTCGGCGAACCGCCCCTGCGGACTCGTCGCGGCAACGGCGAGGCCGCCGAACATCCGCTGATGTTCGACGGCCAGACGGTGAATCGTGTGTCCCTCGGGCATGGCCCGGAGCATAGCCCCGCCCTAGCGCAGCGGCTCCCCGACCTCACGCATGTGCCCCAGCGCCAGCCGGTACGACTCCACCAGCCCCGTCTCCGCGTACGGCAGCCCCACCGCCGCGCAGTGCTCACGCACCAGCGGCTGCAACCGACGCAGACTGCACCGCGGAACACCCGGGAACAGGTGATGCTCGATCTGGTAGTTCAGACCCCCCATCAGCCAGTCCGTCACCAGACCGCCCCGCACGTTCCGCGACGTCAGCACCTGCCGGCGCAGATGCCCCCACCGCTCCCCCGGCCCAGGCATCGCCATCCCCTTGTGGTTCGGCGCGAACACCGCACCCAGGTGCACCCCGAACACCGCGTGCTGAATCGCGACCAGCGCCAGCGCCTGCCCCAGCGGAAGCAAGGCGAACGCCAGCCCCAGATACCCCACCGCATGGACGAGCAGCAGCCCGCCCTCCAGGACCTGGTCCCGCCGCGAACGCCCACGCAGGAACAGCAGGCTGCCCAGCTTCAGGTTCACGCCCTCCAGCGTCAGCAGCGGAAAGAACAACGCGGCCTGGTGCCGCGCCACCCACCGCAGAACACCCCGCTTGCCCTCCGCCTGCTCACTGGTCCACGCCAGCACGCCCTCCCCCACATCGGGGTCCTTGTCGACATGGTTCGGATTCGCGTGATGCCGGTTGTGCTTGTCGTTCCACCACCCGTGCCCCATCCCCAGCAGAAGGTTCCCCAGCAGCAGCCCCAGCCACCGGTTCGCCCGAGCGCTCCGCGCGATCTGCCGGTGCCCCGCGTCATGCCCGAGGAACGCCGCCCGCGCCGACAGCACGGCCAGAGGAATCCCCAGCAGGACCGTCCACCACCCGGCCCCCGCCCACGCGACCGCCCCCCACACCGCTGCCGTCGCCGCCAGGTTCAACCCGATCGCCCGCGCATAGTAACCGCGCCGCCGATCCAGCAGCCCACTGCTGCGGACGCGCCGCGCCAGCGGCGCGAAATCACTGCCGGCCGACCGTTCGGCAGGCCGGGACGGAGCGGACAGGGTCGCGGGCATAGAGACTCCATTCACCAGGGGGTGGAACGTCACGCTGAACGCATGGAAGAAGACTCCTCGAAAGCTATGGAGAGCGAGACCGCCCGGTCGCCCCGCTGCGGAGCCATTCACCGTCTGGCTCCCAGGTCCCGGTACCGCCCGGCTCCCTCATCCGCCAAGTTGATCACCCGGCACAGCGGGCCCCTGCCCCCGAGCGCGGAGGGTGCCGCCATATAGGGTCACAAGTCATGGAAGATGACTCTCGGTGGATCGACCTGGACGGTGCCGTCAACGCCCGCGACCTCGGCGGCCTCCCCACCGCCGACGGCCGCGCCACCCGGCTCGGGCGCGTCCTGCGCTCCGACAACCTCCAGGACCTCTCGGTCGCCGACGTCAGGATCCTCCTCGACGACTACGCGCTCAAGAACGTCATCGACCTGCGCAGCGACGCCGAAGTGCGCCTCGAAGGACCCGGCCCCCTCACCCGCGTGCCGTCGGTGACGATCCACCAGCTCTCACTGTTCGCCGAGGGCGGCCGCCACACCGACGTCGCCGCCGACGTCGACAAGGCCCTGCCCTGGCAGGAGCGCCCCTCCGACGGCCCCGAACAGGACCGCTCCACCGGCCACTACCTCGGCTACCTCGCCGACCGCGGCGACTCCGTCGTCGCCGCCCTGCGCGTCATGACCCGCACCGACGGAGCCGCGCTGGTCCACTGCGCCGCAGGCAAGGACCGCACCGGAGTCGTCTGCGCCCTCGCCCTCGACGTCGTCGGCGTCACCCGCGAGGCGATCGTCGCCGACTACGCCCAGACCGGCGACCGCCTCGAAGCGGTCCTGGGCCGGCTGCGCGGCAGCGACACCTACGCGTCCGACCTCGACTCCCGTCCGGCCGACACCCACCAGCCCCACGCGGCCATCATGGAGAAGTTCCTCGCCCGGATCGACGAGGAGCACGGCGGAACCCTCGGCTGGCTCTCCGGGCACGGCTGGACCGACGAGGACACCGACACCCTGCGGGAGCGCCTCCTCGGCTGACCCGGGGGCTCCGGGAGCGTCGCCCCTCGGACCGCCCCCGGCCTCAGGCGGCGCGCACCGTCATGACGGCAGGAAGATGGCGGTCGCCTCGTCGGCGAGCGCGGCGGAGCGCGGGGCGTCCGGATCGGTCTGCGCCAGGTGCAGCAGGCCGAGGATGGCAGCGTAGGCGACCCGCGCCCGGGAGGTCGCCCGGTCCGGCGGCAGCCCGAGCTCGCGGTAGGTACGGGCGAGAAGTTCCAGCCGGGCCTGGTTCACCTGCCCGACCGCGTCCCTGACCCGCGGGTCGTTGCGATCGCCGAGCAGGCTCAGGTGCACCGACGGCGCCAGCGGCTGGACGGACTCCACGACGATGGTGAGCAGCTCGCGCAGGCGCCGCACCGGATCAGCGATCGCGGCGAATTCGGCGAGCCCGCCTTCGCCGTGGGTCCGCACCCACTCCGCGAGGGCCGCCGCGATCAGCTCGTCCCGATTCCGGTAGTGCGCGTAGAAACTGCCCTTGGTCACACCAAGCGTCCGCGCCAGCGGTTCGACCGCCACCGCGGCGAGGCCGCCGCCCGCGATCGCCTTCAGCGCGGCCCGCGCCCAGTCCTCGGCGGACAGCCGGGTCGACTCGTTCACCACGGAACACAGGATACGCCAGCGTATTGACCGGTCGGCGGACGCCGGATACGGTGGCGTATGGATACGCATCCGTATCCATACGCCACCGTACTAAGGATGATCAGATGAAACCTCCGACGATCCGCCGCGTGGTCACCGGACACGACGCCCAGGGCAGAGCCCGCGTGGTGGACGACCGCGATGTCGAGCCCATCACCTCAGAGCTGATGCCCGGCTGCGCTTTCTTCCGGCTGTGGGGCCGGGACGAACGGCCCGCCTTCCCCGACGACGGCGCACCCCGCCCCGCCGAGGCGTGGTACCCGCCCCGGAACGGATCCCGCTTCATGATCAACACGGTTCCGCCGGGCGAGCCGGCCCCGGCTCCGGGCGTCGACACGGCCGCGGCCCTGGAAGAGCTGGAGCGGCGGATGCCGGGCGCTCTGGCCGCGAACGAGCCCGGCACCCCGGGAATGCACACCACCGACAGCATCGACTATGTCCTGGTCGTCTCGGGCGAGGCCACACTGGAACTCGACGACGGCGAGCAGACCGTATTGCGGGCGGGCGACGTGCTCGTCCAGAACGGCACCCGGCACGCCTGGCACAACCGCGGCACCGAACCTTGCACGATCGTCGGAGTCGCCATCGGCGCGGACCGCATCCGCGAGGCGTAGGACGACCAGCCGGGGCCACCGCGGCGCGCGGACGATGACCGGCCACGTCGACTCGACCGCGCTGCAGGTCGGCGATTCGAGTTCGTCCAGATGCGTCTGGCATTGCTGCGGAGCGTCAGACACGAGCCCGCGCGGCCTGCCCTTGCATGACGTATGGGCTTGTGGGACGTGGAACCAACAGCAAGCGCAGTCCTGTTGTCGTGGTGGTTTTTCCGGGCTGGACAAGCGATCGCTTGTCCAGCCCGGCGCCTTTACAATGTAATTTGAGGGTTAAAGTATCGCGGACGGGTGTCGGTCCTTCGTGCGGGTGGGCTCTCGGTCAGGCGAGGATGTCGCGGACGGCCGCGTGGGCGGCCTGGCGGAGGTCGGCGTGCAGGGCCGCGTTCGCTTCCCTGTCGGTGCGGGCCTCGATGATCCGCAGCCCCTCCCCCGCCAGCGCCTTCGGCAGGTCAGCGGCCGCGGCGAGCCGCCGGTACGGGACGCCGTGCGCGGCGGCGACCGCCTCCAGGTCCACCTGGTGCGGCGTCCCGAAGACCCGCTCGAACGGGCCGCGCAGCGCCGCCTGCGGCAGCAGCGAGAAGATCCCGCCGCCCTGGTTGTTCACGACCACGATCGCCAGGTCGGGGCGCCGCTCCCGCGGCCCCAGGATCAGGCCGTTCTGGTCGTGCAGGAACGCCAGGTCGCCGAGCAGGGCGTAGGAGCGGCCGCTGTGCACCAGCGCCGCGCCCATCGCCGTCGACACCAGCCCGTCGATGCCGCTGGCGCCCCGGTTGGCCATGATCCGGATACCGCGCCGCGGCCGCATCACCTGGTCCAGGTCGCGGATCGGCATGCTCGCCGCCGTGAACAGCAGCGACCCGCCCGGCAGCGCCGCGGCCATGTCGCGGGCCAGCCGCGGCTCGCTCACCTCCGGGACGGCGTCAAGGACGGCGTCCACCGCTTCGGCCGCGGCCCGGTCGGCGGACCGCCACGACTTCAGCCACGTGTCGTCGCCCGACACCACCGGGATCTCGACCTCGGGCGCCACCTGCGTCGCCGACCGCACGGGGTCGGGCCAGTGCGCCAGGTCGGGTGCCAGGACGATGTGCTCCTCCGCGCGGCGCAGCAGCGACAGCAGCGGGCGCGACAGGCCCGGCTTGCCCAGCGTCACCACCACCTCGGGACGGTGCCGCTCCACGAACTCCGGGACGCCCAGCAGGAAATGGTGCGACGACAGCGCGTGGTCGCCGTAGCGGGCGTTGCCGTTCGGCTCGGCGAGCACCGGCCAGCCGGCCATCGACGCCGCCGCCACGTACCGCTTGACGTTCACCGCACCGTCCCCGACCACCAGGACACCGCGCCGCGTCGGCGGGACGTGCAGCACCGACCCGGGCGTCGCCGGGCGCACCTTCGTCCACGCGCCGGTCGCGTCCCCGTCCAGGGGCTCGCACCACGTCTCGTCGCCGTCGGGGATCAGCGGCTCGCGGAACGCCGCGTTCAGATGAACCGGCCCCGGGACGGGCGCCTGCGCCAGCCCCCACGCGCGGCTCACCAGCGACCGCCAGTACGCCACCATGCCCGGACGGTTCTCCGGGACGCCGATCTCGGCGCTCCACCGCACCGCCGTCCCGTACAGCTTCACCTGGTCGATCGTCTGGTTCGCACCCGTGGCGCGCAGCTCCGGCGGCCGGTCCGCCGTGATCACGATGAGCGGGACGCCCGACTCGTGCGCCTCCACCACCGCCGGATGGAAGTTCGCCGCCGCCGTGCCCGACGTGCACACCAGCGCGACCGGGCGCCCCGACCGCTTCGCCATGCCCAGCCCGAGGAACGACGCCGAACGCTCGTCGATCCGCACGTGCAGCCGGAGACCGCCCGCCTCCTCGGCGGCGTGCAGCGCCAGCGCCAGCGGCGCCGACCGCGAGCCCGGCGCCAGCACCACGTCGGTCATCCCGCACCGCTGAAACTCGTCGACCAGGACGCTCGCCAGCGCGGTCGCCGGGTTCACGGCGCCACCTCCACCACCGCCGGGCCGTCCAGATGGGCCTGCGCGGCCAGCGCCCGGCTCCGCCACGCCCCGTCGGGCGCCTCCCAGCGGCGCAGCGCCTCCTCGTCCACCGCCGGCCGGCGCACCTCGATCTCCCCCGCGACCGGACGCAGCGGGTCGCGCACGACGTCGCCCTCCAGCAGCGGCAGCGTCCCCAGCCCGCACGCGTAGGGCAGCTCCGGCAGCGCGGCGGCCAGCGCCACCCCCGCCGCCAGCCCCACCGACGTCTCCACCGCGCTCGACACCACCACCGGCAGCCCGCACGCCTCCGCGACCCGCAGCGACGCCGCGACCCCGCCGAGCGGCTGCACCTTCAGCACCGCCACGTCGGCGGCGCCCGCCGCGCGCACCTTCAGCGGGTCCTCGGCGCGGCGGATCGACTCGTCGGCCGCGATCGGCACGTCCACGCGGAACCGCACCGCCGCCAGCTCCTCCAGCGTCGCGCAGGGCTGCTCGGCGTACTCCAGCTCCCACCGGTCCAGCGACCTGATCATCCGGGCGGCGTGATCGACGTCCCAGCTGCCGTTCGCGTCGATCCGGACCCTGCCCCGCGGTCCGATCGCCGCGCGGACGGCCTCCACCCGGGCCAGATCGTCGGCGTCGCTCTGGCCGCGCTCGGCGACCTTCACCTTCGCGGTGCGGCAGCCGGACTCGCGCGTCATCTCGAAGGCCCGCTCCGGGCCGACCGCCGGGATCGTCGCGTTCACCGGGATCCGGTCGCGGACGGGCGCGGGCCAGACCTCCCACGCGGCCTCCCGGGCGGCGGCCAGCCAGCGGGCGCACTCGGCCGGACCGTACTCGGCGAACGGCGAGAACTCCCCCCAGCCGGCGGGGCCCCGCAGCAGAGCGCCCTCCCGCCGCGTCACGCCGCGGAACCGCGTCCGCATCGGGATGGAGTACACCCGCACTCGCCGACCCCCTGACCTGCCCGTCGAATCACGGCATTTCCGGATCACACCGTGCACTCGAACCCCTAGTAGTACCACCGAAAACGTATCGGATGGTGATGGCTGATGATGGCCCCGCCTGTTCCCGCCCGATACGGCCGTCTTGCCGTGCTGAACGGTGTCAACGGATCCGCCCTGAACGAGGGCAGTCCCGCTCTCCCTGGCTCCCCTCGGGCTCCCCTCCCCCATCCACGCATCGAGCGCCGCGCGCTCACGCGCTGTGCCCAATCCCTCATTCCGAGGCCTGGGAGTGGGGCCTAATCCTCCGTGACCCGGCTGCGGCGCCGCATGAGCGGGACGTGGTGCACCTGTGGCAGGTGCGGCCCGACCTGACGCGCGCGGACTCGCTGGCGCTCTCGAAGAGCGGCTTCTACCGGCGATCCCGGCTCACCACTTCGGAGCTCGGCGGCCGAGCTCGTGAAGGGCCCGGACTCGGCGAAGGTCACCACCGCCGCCGACTTCGCGCAGGTGCTGGCGCCGCTGCTGGACGGCGCCATCGCGGCCAGGGTTCTGTTCGGGCAGCGCGCCGGGTACGGGATCAGCTGGAACGCGCTGGGGCATGAGGTCCGCCCGAAGTTCCACCCCAAGTGGCCCATGGACCGGCCGAAGATCTTCGAGCAGGGTGAGGGACTCTCGCTAGTGCCTATGCCCATCTCCCCTGGAGCTCCGGCGACGTGGCGGCGTGCGTCGGCATCGACGCCCGGCCGCCAGGCCCACCCAATACCGTCCGTCGGCGTCCACCCCTTCCACCCCAATCCACGGCTCCCTATTGCTCCCTGACCGACGCTGGCCAGGCCCGGAACCTACCCGGCGGTCGCGGCTATACCGGACCCTCCTCACGGCGTTCTTCGCGTTCATCGCCCTCGCCTACCTATCCGCAGGGATCTCAGGCGACCAGGTCTGCCTACGCGCCCGCACCGCCCACACGATCATCGGCGGGATCCTCGGGACAGCCATCATCGCGCTGTGTGTCGCACTGTCCTGGGTTCTGGTCTCCTTTGGCAGGTACACCCAGGAAGCACTCACGTTCCTGACCGCACTCATCTACTTCGCGCTCACCCTCACCGCAGTGATGATCACCATGTCCGCCGTCAGCTTCTACCGGACACTGAACGGCGACGCCTTCAACCTCCCGGCCGCGTCGATGGTCGCCACCGGCTTAGTGTTCATCGCTGCCGGAGTCGTGCTGGCTGTACGCACCCGACGGTCCTCGCGCAGCCAGAAAGACAAGCTCGACAAGCGGCAGCGGCGGCGCGTCAACCAACTCGCAGGCGGCACCCTGGCCTATCTCGCGGCAGCATCCATCACCGCCGGCCTCGTCCTCACCAGCACCTCCACCGGCTGGAAAGACCCCGACACCTGGGTCATCCACGCCGCAGGGTGGGGCGCGCTCGTCCTGCCGCTGATGGTCCTGCTGTCCGCTGTCGGGGCAATCGCACACCACGTCCCCGCCGCGGCGCCGGCCTCAGGCGGCAAGCAGGCTCCAGCCCCGGGCGTCCCCGGAGCGAGGAAGCCCGACGAGACCACGGGTAGCCAGTGAGCCAGCTGGTGTGGGGGCGCGGCGCGCCTTCCGCAGAAGGCGGGCAGATACGCCCACCCTGAGCCCAGACGATCGTCAGCGACACCTGCGACAGCCAACGGCCACTCAGCTCGAGCGGCGAAACTCCTGCACCCTCTGAGCGAACTCCTCCGGCCCCTCACCAGGCTCCGGATACAACTCTGGCGGGTCCGGCGGTGGCCGCCGCCCATCACCGTCAAGGCCCGCCTCCGGCTCCGGGTCCACCCCCAGCCGCTCACCGGTATCGAAATACTCCCCGGCCTGCGGATCGTCCTCGATCGCGAAGACCTCACCGAACTCGACACCATCAGCCTCGAAGATCGTCATGTACGCCGGGACCCGAGGCGAATCCAGCAACACCGTCACAACCTCAGGGCTCGTCGGGGTGCTATCGAACTCCGCCACCCACGACCCGTCCAGCAGCGCCCGCAGGAACTTCGCGGCCAGACGCTGCTTCTCCGGGGTCTGGCTTCCCGCCCACTCGGCCACGACTTTCCACGTCGTCTTGGTGAGCCGCAGCGGGCGCATCGCTACCCCTCCAGGCGCCTCAACAGATTCTCGACGGCGGCGGGGTCGGCCGGCTCGGGGACCGCCGCCCGCTGGTCGCGGATCCGCTGACGCAGATCGGTGGTTGACTCCAGACGAACCATCCGGTCAACACTCTCCGCAAACCGCGTCAGGTGGTCAATATCCTTCGAGTGGCCGTACGCGGCAACAACCCTGAACAGCGACCGGAACACTTCCCGCTGCTCCTCCGCAGTCAGCCCGTCCCACACCCCCATCGCCGTCTTAACCTGCGGGTCGTCCTTCGCTGGCACGCCAGGAGGAGTGACCTCGACCGGTTTCATCAGCGACCTCCACTCAACGGTTACATGTCCGTTCTAAGGGCCTGCTCCGACAACCTAGGGGCACTCCGCTGATCCGCTCAGCCGCTCCTCGCCGCAGGAAGGGAACGTGGCCGGATCGGGCCCTCTGCCCGGCGGGGGTGAACCAGCGACCGACCCGACACGTCCCCGTCAACCCGCATGCTGCAACCGGCCGCACCCGTGACACAGCCATCACACATGGGCACGATGCTCTCCGTGAACCCCATCCCCCCGATCATCATCGGCGCCATGCTCCTCGCCGCCCAGGGCGCAAAGATCGACGCGAAACGCTGTAAAGCCGCCTACCACGGCCTTCAGGATGACGAGATCCCAGCCGATAAATCAGGCAGCATATCTACTGAGTGGCGCGAGCAGGTCCGGCAGTTCTTCGTTGATTCCTGCGTCAGCGGCCTCCCTAGGCCCGTCCCTGGGCAGACCGCCCCACCGCCAACGCCGACAAGCACCGCCCCCAAACCCTCCAAGTCCTGACCCCGTCCCCTCGCCCAGAAGGCGCACACGCACGGCAACGAGGCCGCGCTCTCTGGTGCTCCGGGCCGGTCATCACATCACCGCAGGGCAAGATGAGCATGGACCCTGCCTTGTAACCCTTCGCGGAAGGTTTCCCTTAAGGGAAACATTGACGAGGTGAGAAGTCGCCAGCACGTTCCACGCGGCTACGGCATCGACGACAGCGGCCGATAACCCGCTCGCCCGAGGCCCCCTAAATAAGGGCGAGAGATGATCGGCGCCCTGCGGGCCGCTGAGCGCTTCGACTTCAGTGCGTCCCGTCGACCCCGCACAAACGAGGGGCGCGGCTACGGTCACCACAGCACCCGATCGCTTCCGCCGCCGGATGGCCGATTGCGGCTTGACGCGCTGTCGCAGGCGACGAGGGAGCAGCAGACCCGGATCGTGGCCTGCGAGCGGTCGTGTTCGTCGGCGAGTGCTTGACAGGCGGCAACAACCTTGACCGGGGATATGCGCTACTCGAGGCAGAGAGCCGACGGCAAAGCATGGAGAAAAGGGTCGGGCCCTAAAGGGGTACAGCTAAACCAGCGTTGGAAATTACCGTTGTTGAGGCAGCGGCAACAGCACATTCTGACCTCGCCACTGACTTGCCCCTGCACCTAAACAGAGGACGGTCTCTACTGTTTCCCGTCATCGCGATGGGACGTCACCAAAGGAGAGACCATGCACAAGCGCGCTCGCACGGCACTCACCACCGCTGCCTTCGGCACCGGCGGGGCGATCTTCGGAGTCCTCGTCGCGGCCTTGACCCTCGGCGTCTGGGCCGCAGACCCGACCGCCGCCTTCACCGTCCCCGGCGCCTGGTACCCCATCCTCACCGGGACCATCGCCGGTTTGGCCGGCGGCATCATCGGGGGGCTGGTCGGAGGTCGCATGGGTCGTGACTCCGCGGTCTCCATCCTGGCCCTGTGCGGGGGCTTCGGCTTGATGGTCACCTTTCTGGAGACCATCAACGACCGCATCCTCTACTACTACATCGTCGATTTCGGCGTTGTACTGCTCACCATCGGCATCAGCACCATGATCGCCAACCGCATCGCCGCTGAAAGGCGGCGGTGACCACCTGAGGTGTCCGGCCTGCCGGGCACCACTTGAAGGGGCCCGGCACGCCGGGCCCCTTCCTTGGTTTCAGCGCGATCCAGTCCGGCGCATCCATGCCGTTCCTCCCCCTGTCAGCTGCGGCTCTCGGCCAGCGACTCCAGCGTCTCTTGCAGATCCCAGACGTTCTGGCCTGCGCTCGGCGCAGCGTCGGTCTTCAGATTGCGCGGCCACGCCCCGCTCCAGAAGGCGCGGCCGGTGCTCGCCTGAAACTTCGGGTGGCGCCTGCGCGCGTTCTGGAGTCGGCTCCGGACGGTTTGTCCGGTCACCGGCACGACCTCGGCCCACCGCTTGCTGTGCCTCACCCCGATGACGTCGCGAAACGACAGGTACGCGCGACACAGGTGCCCGGCCCGCCACGGCCGGGCTTTGTCATTTCTCAAGCCAGTCCATAGATCGCGTAAATGCTGTGCCGACACACCGGCCCTCGCAGAAGCGGTGTGCCGCGTAATCATTACAGCCCCGACGGAATACCTAAGACGATTACGGGAGTTGCGCGGTAAACGCGCAACGTGCAAGCAAGCACAACGGCCCATGCTCTTGGGCACGGGCCGTCAGCGATTAGTCGTGTGGCTAATCGAGTAGGTCGTGTCCGTCATGGGTCCGGACGGCCGGGGCGCCGCCAGCGACCGAGTCCAGGAGCCGCACGGCGAACGGCTCAGCCATCAGCGCCCGGACGTCGTCGGTGGTCAGCCATGCAACCTCGACCGCTTCGTCCGTCGGGTGCGCCTCTCCCCCCACCACCCGACAGCGGAAGACGAGCGACACCACTCCGCGCTTCATGTTCTTGTAGACGCCGGTCAGTTCGCCGGCCTCTACACGGACCCCGGTCTCCTCCAAGACTTCCCGGACGACCGTTTCGCGCGGGTCCTCTTCGAGTTCCACGACGCCGCCCGGCTGCACCCAAGCCCCGTTGTCTCGTCTCTTGATCACGAGGAAACGTCCGTCGTCGCGAATGACCGCGCCGCCCGCGCTCACTGAATGGCGCGGCAAGTCGGACGGGTAGGACCGTCCGTCGTTCACGGGATACCCACCTATTTGCGACCGTAGTTCGCGACGATGTCGTACCACCAGGAACTCGGTGCCACCTCGAGCGCAGCGCTTGCAAGAGCCTTCCCGGTCGGGGTCCTCATGGCGTCGACCATCGTGTCCACCCACGGCTGCACATCCGCGTACCCCTGGGCCTGATATTCGCGGGCCTGAAGCAGGCATTCCAGCTTGTCGGCGTCCTTCGCGCACCGCGCCTCCGGAGTCGCCTGCTCTTCGAACTCTCCGGTCAGGGCTCGGATTCGGTCCGCGAGATGTTGCGGCAGCTGGGCAGTCTGGTCCCGGATCACATCTGTGTCGGGCGCCATCGACACGTATCGCTTCCCCGTGGACGGAACGTCGCCCTGCCGGGTCTCTGGGAAGTCGTGGAACAGGCAGAGGGTGGCGACTCTCTCAGCGTCGGCGCCTTCCACAGCGCCGATGACGTAGCCGATGACCGCGGTGCGGAAGCTGTGCTCGGCGACCGTCTCCGGGTTCTTCACACCGGCGATCCACCACCCCTGCCGGGCAGACCTCTTCAGGTGGCCGGCTTCGTGCAGGAAAGGCACGATCTCGCGGGCGTCAGACATGGGTTCTCCTTGAGGGGTTCGCGGCCATGCGCGCCGCGTAGTTGATGTTCTCTGGTTCGCGCCTGCTCTGGTTGGGCACGTCGAGGTCCAAGAGCTCTGCTGACTGTGCGCGGGCCTGGTCCGCTAGTTCGGGGTCCTGCATCAACAGTGTGGGTCGGCGCTGGATGAGAGACGACGCGGCGCATCGAGGCGGAGCGGGAGCGGCGGCGGGCGTTGCGGCAGAGAGTGTGGGAGGCGCGTCAGGTCCGCGACACCGCAGCCCGCGACCGTGCGCTCGCTGAGATCGCGGAACTGCCGCCGCCGCGCCGGCCTGTGGGCGCCTCGACCCGGGCGCAGATCCACGCGACCCTCCGCGTCGGTCTGTCAGATGCCGCCACTCGTCACCGTGAACGTCGCGAAGCTCATCCGCATGGGCGGCGGTCGCCGCCCCAAGGCGGTCGTGTGGACGCCCGAGCGGGGTAGCGGCTGGTTCGACACCTACACCGCCGCCCTTGAGGAGGCTGGCGAGCCGCCCGAGAGTCGCTCGACGCGGGCGTTCAAGCTGTGGCGATCGCTGCCACGCCCGTCCCGGGCGATGGTGTGGACACCCGAGCAGACCGGCGCGTTCCTCGACGCCGCCGCCGAGTACCGGCTGTACGCCCTCTACCACCTGATGACGTTCGCGGTGCTCCGGCGCGGTGAGACGTGCGGGCTGGAATGGGCCGACGTCGACCTCGACGCCCGGGAACTGTCGCTGTACATCCAGATCGTGCACATCACCTACGCCGGGGTTGAGGAAGCCGACCTCAAGAGCGACGGCAGCAAGGGCACCATCCCGTTCGACACCGCGACCGGGCAGGTGCTGCGGGCGTGGCGGGCGCAGCAGCGCGAAGAGCGCCTCGCGTGGGTCCAGTCGGGGAAGGTTTTCACCCGTGAGAACGGTGAGCGGCTGCACCCCGACCACGCGTCCGCAGAGTTCCAGGCCATCGCGTTCACGGCGGGGCTCCCATCGATCCGGCTGCACGATCTCCGGCACGGCGAGCTGATGCTTGCCGGCGGCGCGGACATGAAGCTGGTGCAGGCGCAGCTGCGGCATTCCTCCATCGTGTTGACCGCGGACACCTACACGAGCGTGTTGCCGGGCGTGGCGAGGGAGGCGGTGGAGGCGGCGCAGCGATGATCCCGAGGGCCGCCGCGGCAGGCTCAGCGAGCACTTCCGGGCTCCCCTCGGGCTCCCCTCCCGCGCAGGGCGGGGGCGTGGCACCGCTCAACCGCACGAATCAGCAGGTCAGAGCGTCACGGATGCCGCGCCCCACATCCCCAAAAGAACGCGCCCCGAGTCCTAGTAGTACCACGGGAAACGCGACCAATCGGGATCGCGCTTTTCCAGGAAGGAGTCCCGTCCCTCGGCGGCCTCGTCGGTGCCGTAGGCCAGCCGCGTCGCCTCCCCGGCGAACACCTGCTGCCCCACGAGACCGTCGTCGACGAGGTTGAAGGCGTACTTCAGCATCCGCTGCGCCGTCGGGCTCTTGCCGTTGACCTTCCGCGCCCACTCCAGCGCCGTCGCCTCCAGCTCGGCGTGCGGGACGACGGCGTTCACCATGCCCATCCGGTGCGCGGCCTCGGCGTCGTACGCGTCGCCCAGGAAGAAGATCTCCCGCGCGAACTTCTGGCCCACCTGCCGCGCCAGGTACGCCGACCCGAACCCGCCGTCGAAGCTCGCCACGTCCGCGTCGGTCTGCTTGAACCGCGCGTGCTCCCGGCTGGCCAGGGTCAGGTCGCACACCACGTGCAGGCTGTGCCCGCCCCCGGCCGCCCAGCCCGGCACCACGCAGATGACGACCTTGCCCATGAACCTGATCAGCCGCTGCACCTCCAGGATGTGCAGCCGCCCCGCCCGCGCCGGGTCGATCGTGTCCGACGTCTCGCCCTCGGCGTACCTGTAGCCGTCCCTGCCGCGGATCCGCTGGTCGCCGCCCGAGCAGAACGCCCAGCCGCCGTCCCTCGGCGACGGCCCGTTGCCCGTCAGCAGCACGCAGCCGATGTCGCTGGACATCCGCGCGTGGTCCAGCGCGCGGTACAGCTCGTCCACCGTGTGGGGACGGAACGCGTTGCGCACCTCCGGGCGGTTGAACGCCACCCGCACCGTCCCGTGGTCGACGGCCCGGTGGTAGGTGATGTCGGTGAAGCCGAACCCCTCGACCTCTCTCCAGGCGTTCGCGTCGAACAGCTCCGAGACCATGTCTTCCTCTCCGTCGGGCGACCGCGCCGCGGCCGGGGCGCGGCGCTCGGGCACCATTCAACCGGCCCCGCGTTTGAACGCGTTCAGCGGGGTCGTCTACGCTGATGAGATCATGGATCGCCCGCTGCACGCCGTCGTTCTGCCGCCCGGCCCCCGCCTGCTGGACGCCCTCGCCCGTGCCCTCGACGGCGGTCCCGCGATCTGCCCCCTGCCCCTGGACCTGCCCGAGCCCGCGCTGCGCGGCCTCCTGGACGCGCTGGCCCCGGACGCGATCGAGACCGCCGGCGGCACCGTCCCGCACTCCCCCGGCGGCGGGCACTCGCCCGTCGACGCCGGCACGGCGGTGCTCATCGCCACGTCCGGCTCCACCGGCGCCCCCAAGTTCGTCGAGCTGACGGCCGGCGCGCTGCGCCATTCCGCCGCCGGCACCCTCGCCCGCATCGAGGCCGGGCCCGGCGACCGGTGGCTGTGCTGCCTGCCCACCAGCCACATCTCCGGCGTCCAGGTCCTCGTCCGCTCCCTCGTCGCCGGCACCGACCCCGTCATCGCCCCCCGCTTCGACGCCGCCGCCGTCGCGGCGGCCGAGGGTCTCCACGTCTCGCTCGTCCCCACGCAGTTGCGCCGGCTCCTGGACGCCGGCGCCGACCTGTCGCGGCTCGGCGCCATCGTGCTCGGCGGCGCCGCCGCCTCGCCCGGCCTGCTGGCCGAGGCCCGCGGCCGGGGCGGGCGTGTGTTCACCACCTACGGGATGAGCGAGACCTGCGGCGGCTGCGTCTACGACGGCACGCCCCTGGACGGCATGCGCGTCGCGATCGGCGACGACGGCCGGATCCGCCTCGCCGGCCCCTCGCTGTTCACCGGCTACCGGCTGCGGCCCGAGCTGACCGCCGCGGCCAGGGACGGCGACTGGTTCCTCACCCAGGACCTCGGCGCGATCGAGGACGGGCGGCTGCGCGTCCGCGGCCGCGTCGACGACGTGATCAACACCGGCGGGGAGAAGGTCGTCGCGGGCGAGATCGCCACCGTGCTGTCGCGGCACCCGAAGATCCGCGACGTCGTCGTGGTCGGCCGCCCCGATCCGGAGTGGGGCGAGCGGGTCACCGCCGTCGTCGTCCCCGCCGGCCCCGGCCTGCCGGAGCTGACCGAGCTGCGCGCGCTCGTGCGCGAGACGATGCCCGCGTACGCGGCGCCGCGCGAGCTGGAGCTGGTGGAGGCGATCCCGCTGCTGGCGTCCGGGAAGCCCGACCGGGCCCGGCTCCGCGCCTGCGCGCCCTGACGGAGGGCCGCGCCGCGCATGGCACGGTGACCGCCGGGGCAGAGGACGGATCATGGCGGCACAGAGCGGGCAGCAGCGGACCGAGGGCCGGAACGACGGCGGCGCCCAGGACGAGAGCCTCCTGACCGTCGTCCTTGCGTTCGCCGCCAACCTCGGCATCGCCGTCGCCAAGATCGTCGCCGCGCTGATCACCGGGTCGGCGTCGATGGCTGCGGAGGCCGCCCACTCGATCGCCGACACTTTCAACGAGGTGCTGCTGCTGGTGGGGCTTCGCCGCAGCGGGCGCCCCGCCGACCGCCGCCACCCGCTCGGCTACGGCAAGGAGCGCTACATCTGGACCCTGCTCGTCGCCGTCGCGATCTTCGGGATGGGCGCGCTGTTCTCCTACTACCAGGGGATCGAGACGCTCATCGGGCACCGGGCGGCCGGCGAGTCCGGCACGATCGTCGGGTACGTCGTGCTCGCGGTGGCGTTCGTGCTGGAGGCGGTCTCGTGGCAGCAGGCGGTCCGGCAGGTCCGGGCCGCCGCGCGGGCGGAGGACCTGCCGCTGCGCGCCTACATCCGCCGCACCGACGAGCCCACCTCGATCAGCGTCCTGCTGGAGGACTCGGCGGCCCTCATCGGGCTGCTCATCGCGTTCGGCGGCCTGGGCCTGCACCAGCTCACCGGCTCGGCGACGTGGGACGGTGTGGGCTCCCTGCTCATCGGCGTCCTGCTGACCGCCGTCGCGCTCGTGCTCGGCCGGATCAACCTGAACCTGCTGATCGGCTCGCAGGCCGACCCCCGGATCGTCGCCGACGTCCGCGCGCGCCTCGGCCGGGCGGACGAGGTGGAGTGGGTCGTGGACATCGTCACCGTGACCTTCGGCGCCGACCGCGTGCTGGTCTGCGCCCGCCTCGACTTCCGCGACTCCCTCACCGCCGCCGAGGTCGAGCGCGCCTGCGTCCGGATGGCCCGCGAGCTGCGCGGCGCGCACGAGGAGATCGACGAGGTGTTCCTCGAACCGGTCCCCCGCGACGACCCTGAGCTGCGCGAACGGGTCATCGCGCGTTATGGTCGGACATTGCGGCCCAAGGATTCGGGAGCGTAGTGGTCTATCTCACGTCGCCATGACCTGGGGCCTTTACGAAGTAAGGTAGAACCGGATCGGTTCGGGCGGTGTGAAACCGCTGGCCGTGGGCACCACGACCGTCTGGATCGCTCCTCCACGATCCCCCGCGGAGCGCCGCCCGGCGACGAAGCCGGGAACAACAGGCCCGTCCTGCGACGTTCCGTTAAGTGCGTGCGCCACGAGCGAACACAATCCGCGCCGCACTCACACACCGAAGGGAGGGGGGTGTCCCCATGCCGCGAAGCGCCGTCGAGACCCCGCTCACGGAGTCGCCGAGCCCCGCGCTCAACGACCTCCTCAAGCGTGGCCGCGCCCACGGGCGCCTCTCGCTCGACGAGGTGAGGGGGGCCTTCGAGACCGCCGGGATCAGCCCGGCCCAGGGCCGCTCCATCCTGCGCGAGCTGTCCGAGGCCGGCATCAGCCTGGCGGGCGAGCCCGACGCCGTCCGCAAGAGGGCCGCGGCCGCCGACCACGCCGGCGGGGAGACCGCCCAGGACACCTCCGGCGCCGCGGGCGCCGCCAGGAAGCGCACCGCCCGCAGGGGCACCGCCAAGACCACCGCGAAGGCCGCCGGCGCGGCGCCGCGGCCCGGCGGCCAGCGCGACGCCTCCGTCGACGAGGGGTTCGACGTCACCGAGGTCGAGGCCGAGGAGACCTCCGCGGACCTGGACGACCAGTCGACCACGATGGGCGACTCCGTCCACACCTACCTCAAGGCCATCGGCCGCCGCCAGCTCCTCACCGCCGAGCAGGAGGTCGACCTCGCCAAGCGCATCGAGGCCGGCCTGTACGCCGAGCACAAGCTGGAGGCCGAGGACCTCTCCCCCGCCATGCGCGCCGACCTGGAATGGGTCGCCGCCGACGGCCGCCGGGCCAAGGCCCACATGCTGGAGGCCAACCTCCGGCTCGTGGTGTCGGTCGCCAAGAAGTACTCCGACCGCGGCCTGTCGCTGCTGGACGTCGTCCAGGAGGGCAACCTCGGCCTGATCCGCGCCGTGGAGAAGTTCGACTACTCCAAGGGCTACAAGTTCTCCACCTACGCGATGTGGTGGATCCGCCAGGCGATCCAGCGCGGCTTCGCCGACTCGGCCCGCACGATCCGGCTGCCCGTCCACGTCCTGGAGATGCTCAGCAAGCTGAGCCGCGTCGAGCGCGACATGCACCAGCGCCTCGGCCGCGAGCCCACCCCCGAGGAGCTGGCCGCCGAGCTGGACAAGAGCCCCGAGCAGGTCCGCGAGCTGCTGCGCACCAGCCGGCAGCCGATCAGCCTGGACTCCACCATCGGCGAGGACGGCGAGACCCGCATCGGCGACCTCATCGAGGACACCGACAGCCCCGAGGCGTCGGAGCTGGTGGACCGCCAGCTCATGGCCGACCAGCTGCGCCGCACCCTCGACATCCTGTCCCCTCGCGAAGCCAAGATCATGGCGATGCGGTTCGGGCTGTACGACGGGACGCCGCGCACCCTGGACGAGATCGGCAAGGCCCTCGGCCTGACCCGCGAGCGGATCCGGCAGCTGGAGAAGGAGTCGCTGTCCAAGCTGCGGCACCCCAGCAACGCCCGCCCGCTGCTGGACTTCGCCGTCTGACCACCCGCCGGGCACGGCACGCGAAGGGCCCGCGGGACCGTCACGGTCCCGCGGGCCCTCGTGCGTCGGGCGGCGGCGGTCAGCAGCCCCGGACGGCGAACGCCAGGAACTGCGTGGCCTCGCGCTGGTCGAAGTTGTCGTCGGAGCCGGCCACCAGCGTGCACTCCCCCGACCTCAGGCGCGGCCCCCACGCCAGCGCCTCCAGGTTCTGCGCGGGATCGGCGTAGCGGCCGAGGTCGGCGACGAGGCGCTTGCGCGCCGGACGGAACCGCCCGCCCTGGTCGAGCCGGTCGCGGCGCAGCACGTCCGTGGCGCCCCGCACGTCGAACTCGTACAGCCGGACCTTGTATCCGACGCCTTCCAGCCAGGAGCGCTCCAGCGCCAGGAACCGGCGGTCCCCGGCGGCGAGGATCTCCGAGACGCCGCTGTCGGCGGCGCCGGTGGGCGGCCTCGGCGCGACCGGGAGGCGGTCGACGGGGTAGGCGTACTGGGCCGTCACTCGCCCGGCCCGGTCCCACAGGGTGAGGCGGGACATGGCGCCGTGCCGCACGGTCGGCGGCTCCCCGTCCTCGTACCGGGGGCCCTCGGCCATCGCCGCGAGGCCGTGCGGAGTGAACGTCAGCGCCTCGAAGCCGGCGTTGCGGCGCGGCCCCCGGTGCTCGGCGGTCAGCCGCAGCGACCGCGGAAGGGCCAGCTCACCGGCGTACCGGCCGTCGCGTCCGGCCCACCGCAGCGACATCGGCGCCAGGGGGATGCCCTCGTGCGCCTCGTCCGGGCGGTCGCCCTCGTTGCCCCACAGGACGCGCCGGGACCGCGGGTCGAAGCGGATCGTCTCCGGGTCGACCGACCCCGGCTTGCCGAATCCGGGGTAGGGGCGGCCGTCCGGGTCCCGCAGCGTGGACACCCCGGTGAGCCGGACCCCGCTGAACGCGCCGGTGGCGGGGTCGATGTCCAGGCGGCCGGTGTAGAACCGGGCCGGGTCGTAGCGCCACCGGTCGTCGGAGACCAGGTACCAGGTCCCGGTGCGCGGGTCGCGGTCGATGCCCGACAGCCCGCCGACCGTGGTGCCCTTGAACTTCGCCATGTGGGGAAGCCGCCGCTCCCCCAGGAAACGCGTGATCCGCAACTCCCGCGCCGCGGTCGCGGGCCGGGCCCCGTCCGCGGCCTGCGCGCGGACCGGTCCGTCCACGGCCGCGGCGCCCGCCACCGCCGCCAGTACGGCGGCCGTCGCCGCCGCCCCGCGCCATATCGTCCTGTACCCGTTCACGTTGCCGCCGTCACCCTTCGCGTCCGACCGAGTGCGCTGCGTCGCGCACGCGGCCAGTATCCTTCATCACGGCGGGTGACGGCGGCGTTTCCTCAGTCGGCGCGGCGGAACTCCAGGATGGCCACGCCCATCAGCCCCAGGCCCATGCCGAGGACGAGCAGGATCTCCAGCCAGATCGGGACCACCCAGCCGCCCCAGGTGACGCCCGGGTCGAACGTCCGCAGCAGCTGCGGCGAGACGTCCAGGTGGGAGAACACCGCGTGCCGCAGCGGGTCGACGGCGTAGGTGAGCGGGTTGAACCGGGTCAGCACGGTCAGCCACGCCGGGAGCCCGTTCAGCGGGTACAGGGCCCCCGACAGGAACATCATCGGCATCATCGCCATCTGCATGAGGCCGAAGAACGACTGCATGCTGTTGATCCGCGCGGCCATCATGACGCCGAACCCGGTGAGCGCGAACGCCCCGACGAACATCAGCCCGAGCAGCTCCAGCAGCAGGCCCGGGTCGTAGGGGACCCCGGCGAGGCCCGCCAGCGACACGATCACCGCGCCCTGCACGGTCGCCACCAGGGCGCCGCCGACGCACTTGCCGACCACGATCGCGGCGCGGCTGACCGGTGCGACGAGCATCTCGCGCAGGAACCCGAACTCGCGGTCCCACACGATCGACCCGGCGGAGAACATCGCGGTGAACATCACCGACATCGCGCACACGCCGGGGAAGATGAACGTCTTCAGGTCGACCGACCCCGCGGGGCCGCCGCTGCGGGCCATGAGGTTGGACAGCCCGGTGCCCATGACCAGCAGCCACAGCACCGGCTGGACGAGCCCGGACACCATCCGCAGCTTGTCGCGCCAGAACCGGATCAGCTCCCGGTGCAGAACGATCTTCACGGCGCGCAGGTCCTGCCGCAGGCCGCGCTCGGGCACCCTGACCCGGACGACCTCGGCGCCCGCCGCCCTCTCGGCCGTGCTCGCCATCGTCACCTCCTCATCGCGCGCATCGCGACGCGCATCCCGTCGGTCGCCGAGGCCTCGGCGTCGCGGATGGTGGTGCCGGTGAACGACATGAACACGTCGTCCAGGGACGGCCGCGCCACGTTCACCGACCTGATCGGCACGCCCAGCTCGGCGAACAGCCGCGGGACGAACGCCTCGCCGGAGGCCACCGAGAACGCCACCGCGCCCTCCGACACGACGGCCTCCAGCCCGAACCGGTCCTTCAGCGCGGCGATCGCGGCCTCGTCGTCGGCGGTCTGGATGCGGACCCGGTCCTCGCCGACGCCGGCCTTGAGCGCCTCGGGGGTGTCCAGCGCCACGATCCGCCCCGAGTCCATGATCGCGATGCGCCCGCAGTACTCGGCCTCGTCCATGTAGTGCGTCGTCATGAAGATCGTGATCTCCTCGGCGGCCTGCAGGTGCCGGATGTACTCCCAGATCGACGCCCGGGTCTGGGGGTCCAGGCCGACGGTCGGCTCGTCCAGGAACAGCACCCGCGGGGAGTGCAGCAGGCCGCGCGCGATCTCCAGGCGGCGCTTCATCCCGCCCGAGTAGGTCTGCACCAGGTCGCCGCGCCGGTCCCACAGGTTGACCATCTCCAGCACCTGCCGGATGCGGTCGGCCGTCACCGAGCGCGGCACCCCGTACAGCTCGGCGTGGAAGCGCAGGTTCTGCTCGCCCGACAGGTAGCCGTCGAGCGTCGGGTCCTGGAACACCAGCCCGATGTTGCGGCGGACGTCGTCGCGCTCGCGCACCACGTCGTACCCGGCGACCCGCGCGCCGCCGCCGCTCGGGCGCAGCAGCGTGCACAGCATGTTGATCGTCGTGGACTTGCCCGCGCCGTTCGGGCCGAGGAAACCGAAGATCTCCCCTGGCCGCACGGTGAAGTCGATTCCCCGCACGGCCTCCACGTCACCGAACCTCTTGGTCAGGCCGTCGACCTCGACGGCCGGTCCCCCGTCCGGCATGGGGGCCTCCCTCCGCATGGAGCGAACACCCATATTTTGGGCCACCCAACGGTAGGGATAACCTATTTCTCAGGTCAAGAGAAATAAGACCGGCCAAGAACCCCCAGGGAGCAGTCGTGGAGGACCGGCCCGATCCCCTGTCCGCGTCGCCCACCTACCTGCTGTTCGAGACGGGGCGGCTGGTGCGCCGCACCTCCGCCCGGATGCTCCCCGACGGGTCGAGGCTGCCCCACCTGCTGGTGCTCGGGTGCGTGGCGCGGCACGGGCCGCTGTCGCAGCGCCAGGTCGCCGAACGGCTGCGCATGGACGCCGGCGACCTCGTGGGCATCGTCGACGCGCTGGAGACGGCCGGCCACGTCCGGCGCCGCCGCGACCCCGGCGACCGGCGCCGGTACGCGCTCGACGCCACCGAGGACGGGCGGCTGTTCCTCGGCGCGTGCCAGGACGACCGCGCCCGCCTGGACGAGGCGCTGTTCGAGGCGCTGTCGCCCGACGAGACCGACCTGCTCAAGGAGCTGCTGCTGCGGGTCCTCGCCCACCACGACGAGCGGTTCGCCGCCCCGGACGAGGAGCCGGCCCGCCGGGACGGGACGGGTCAGCGGGCCGCCGCCGGGATCGCGAGCGGCAGCACGGCCTCGTCGTAGCGGCGCAGGACCAGCCGGGCGGCCGCGCCGTGCGCGCCGAGCGGCGCGGCGACCGCGTCGGCGCCGCAGGCCCGCATCCGGTCGTGGAAGCGGCCGGGCGCCAGCAGGTAGGACGCCACGGCGATCCGGCGGGCGCCGCGCCTGCGCAGCCCCGCGACGACCTCGTCCAGCGGCGGTCCGCCCGCCGCGACGAAGCCGTGCGGGACGGGCCGCCCGAGCCGCCGCGCCAGCAGCCGGGCGGCCGCGCGCACGTCGGCGGCGCCCGCCGGGTCGGCGGACCCCGCCGCGCCGAGGACGACCGCGTCCCGGCGGTCCGGCGAGATCCGGTCCTCCTCGGCCAGCCGGGCGGCCAGCGCCCCGGCCAGCAGCGCGTCCGGGCCGAGCGGCCGGGACGTCACCGCCCCCGGCAGCAGGCGGCCCGCCCGGCCGGGGACGTCGACCAGGGCGTGGTACCCGCGCGCCAGCAGCAGCGGGACCACGACCACCGGGACGCCGCGCAGCCCCTCCGCCGCCTCCTCCAGCGACGGCTCGGACAGCTCGCCGTACGCCTCGGCCACCCGCAGGCCCGGACGCATCGCCCGGACCCGGTCCAGCAGCGCCCGCACCACCGCGGGCCCCGCCGGGTCCCTCGTGCCGTGCGCCACCGCGAGCAGCGCGGGCGGCGCGCCTCCGGCCTCAGCCACCGGCGCCCGCCGGGAGCCGGTCGGCGATCCGCGGGTCGCACGCCAGCCGGTACCCGCGCTTGACGACGGTCTCGACGATGCCGGGCCGGCCGAGACCGCGCCGCAGCCGCGCCACCGCCATCTCCACCGCGTGCTCGTCGGCCTGCGGGCGGGCGTCCCGCGGCCGCGCCTCCCGCGCCCAGGCCTCCCTGATGCCGGGCGCGACGGCCAGCCGGCCCGGCAGCACCCCGCACAGCTCCGCCCGCGACACCACGTGCCCGGGGCGCCGCGCGAGAGCCCGCAGGATCGCCATGGGCGCGGGCGCGATGGGCCTCAACTGGCCGTCCAGGACGACGGCGTGCCCGCGCAGCTCCAGCGAGAAGCCCCGCACCGACAGCCGCCGCGACCGCCGCCGCGGCAGGTCGGCGACCAGCGCCCGCACCAGCGCGCCGAGCCGGGCGCGTTCCGGCTGGACGGTCGGGACGCCGCGCTCGGTGAGCGCCTGCGCGGTGACCGGGCCGACGCACGCCGCCACGACATGGGTGCGCAGGGCCTCCAGCAGGGCCTCCTCCAGGTCGTCCTCGGCGGCGACCGCGAGCGTCGCGGCGACCGCCGGAGCGCTGGTGAAGGTGATCGCGTCGATGGTGCCCGCGACCGCCTGCCCGACGAGCCGGCGCAGCTGCGTGGAGTCCTCGGACCGCGACCAGCGGTACACCGGGATCTCGATCACCTCGGCGCCGGCAGCGCGCAGGGCCGCGATCAGCTCCGGCTGGCGCTCCCCGTACAGCTGCACGGCCACGCGCGCCCCGGCCGGCTCCCGGTCCAGCAGGTGCCGGATCACCTCGGCGCACTCCTCCGAGTCCGGCGACCAGCGCTCCTGCAGGCCCGCGGACCGGATCGCGCCGCGCGCCTTCGGGCCCCGCGCCAGGATGTCGGTCTCGGCCAGGCGCCCGATGAGCGCCTCGCGCATGCCGTGCCCGTCGGCCGCCTCCAGCCACGCCCGGAAACCGATCCCGGTCGTGACCACGACGTGGTCCAGGGGCCCGGACAGGCACGCCCGGGTGGCCTCCAGCAGCTCGGCGTCGTCGGCGAGCGGGACCAGGCGGATGGCGGGCGCCAGCACGACCCTCGCCCCGCGCCGCTCCAGCAGCGTCGCGAGCTCCTCGTGGCGCCGGGCCGCGGTCACGCCGACGGCGAACCCGGCCAGCGGCTCACTGCCGGTGCTCATCGGTGAGCGCCACCTCCACCCGGTCCCCGGAGCGGCGGACCGGGAAGGTCGGCAGCGCCACCCGCGGGTCGTCCAGGCACGCCCCGGTCCGCAGGTCGAACACCTGCTTGTACATGGGGGACGCGACGGTCGGCGCCTCGTCCCTGGTGCCGAGGATCCCCCGCGACATCACGTAGGCGCCGCTGAACGGGTCGAGGTTCGACAGCGCGTACAGGCCGCCGTCGAAGGTCCGGAAGATCGCCACCTGCGTCCCGTCCACCATCGCGCAGGCGCCCCGCTCGGGGGTCAGGCCGACGTAGGAGCAGATGTCGAACCAGCGGGCCGCGGGCCGGCCCGCCCGCTCCCTGACGATCGTCGCTTCGGGTGTCGTGGTCATCGCGCGGCAACCTCCTGGCGGGGAACTGTCCGATGGTCCGATACTCGGAAGGGGCGGTTTCGCGGTTGGGTCCCCTTTGTCACCGCCGTGTTAAAAGGGGCTCACCTCGCGCCGGGTGCGGCGCCGTCCCCCTCGGCGGGCAGGAGCCGCAGCCGGACGGCGCACACCTTGAACTCCGGCATCCGCGAGACCGGGTCCAGCGCGGGGTTGGTGAGCAGGTTCGCGCGGCCCTCCCCCGCCCAGTGGAACGGGATGAAGACGGTGTCGGAGCGGATCGCGCCGGTCAGCCGCGCGGTCACGGTGGCCGCGCCCCGGCGGCTCTCCACCCGCACGCCGGCGCCGTCCTCGATGCCGAGGCGCCCGGCCAGGTCGGGGTGCAGCTCGACGAACGGCCCCGGCGCCGCCTCGGCCAGCCGCCGGACGCGCCGGGTCTGCGCGCCCGACTGGTACTGCGCGAGGACGCGCCCGGTGGTCAGGTACACCGGGTAGTCGGCGTCGACGTCCTCGGCGGCGCCGCGGTGCTCGACGGGGACGAACCGCGCCCGCCCGTCGGGGGTGGGGAAGCGGTCCAGGTAGGGCCTCGGCGTTCCGGGGTGGTCCGGCGACGGGCAGGGCCAGAACACCCCGCCCTCGGCCTCGATCCGCTCGTAGGTGATGCCGGAGTAGTCGGCGGGGCCGCCCGCGCTCGCGCGGCGCAGCTCCCCGAACACCGCCCGCGGGTCGGTGCTCCACTCCCCCGGCGCCCTGAGCCGCTCGGCGAGCGCGGCGAGGATCTCCAGGTCGGTGCGCACGCCGCCCGGCGGGCGGACGGCGCGGCGCCGCCGCAGCACCCGGCCCTCCAGGTTCGTCATCGTCCCCGACTCCTCGGCCCACTGCGCGGTCGGCAGGACGACGTCGGCGCGCCGCGCGGTCTCCGACGGCACGAAGTCCGCCACCACGAGCAGGTCGAGCGCGCCGAGCCGCTCCTGCACGGCCGCGGCGCTGGGCGCCGACACGACGGGGTTGGACCCGAACAGCAGCAGCGCCTTCGGGCCGTCCGCGGTGCCGAGCGCCGACAGCAGCTCGTAGGCCGACCGTCCCGGCCCCGGCAGGGCGCCGGGGTCGACGCCCCAGACCCCGGCGACGTGCGCGCGGGCCTGCGGGTCGTCGATCCTGCGGTAGCCGGGCAGCTGGTCGGCCTTCTGGCCGTGCTCGCGCCCGCCCTGCCCGTTGCCCTGCCCCGTCAGGCACCCGTACCCGGAGCCCTCGCGGCCCGGCAGCCCGAGCGCGAGGGCCAGGTTGATGAAGGAGCTGACGGTGTCGGTGCCGCGCGCGTGCTGCTCGGACCCCCGCGCCGTGAGGACGTGGGCGCGGGAGGCCCGGGCCAGCAGCCGGACGGCCTCGCGCATCAGCGGCACGGGCACGCCGGTGATGCGCTCGGCGCGGTCGGGCCAGTAGGCGTTGGCGACCGTCCGGACGGCGTCGAACCCGGTGGTGCGGGCCGCGATGTACTCCTCGTCGGCCAGGCCCTCGGCGAGCGCCAGGTGCAGCAGCCCGTTGGCGAGCGCGATGTCGGTGCCGGGCGTCGGCTGCAGGTGCAGGTCGGCCTGGCGGGCGGTGGCGGTGCGGCGCGGGTCCACGACGACGAGGGCGCCGCCGCCCTCGCGCATCCGCGCCAGGTGCCGCATGAACGGCGGCATCGTCTCGGCCGGGTTGCCGCCCGCGAGCAGGACCGCGCCGGACGCCGCGAGGTCGGTGACCGGGCCCGGCAGGCCGCGGTCCAGGCCGAACGCCCGCCCGGACGCGGCGGCCGCCGACGACATGCAGAAGCGCCCGTTGTAGTCGATCTGGGAGGTGCCGAGCGCGATCCGCGCGAACTTGCCGAGCTGGTACGCCTTCTCGTTGGTCAGCCCGCCGCCGCCGAACACCGCGACGGCGTCCGGCCCGTGCCGCTCGCGCAGCCGCCCGACCTCCGCGGTGACGCGGTCGAGCGCCTCGTCCCAGCCGCACGGCTCCAGCGGCGCGTCCCGGTCCCGGCGCATCAACGGCGCGGTCAGCCGGTCGGGGACGGTGAGCACCTCGGCCGCCGTCCACCCCTTCTGGCAGAGTCCTCCGCCGTTGGCCGGCACGTCGTCGCGCGGCGCCACCCGCGGGGGCTCCGTACCGCCGTCGTGCAGCGTCATGCCGCACTGCAGGGCGCAGTACGGGCAGTGCGTGGGAGTCTCGGCCATCCGCCGAGAGTCGGCGCGCCCGGTTTCACCGGCGAGTCCCGCGCGTGACCCCGGCGTTAAATGCCGTTCACCCCGTGCGCCCGGCGATGTCAAGGAGTCGGGCCCGCGGAGCCGCGACACGCCTTGACGAACGCGTGTCAAGCGTTGTCGATCCCTGTCATGGCCTATTCGTTGCCTTTTGCCCGGTTGTCGAACGGATTCGCGGTGCTCCGGCGATCTCGCGGACGGATGCGGCCGCCGTCCCGGGACGGCCGGAACCGGTCCGGGGTGATCACGCTTAACCTCGGAGCATGCCCGACCTTGCCTACTACGCCTCCCTGCCGCGGGCCCGCGGCGCCGCGGCCGCCCTGCTGCTGGACGACCTGGGGCGGGTGCTGCTGGTCAAGCCCACCTACAGCGAGGGCTGGTTCCTGCCCGGCGGGGTGATCGAGGCCGACGAGTCCCCGCTGTCGGCGTGCGTGCGCGAATGCGAGGAGGAGCTCGGCCTGGTCCCCCGGCTGCACGGCCTGGCCTGCGTCGACTGGGGATCGCCGCGCGACGACGGCGTCGACGCGGTCAACGTCTTCGTGTTCGGCGGCACCATCACCGGCGAGGAGATCGCGGCGATCCGGCTGCCTCCTGAGGAGCTGTCGGACCACATCCTCGTGGCACCGGAGAAGGTCCCCGAACTCGCGCCGCCGCATGTGTCGCGCCGGATGGAGCCCAGCCTGCGGGCCATGGCCGCCGGCAGCGCCGTCTACCTGGAGGACGGCCGCGAGCAGGCGTTCGGGACCGCCCGCGCCTGAACCGGGCCGGGCGGTCGCTCCGGCGCCCCGCCCGCACCCGCGACACGGCCCCACCCGTACCGCGGCTGGAGCCGCACCGCGCCTATCTCCGCAGCGCTCTACACCGACACGGCGTCCTGGATCGTGCGGGCGCGCTCCGGCTCCGCGGCATGGGCGCAGTGGGCGCAGCAGTAGAAGTGCCCGCCCACGTCCACGCCGTGCCCCATGATGCGGCACTGGCAGTGCTCGCAGATCGGCGCCATCTTGGTGACCGCGCACTCGAACGAGTCGAACGTGTGCACCTGGCCCTGCGCGTGCACCTCGAACGCCATCGCGTACTCGTTCCCGCAGACCTCGCAGGTTCCCATCCTCACGTCTCCGTTCCCCCGCCGCCTCCCCCTGCCTACCCGGGCGCGCCCGGGTCTACCCCGCACCTCACAGCGGGCGGGACACGCTGTGCAGCGGAGTTATCACTGCCGTATGACCGGTCACACACGGGCGAAACCCCGGATTCCTACGGTCGGGCCGTCCGAGCGACCCAAGGAGACCCCCTGATGACCGCCACGACCGAAGCCGCGCGCGCCGAGCGCACCCGTCCGCCGAAGGGCCGGTGGATCGACGACTGGCGCCCCGAGGACCCCGCCTTCTGGGCCGCGGGAGGCTCCCGGACGGCCCGCCGCAACCTCGTGTTCTCGATCTTCTCCGAGCACATCGGGTTCTCGGTGTGGACGCTGTGGTCGGTGCTGGTGCTGTTCCTCGGCCCCGCCTACGGCGTCGACCCGGCCGGCAAGTTCACCCTCACCGCCGTCCCGGCGCTCATCGGGGCGGCGCTGCGCATTCCCTACACCCTCGCCGTCGCCCGCTTCGGCGGCCGCAACTGGACGATCTTCAGCGCCGCGCTGCTGCTCGTCCCGGCGGTGCTGGCCGCCGTCCTCATCCAGCCGGGCGTCTCGTTCACCACGCTGCTGGTGCTGGCGGCCGTCGCGGGCGTCGGCGGCGGCAACTTCGCGTCCTCGATGGCCAACATCAACGCGTTCTACCCGCAGCGCCTCAAGGGCTGGGCCCTCGGGATCAACGCGGGCGGCGGCAACCTCGGCGTCGCCGTCGTCCAGCTCGTCGGGCTGGCCGTCCTCGCCACCGCCGGCAAGGACCACCCCGGCCTCGTCGCGGGCGTCTACATCCCGTTCATCGTCCTCGCCGCCCTCGGCGCCGCCCTCGCCATGGACAACCTCGCGCACGCCCGCAACGACGGGCGGGCCATGCGCGACGTCTGCCGGGACGGCCACACCTGGATCATGTCGGTGCTCTACATCGGCACCTTCGGGTCGTTCATCGGGTTCGGCTTCGCGTTCGGGCAGGTCCTGCAGGTGCAGTTCGCGGCCGAGTTCGACACGCCGATCAAGGCCGCCTACCTGACGTTCCTCGGCCCCGCGCTCGGGTCGCTGATCCGCCCCGGCGGCGGGTGGCTCGCCGACCGGCTCGGCGGCGCCAAGGTCACCTTCGCGACCTTCGTGGCGATGGCCGTCTCGGCGGCCCTCGTGCTCACCGCCTCGCGGCTCGGGTCGCTCGGGCTGTTCCTCACCGGCTTCGTGCTGCTGTTCGCCTTCAGCGGCCTCGGCAACGGCTCCACCTACAAGATGATCCCGGCGATCTTCAGGGCGAAGGCGCACGCCGGCGTCGCGGACGGCGGGGACCCGGACGCCGCCGAGCACGAGGCCCGCCGCCTGTCCGGCGCGCTCATCGGCATCGCGGGCGCCGTCGGCGCGTTCGGCGGCGTCCTGGTCAACATCGCGTTCCGGCAGTCGTTCCTGACCTACGGGACCGGCGACGGCGCGTACATCGCGTTCATCGCCTTCTACGCCGTGTGCTGCGCGCTCACCTGGCTGGTCTACCTGCGGGCCCGCCCGGGGAGGCCGGCGGGCGTCTGACGGCGGACTGCCGGCCCGAGCGCCGCCGCCGCGCCCGGCCGGGCCCCTCCCCGGGGTCCGGCCACCGCGGCGAGCGGCCCGAGGAGCGCAGCACCGCCTCCCACGCGTCCCCCGGCTCCAGCGGCAGGTGCGGGACGCCCCAGTGCCACGCCGGCACCAGCAGGTCAGGGTCGCGCGGCCGGTAGTCGGCCCCGATCGCGCGGGCCATGTCCCAGGCGTGCAGGTGCCACTCCACGCACGCCGCGCCCGCGTGGTCGCCGACCGTGTACTTGGTGCCCCGGTAGATCAGGTGCGTCCGGTCCCACATGTCGGGCATCAGGTCGGCGTACGCCCCCGCCGACACCCCGAACGCCAGGATCCGCTCCGGGCCGGGCTCGGGCGGCAGCACCGCCAGCTCGGCCGCGTTCTGCCGCGCCTGCTGCCTGATCAGCACCGCCGTGGCCGCGTCCTGCGCGAACAGCTTCGCCAGCCGGCTGTCGGGCGCGTCCTGGAGGTACTCCAGGAAGTTCTCCGCGACGCACCGCAGGTGCCCCGCGAGGTCGATCAGCTGCCAGTCGGCGCAGGGAGTCGGCACGTCCCAGTCGGCGACGGTCTCCGCCAGGGCGATGATCGCCTTCACGCCGTCCTGGTAGGACTCCAGTACGCGGCACCGGTCCGGCGGCGTGCGCTCCACGTGACATCCCCCAACGTCCAGAGCACCCTGTGCCCTCCCCGCCGGGACGCGCAGGCGCGAACGTGCGGCGCGAGCACCCCCGGCGTTCCCCGGAGAGGGCAGACTCTCAAAGTTCGGTGGCCCGTGCCACCCGGTGACGCCGTGTCGCCGCGTGCCCGCGGCGGCTCACACGCGGGCGGCGGGCCGCGTCCTGAAGCTCAGCCGGTGCGCCTCGCGCGCCGTGCGCAGGCGGTCGACCTCGTCGGTCCACGGGCGCACCGCCGGGCGCGCCTTGGCCTTGCGGTAGGCGATCTCGGCGGCGCGGCGCGTCTTGGCGTCCTGCGCCGGCGTCGAGTACACCTTCGGCCCCATCGCGACCCGCTCGGCCGCCTCGGCGGCGGCGAGCACGGCCGTCATCGCCCGGTCGAACGCGACCGTCAGCTCCCCCAGCTCCGGCTCGGCGGCGCCGGACGCCTGCGCGTCCCGCAGCGCCCGCTCCGCGTCGCCCGCCGCCGCGAGCCTGTCGTCGTACTCGGCGGCCAGCCGCTGGTCGGCCTCGTACGGCTCGGCGACGTCCTTGCTCACCCGGCGACCCAGCGGCATGGCGGTACTCCCTCGACGGTCGTGCAGTGTTCGATCGAGGTAAGCGTACGCGGGGTCCCGGCGTGTTGCGGCGGCGGACACCCGGCTTCGGTCCTTTACGTAGTAAGGTCTGTCCTCATGGTCAGGCAGCCCAGCATCAACGCCCAGAACCGCGCCCCCCTGTCCACCGAGCGGATCATCGAGGCGGCCCTGCGCATCGTGGACGGCCAGGGACTCGGCCGCCTCACCATGCGCCGCCTCGGCGACGCGCTGGAGGTCGAGGCGATGGCGATCTACCACCACCTCCCCCGCGGCAAGGAGCAGCTCCTGGACGGCCTGGTCGCGCACGTCGCGGCAGCCCCGGCCGACACGTCCGCCTCCGGGCGCTGGCAGGACGTCCTGCGGACGTGGGCGGACGGCTACCGCGAGCGCCTGCTCGCCCACGCGGGCGTCCTCCCCCTGGTCGTCACCCGCCGCAACCCGGCCGCGCTCGCCGCCACCCTCGCGTCGCTGCGGGAGGTGCTGCGCCGCGGCGGGGTCGCCGAGGACGCCGCGGCCGTCGCCGCGCACACCCTGCTCGGCTACGTGATCGGCCACGCGGCCCTCGAGGTGCGCGGCACCGCCGAGGACGGCGCCGCCGCCCGGATCGCCTCCGGCGAGGACGGCGCGGTCGACTGGGACGCCCGCTTCCGCGCGGGCCTCGGCGTCGTCCTCGGCGGCGTGCGCTAGAACCGGTCAGTCCTCGATGAGGATGACCTCCAGGTGCCGGGGGCCGTGGGCGCCCTCGACCCGCGCCGCCTCGATGCCGTAGGTGGCGGACGGCCCGCTGATCCACGTCAGCGGGCGCGCCGGGTCGAGCCGCCCGACCGCCTCCGGGACCGTGCCGACGATCTGGTCGGCGTGCACCACGCACAGGTGGTAGCCGGGGACGAGGGTGAGCGCCCGCCTGCCCTGCGCCCGGCCGCCGTCCAGGACGACCGTGCCCGTCTGCGCGACGGCCACCGCGCACCCGGTGACGACGCCGTCCGACGCGGCGAGGGTCTCGAGGTCGACCGCCGGGGCGTCGGCCAGGGCCCGCACGCCGTCCAGCTCGGCGAGCCACCCGAAGGGCAGGTCAGCGGGGACGACGATCTGCTTGACCTCACGCCCCCACAGCGCGGCCGCCACGGCCGTGCCCGCCTCGTCCGCGCCGACGTGCCGGACCGCCGCGCGGTTGTCGGCGACCCGCTCGGTGAACAGCGCGAGGACGTCGGCCCTGGTCTCGGCGTCGGCCGCGGCCGGCCGCCGGGCGTAGCCGCGCGGAACCGGCGGGCGCGGGCCGCGGGCACCGCCGAGCGCCTCGCGGACCCGGCGCAGCACCTCCTCGCGCGAGCTCATGCCCGCGTCCTGTCCCACCAGCCGCGGAAGCTCTCGGCCGGCGGCGCGGGCAGGTCGCGGGCCTCGGTCCACTTGCCGAGCAGGCCCGGGAGGCGGCGGATCCGCCCGCCGCGCGACAGCAGCCGCGCCCAGCGTGCGCCGCGCCGCACCGCCGCCTCGTGGCGGCGCGGATCGCCGAGCGTCCAGGCGAGGCCGCGCATCAGCGCCATCTCGGGCGTCGGGACCGGGCGCCTCCGGCGCGACTCCACCACCTTCCCCCGCAGGTGCACCAGCAGGTCCGGGATGTCGATCTTCACGGGGCAGACGTCGGCGCACGCGCCGCAGAGCGTGGACGCGTAGGGCAGGGACGCGTCGGCGGCGCTCTCCACGCCCCGCGTCAGCGGGGTGAGCACCGCGCCGATCGGGCCGGGGTGGACGGGGCCGTAGGGGCGCCCGCCCGTCCGCTCGTAGACGGGGCAGACGTTCAGGCAGGCCGAGCAGCGGATGCAGCGCAGGGCGGCGCGGCCGACCTCGTCGGCGAGCGCGCGGGTGCGGCCGTTGTCGAGCAGGACGAGGTGGAAGGCGCGCGGCCCGTCGTCCGGCGTCACGCCCGTCCACGTCGAGACGTACGGGGTCATCCGGTCGCCGGTCGACGAGCGCGGCAGGAGCTGGAGGAACACCTCCATGTCATCCCATGTCGGGACGACCTTGTCGATACCGGCGACACTGATCAGCGTCTCCGGGAGCGTCAGGCACATCCGCGCGTTGCCCTCCGACTCCAGCAGGACCAGGGTGCCGGTCTCGGCCACCAGGAAGTTCGCGCCGGTGACCGCGACGCGGGCGCGCAGGAAGCGGTCGCGCAGGTGGGCGCGGGCGGCGGCGGTCAGCGCCTCGGGGTCGTCGGCCGGGCCCGGCCCGGCGGCCGGGACCGCGCGCCGGAACACCTCCGCGATCTCCGCGCGGTCGCGGTGCGCGGCCGGGGACAGCAGGTGGGACGGCGCGTCCTCGCCGAGCTGCACCGCCATCTCGGCGACGCCGGTCTCGCGGACGGTCACGCCCGCGCGGGCGAGCGCGTCGTTCAGGCCGATCTCCCGCGTCGTCGCGGACGCGGCCTTGACGACCTCCCTGGCGCCCGTCGCGCGGACCAGGCCGGTGACGACGCGGCGCGCCTCCGCCGCGTCCGCCGCCCAGTGCACGGTGCCGCCCGACTCGGTGACGGCCCGCTCCAGCTCCTCCAGATGGGCGTCCAGGTCGAGCAGCGCGCCATCCTTGATCGCTCGTCCGGCCTCGCGCAGGTCCTCCCAGTCGGCGGCCTCGGCCGCCGCGGCGGCCTCCCGCTCCCGCAGCGCGGCCGTCGCGCCGCGCAGGTTGCGGCGCAGCCGCGTGTCGGCCAGTTCCGGCCGTGCGGCGGCGGCGAACTTCGGCCTCGGCGCCGGGACGGGTCCGCTCCTGCCGGAGGACGGCGGCGTCCCCGGAGAGGAGGCCGTCACACCGGCCCCGTCTCCGCGAGGATCTCCGCCAGGTGCATCGTCCGGACGCCGCCGCGCAGCCGCGACAGCGCGCCGCCGATGTGGGCCAGGCACGAGTCGTCGACCGCGCAGACCACGTCCGCCCCGGTGGCGCGGACATGCCGGACCTTGTCGGCCACCATCGCGACCGACACGTCCGCGTTCTTCATCGCGAACGCGCCGCCGAACCCGCAGCACTCCCCCGCGGACGGCAGCTCCACGAGATCCAGGCCCCGCACCGCACGCAGCAGCCGCACCGGCCGGTCGCCGACGCCGAGAGTGCGCAGGGACCGGCAGGACGGGTGATAGGTGACCCGGTGCGGGAAGTACGCGCCCACGTCGGTGATCCCGAGGACGTCGACGAGGAACTCCGTCAGCTCGTAGACGGCGAGGCCCTCGGCGGCGCGGGCCAGGCCGGGGTCGCGGGCCGTACGGGCGATCTTCGGGTAGTCGGCGCGGACGGTCGCGGCGCACGACGCCGACGGCGCCACCACGACCTCGCAGCCCTCGAACGCGGCCGCGTGGGAGCGGGCGAGCCCGGCGGCCTCGCGGTGGTAGCCGGCCGTCCAGTGGAACTGGCCGCAGCACGTCTGCCCCGGCGGGAACGCCACCTCGTGCCCGAGCCGCTCCAGCAGCACGGTCACGGCCTTCGCGGTGCCGGGGAACAGCACGTCCTCGAAGCACGCGACGGACAGCGCGACCCGCACCGGCCTCACTCCCCCCGCCCCCGCAGAGCCCGTTCCCCCGCCGAACATCGTAGGGGTTTCAGCCTCCGGCGGCGTGTCGTTCTTCGTCCGTTATCGCGCGGGAGGCACGCTACTGCGTGGCGCCCCGGGAGTGGGAGGGATCACACCCGACCGGTACTCCGGAACCAATGGACAACCGTCCCAACGGGCTATGGCCGGTGGGGGCGAACCACTCCACACTTGGGTGCGTCAGAACAGGAAAGCACCACGACCGACCAGTAGTTGAGACCGGAGGCACGCCATGTGCCCGCACCAGCCGCCTTGTCCCTCCCACAACGCACCCGACCGCGACGCCGCCCGCACGCTGGCCTCGCACCCCGAACAGGGGTGGAGCCTGCTGTGCAACGGGGTCGTGCTGTTCGAGGACACCGGTGAGCTGCTGCCCGACGGGGGAGTCATCGCGCCGCACCGGCCGACGGACGCGCAGGCCACGTCCGCCGCTTGAGCGGTCTCCACGGGGGACTAGTTCAAACGGGTGATCATCCTCGGGGGCACGCCCGCCCACGACCGGTCTCTGGGCCCGCACCGGGCCCGGAGCGACTCTACCGCCGGCCCGTCCGCACCGGACGGGCCGCCCACCGCTTCAGCCACGGCTCCACGGCACGACCGACGGCCGCGGGGTCCTTGCCGAGGTCGTGCCGCTCGCCCGGCAGGACCGCGACCTGCGCCGCGTCCGCCGGGTCGGGCACGCCGAACGGGTCGCGGTCGCCGTTGACGACGACGACCTCGACCCCCGCCGACCGCAACTCCTCCACCCGGGTCTTCTCCGGCCTGCCCGGCGGGTGCAGGGGGAACGCCAGCGCCACCACGCCGGCCGCCCCGGCGGCCTCCGCCGTCCGGCACGCGACCCTCGCCCCGTTGCTGCGGCCGCCCTGCACCAGCGTGACGTCCCCGAACCGCTTCCGCAGCGCCGCGACGATCTCCAGCCACGCCTCGTCCTGCTTGGCCGCCGGCCCCGGCGCCCGCCGCCCGGCGAGCCGGAACGGCTGGACCACCCGCGCGACGGCGCCGCCGAGCCCCAGCGCCTCCGCCCGCACCGCCAGCAGGTCGGCCGCCTCCACTCCCCCGTTCGACCCGTGCGTCAGCACCAGCAGGAACGCCGGGTCCTCCACCTCGTCGAGCACCACCTCGGCGGGCCCGTGCGCCGTCGCGACCTTCATGTGACTCACCGTAGCGGCAGCCGCGAACAGCCGGTGCGGCAGACTGGACCCATGGAGACGATGACCGACAGCGAATGGCGCGCGTTCGTCATGGAGGGCACCCGCACCGGCAAGGCCGCCGTCACCCGCAAGGACGGCACGCCGCACGTGACGCCGATCTGGTTCGTCCTCGACGGCGACGACCTGCTGTTCAACACGGGGCACCAGAGCGTGAAGGGCCGCGTCCTCGCCCGCGATCCGCGCCTGTCCGTCTGCGTCGACGACCAGGCGCCGCCGTACTCGTACGTGCTGATCCAGGCCGAGGCGTCCCTCGTCGAGGACCTCGACGAGATGCTCCGCTGGGCGACCGTCATCGGCGGCCGCTACATGGGCGCCGACCGGGCCGAGGAGTTCGGGCGGCGCAACGCCGTCCCCACCGAGTACCTCGTCCGCGCCCGCATCACCAAGGTGATCGCCCAGCGCGCCATCGCCGGCTAGCCGTCGGTCCAGTCCGGGGCGGCCGTGCCGGTCGCCAGGCGGAACCGCTCGGCGAAGCTCTCGTGCAGCAGCGGCCCCCACGCGTAGCCGCCCGGCACCCGCACCGCCCTGCCGAGGGTCTCGCGGGCGTCGCCGGCCCGTCGTTCGGCGTACCGGACGGCGAGCAGCGCGTACATGTGGTCGAGGGCGCCGAACGCCTCGCCGGCGAGGGCGGGGAGCGTGCCGTCCGACACGGCGCGCTCGACGACCGGCTCCCACCACAGGTCGCCGTCGTCGTCGGCGTCGCCGAAGTCGCGGCGCAGCCGCGCCCGCACCTGCCCCGCGGTGCCGGGCTCGGCGAGGCCCCGCCGCCACACCTCGCCCGCCTCGGCGCCCCGCCCCCGCAGCGGCAGGGTCCGCGCCAGCAGCTCGGTGGCCAGCGGCCCGACCTCCGGGTCGGCCGGCTCGTCCCCCAGCGCCGCGCCGAACGCGCCGATCGCCTGGTCGAGGTAGGAGATGCCGAGCGCCACGGCGAGCCGCCCGTACGCGTAGGGGTCGGCGCCCCGGTCGATCAGCTTGAGCCCGGCGGTCAGGACCCGCTGGGCCCGCGCGGGCTCGTCGCGCTCCAGCAGCCGCTGGGCCAGGTCGTGCGCGGCGGGCGGCCCGTACTCGGCGTCCCCGGTCGCGATCACCGCCTCCCAGTGGTCGCGGGCCGCGTCGAAGTCGCCGGCGTCGTCGGCGATCCGGGCGAGGGCCAGATGGGCGGGCGGCAGGTAGGCGGGGTTGCCGAAGTCGACCACGACCCGCCAGGCGGGCGCCGCCCGCTCGTGCTCGCCCGCCCGCTCGTGGGTGAGCGCCAGGTGGTAGGCGGCGCGCGGCCCGTACTCGGGATCGGCGGTGGCGATCGCCGTCCGGTCGGCCTCCCGGGCGCGCTCGACGTGCCCGGCGTCGTCCAGGACGACCGCCAGCCCCAGCGCCGCCCGCGCCCGGAAGGGGGTGTCGCCCAGCGCGAGCACCTTCTCGAACAGCAGCGCGGCCCTCTCGGCCTCACCGCTCTCGGCGAGGCCGCGGGCCTCCTCGCACAGTCGCGCAGGGTCCTCGGATACCGCGTCCGGAGACTCGATCATCGCTCTTCTGCCCTCTGGGGGTCGGGGTCCGCAAAGAGCGTAGCGATCCGCGCCGCCCCCGTCCCGCGACGACACCCCAAAACCCAAGCAAGATCACAAATCCATCGCCCGTGCCCACCCCGCACCCAGCCGAGCCACCAGCGACCCGAACCATCGCGATCGCGTCCGAAGGCAGGTTCAAGCGAAGCGAGAACCTGATCGCGCAGCGAGCCGCAAGGCGAGCCGAAGCGATGCCAGCGATCGCACGCAGTGCTCGACGATGGAGGGCCGTCAAGGCCCGAAGGAGGAGAGCACTGCAATAAACACAGCAGCGAGCCGCAAGGCGAGCCGAAGCGATGCGAGCGATCGCACGTGGCTTTCCAGGCTGAGGCGCCCCTAGGCGCCTCAGCCTGGAAACCACAATCCAATTCAGTCCTCGAACGCTTCGGGGGGCGGGCAGGAGCAGACGAGGTTGCGGTCGCCGTAGGCCTGGTCGATGCGGCGGACGGGCGGCCAGTACTTGTTCTCCCGCAGGGACGGGAGGGGGTAGGCGGCCTCCTCGCGCGTGTAGGCGTGCTTCCAGTCGTCGGAGACGAGGCAGGCGGCGGTGTGGGGGGCGTTCTTGAGGGGGTTGTCCTCGGCGTCGTAGCCGCCGTCGGCGACCCGCTGGATCTCCCGGCGGATCTCGATCATGGCGTCGCAGAACCGGTCGAGCTCGGCGAGGTCCTCGGACTCGGTGGGCTCGATCATCAGGGTGCCGGCGACGGGGAACGACAGGGTCGGGGCGTGGAAGCCGTAGTCGATGAGGCGCTTGGCGACGTCCTCGGCGGTGATCCCCGTCTCCTTGGTGATCTTGCGGAGGTCGGCGATGCACTCGTGCGCGACGAGGCCGTCGCGGCCGGTGTAGAGGATCGGGTAGTGCGGGGCGAGGCGGGCGGCGAGGTAGTTGGCGCCGATGATCGCACCCTCGGTGGCGGCGCGCAGCCCGTCCGGGCCCATCATCGCGATGTAGGCCCAGGAGATCGGCAGGATGCCGGCCGATCCCCACGGGGCGGCCGAGATGGGGCCGACGCCGGTGCCGGGGCCGGCCTCCTCGCGCATCGGGTGGTTGGGCAGGAACGGGGCCAGGTGCTCGCGGACGCCGATCGGGCCGACGCCGGGGCCGCCGCCGCCGTGCGGGATGCAGAACGTCTTGTGCAGGTTGAGGTGGGAGACGTCCGAGCCGAACTCGCCGGGGCGGGCGAGGCCGACGAGCGCGTTGAGGTTGGCGCCGTCGACGTAGACCTGGCCGCCGGCCTCGTGCACGGCCGCGCACACATCGGTGATCGTCTCCTCGAAGACGCCGTGCGTGGACGGGTAGGTCACCATGATCGCCGCGAGGCGGTCGCCGTGCTCGCCGAGCTTGGCGCGCAGGTCGTCGAGGTCGATGTTGCCGCCCTCGTCGCACGTGACGACGACGACCCGCATCCCGGCCATGACGGCGCTGGCGGCGTTGGTGCCGTGCGCCGAGGAAGGGATCAGGCAGACGTCGCGGTGCTCCTCGCCGCGGAACGCGTGGTAGCCGCGGATGGCGAGCAGGCCGGCCAGCTCGCCCTGGGAGCCGGCGTTCGGCTGGACGGAGACCTTCGCGTACCCGGTGATCTCGGCGAGGAAGCCCTCCAGCTCGCCGATCAGCTCGACGTAGCCGGCGGCCTGGTCGAGCGGCGCGAACGGGTGGATCGCGGCGAACTCCGGCCAGGTGATCGGCTCCATCTCGGCGGTGGCGTTGAGCTTCATCGTGCAGGAGCCGAGCGGGATCATGGAGCGGTCGAGCGCGATGTCCTTGTCCTGGAGCCTGCGCAGGTAGCGCAGCATCGCGGTCTCGGAGCGGTGCGCGTGGAAGACGGGGTGGGTCAGGTAGGGGCTCTCGCGGCGCAGGGCGTCCGGGAACGCCTCGGGGACCTCGCCCACCTCGGTCGCGCCGAACGCCTCGAGCACGGCCGTCACGTGCGCGGGCAGCGTCGTCTCGTCGCAGGCGACCGCGACCCGGTCGGGGCCGTCCGGGCGCAGGTTGATTCCGCGCTCGCGGGCGGCCGCGACGACCTCGGCGGCGCGGCCCGGCACGCGGGCCAGGACCGTGTCGAAGAACGAGTCGTGGACGACCTCGACGCCGCCGGCGCGCAGCCCCGCGGCGATCTCGGCGGCCCGGCGGTGCGTCCGCTGCGCGATCGCGGCCAGCCCCTCGGGGCCGTGGTACACGGCGTACATGCTCGCCATCACGGCGAGCAGGACCTGGGCGGTGCAGATGTTGCTGGTGGCCTTCTCGCGGCGGATGTGCTGCTCGCGGGTCTGGAGGGCCAGCCGGTAGGCGGTGGCGCCGTCCGCGTCGACGGACACGCCCACGAGCCGGCCGGGGAGCTGGCGCTGGATGCCCTCGCCGACCGCCATGTAGCCGGCGTGCGGTCCGCCGAACCCGTAGGGGACGCCGAACCGCTGCGCGGAGCCCACCGCGATGTCGGCGCCGGACTCGCCGGGCGGGCGCAGCAGGGTCAGCGCCAGCAGGTCGGCGGCCACGACGGCCTTGGCGCCGCGCTCGTGGGCCTGCGCGATGACGGGTTCCAGGTCGCGGACGGCGCCGGACGCGCCCGGGTACTGCAGCAGCACGCCGAAGAAGTCGCCGTCGGGCAGGTCGCGGGACAGGTCGGCGATGACGATCTCGATGCCGAGCGGGATCGCGCGGGTCCGGACGACCTCGATCGTCTGCGGGAGCGTGTCGATGTCGACGAGGAACGCCCCGGGCTCCTTGCGCCGGGAGACGCGGTGCGCGAGGGCCATGGCCTCGGCGGCGGCGGTGCCCTCGTCCAGCATGGAGGCGTTCGCGACGGGCAGCCCGGTCAGGTCGCCCACCATCGTCTGGAAGTTCAGCAGGGCTTCGAGCCGCCCCTGGGAGATCTCCGGCTGGTAGGGGGTGTAGGCGGTGTACCAGCCCGGGTTCTCCAGCACGTTCCGCATGATCACACCGGGCGTGGTCGTCCCGTGGTAGCCGAGCCCGATCATGGACGTCAGGACGGTGTTGCGGGACGCGAGCTCGCGGAGCCGGTCCAGCGCGGCGGTCTCGCTCAGCGCGGGCGGCAGGTCCAGCGGACGGGACGTGCGGATCGCGGCGGGGACCGCGTGGTCGATCAGCGCCTCGGCGCCGGAGTAGCCGATGGCGGCCAGCATCCTCGCCTGGTCGTCCGGCGAGGGGCCGACATGCCGGTCGGCGAACGCCGACCGGGGATGCTGCGGCGCGGCCACAGGGGCGAAGAACTGGGCGGTCATGGAGGGCCTCCTGGCTGCTGCGGTCGCTCAGGTGCGCCGCCGGCGCGGGCCGGCGGCCGTTCTCCCCCTCTGTCATGGCACCTGAGAGCTTCACCCGCGCGGCGGGGTTTCCCCTTCGGTGAGCCGCCCTTCCCCGCGCGCGGGGACCGACGCCTGCTTTCCAGAGGTGCCTCGCCCGTGCGGTCCTTTTGCCTGAGAGGTTCCGGGGAGGTTGCCCCTTCGGCGCCCCACGCTGGCGGCGTGGGGTCTCTCCCGCACAGGGTTGACGGCATGTCCTAGGTCGAACCCTACCCAAAGGCGCGTCCGCGACGTCGTTCCGGCCCGCCGGAAGGGGCCGCGCCCCGCGGCGCGGGCGGTCTACCGGCGAGTACCATGTGCTGACTCACCTGGGGCGCGACGGCCCCGGGCCGCACGGGGGCGGGGAGACGAGGCTGCGGGATGGACGCGCGTCCCGGCGGCGGCCCCGCGACTCGACGGCGCGCCGCCGGGTCTGGGACGCTGATCACGATGGCGGATGGTCAGGGCGGCGGTACGGCGTGACACAGGCCCACGACGGAGCGGTGCGCCCGGCGCAGGGCGCGGCCGGCGCGCCCGTCGACGAGCCCGCCCAGCCGTACCGGATCCGCCGGCCCTCCGACGCCATCCGGTTCGCGGCGTCCGTGGTGGGGCTGGCGGCGGTGATGCTGCTGGTGTCGATCGCGCAGCAGACCACCCACGGCCTGCAGACCGACATCGCGCAGGGCACCGCGCACGCGCCGCGGCTGCTGCTGACGCTGGCGACGCTGGTGTCCAGCTTCGGGGTGCTGGCCGTGCCGATCGCGTTCGCGATCGAGCGGCTGTTCCACAAGGACGGCGTCCGCGTGGCGATCGCGCTGCTGGCCGCGATGATCGCGTTCGGGATCACGGTGGGCCTGGACGACCTGGTGGTGCGGGCCGCGCCGGGCGGCGTGCTCGACTCGCTGATCTGGGGCGGCACGGAGACCGCGCCGGTGCACACCGACATCGCCCCGGTGATCGCCTTCGTGAGCGCGGTCGGGATGGCGGGCCGGGCCCGCTGGCAGGCCGCGACCTGGACCATGATCGGGCTGGCGGCGCTGACGGGACTGACGGCGTCCTACGCCTCCGTCGCCGCGCTGGCGGCCACCTACCTGCTCGGCCGTGCCATCGGCCACGGCACCCTCTACGCCGTCGGGACGCCGAATCCCCGCCCGTCCGGGACGGCCGTGGTGGCCGCGCTCGAACGGCTCGGGCTGCACCCGCGGCGGGCGGCGCGCCTGGACGGCACGCACGACGCCGACGAGACCCGCCGCTACGGCGTCGCCCTCGCCCCCTCCCCGCAGGGCGGGTACGGCGCCCGGCTCCCGGCGCGCCGGGAGCGGCACGGCGACTGGGACGTGGAGGTCCGCGTCCTGGACCGCGACCAGCAGACCGCCGGGCTGCTCTACCGCGTCTGGCGGCTGCTGCGGCTGCGCGGCGCCACGACGGGGCGGACGCTGCGGTCGCTGCGCCGGTCCCTGGAGCTGGAGTCGCTGACGGCGTACGCGGTGGACGCCGCGGGCGCCCGGACGCCGCGGCTCGTCGGCACGTGCGAGGTCGGCACCGAGGCGGCGCTGCTGGCCTACGAGCACGTCCCGGGGCGGCGGCTCGGAGACGTCCCCGACGCGGAGATCACCGACGAGCTGCTGGCGGACGTGTGGCGACAGTTCCGGGCACTGCAGGCGGGGCGGCTCGCGCACCGGCGGCTGGAGGGCGAGGCGGTCCTGGTGGGCGACGACGGGCTGGCCTACCTGACCGACCTGCGGTTCGGGGAGACGGCGGCCGGCGACCTGGCGCTGCGCCTGGACCTCGCGCAGCTGCTCACGACGCTGGCGCTGCGCGCGGGGCCGGAGCGGGCGGTGGGGACGGCAGCGCCGGTGCTGGGCGAGGAGGCCCTCGGCGGGGCGGTGCCGCTGCTGCAGCGGGTGGCGCTGTCGCGGGCGACCCGCACCGCGCTGCGGCACCACAAGGACCTGCTGACCCGCATCCGGGAGCAGATCGTCCGGCTGAAGCCGGAGACGGAGGCGCCCCCGGCCAAGCTGGAGCGCTTCCGGCCGCGGACCATCGTCAGCATCGTGGCGCTGTCGGTCGCGGCCTACATCGTGATCCCCCAGGTGACGAGCCTGGACATCGGCCGCCTGGCGGCCACGGCGAGCTGGCACTGGGTGGCCGCGGCCCTCGGGGCGGCGGCGCTCACCTACGTCGCCGCCGCGTTCATGCTGATGGGGTTCGTCCCCGAGCGGCTGCCGCTGGGGCGGACGGTCCTGGTGCAGCTGGCGGCGTCGTTCGTGAAGCTGGTCGCGCCGGCGGCCGTGGGCGGCGTCGCCGTCAACACGCGCTACCTGCAGCGCTCGGGCGTCCGGCCCGCCCTCGCCGTCGCGAGCGTGGGCGCGTCGCAGCTCGTGGGGATGGTCACCCACATCCTGCTGCTGGTGCTGTTCGGGTTCCTGACCGGTTCGACGGCGAAGGCGACGCAGGACCTGGCCCCGTCCCGGACGATCGTGCTCGCGGTGCTCGGGCTGGGGCTGCTCGCGGGGCTCGCGCTGACGGTGCCGCGGGTGCGGCGGGTGGTCGCCTCGCGGCTGAGGGCCATGTTCTCGGGCGTGGTGCCGCGCCTGGTGGACGTGCTGCAGTCGCCGAAGAAGCTGTCCACCGGGATGGGCGGCACCCTGCTGCTGACGCTGGCGTTCACGCTGTGCCTGGACGCCTCGATCCGGGCGTTCGGCGGGTCGCTGCCGTGGACGACGGTGGTGCTGGTGTTCCTCACCGCGAACGCGGTGGGGTCGGCGGCGCCGACGCCGGGCGGGCTCGGCGCCGTCGAGGGCGCGCTCACGCTGGCGTTGACGATCTCGGGGCTGACGGCGGAGACGGCCACGTCGGCGGTGCTGCTCTACCGGCTCCTGACGCTGTGGCTGCCAGTCCTGCCGGGGTGGGGGGCGTTCGCCTTCCTGCAGCGCAAGGAGGCGCTCTGAGGGGTCAGCCGGTGCGGCGGGCGCGCCGCCGGTCGGCCAGTTCGTCGTGGTGGTGCCCGGCGGGGTCCTCGTCGCCGGTGGAGGCGCGTTCAGCGGGCAGCTCCGCCAGGCTGCCCTCCACCTCCTGCCACACCCGTCCGAGCGCGATGCCGAACACGCCCTGGCCGCCCTGGAGGAGGTCGACGACCTCGTCGGGCGAGGTGCACTCGTAGACGCTGACGCCGTCGCTCATCAGGGTGATCTGGGCGAGGTCCTGGACGCCGCGGTCGCGCAGGTGGGAGACGGCCGTGCGTATCTGCTGCAACGAGACGCCGGTGTCGAGGAGCCGCTTGACGACCTTCAGGACGAGGACGTCGCGGAAGCTGTACAACCGCTGGCTGCCGGACCCCTGGGCCGACCGCACGCTCGGCTCCACCAGCTTCGTGCGGGCCCAGTAGTCGAGCTGCCGGTAGGTGATGCCCGCCGCGGCGCACGCCGTCGGGCCGCGGTAACCGACGTCCTCCGGCGGCGCCGACACCTGGGTGTCGAAGAGCAGGCCCTGCTCTCCGGCACGGCGGGACGCCACGCGCCTGTCGGGGGTCGCCTTGCCCTCGCCGCTGCTCACCGCCACGCGGACCTCCGGCTTCTATCATCCCGTAGCGGTTCGTCAAGGGGGTTTGACGAATAACACCACGGGTGTTCCACCAGCACGGTAGGTGCCGGTCAGGGTGTGGTCAACGTTCATCGTCGGCGCGTCGCATGCCCGGATGAACCGGCTTCACGTGGGCAAACTGCGCACCTTCGTCACCCACGCAGTCCATACCCCGATGGTTCCCCCGCAAAAACCGCCAGGTCCGGCGCAATGGGCGACCATTCGCCCGATCGCATGATCTCGCACTCCAGAGTGACATACGGCACAGCGGCCGCTCGCCCCGGGGTGCCGGAGAGGCCTAACCGGCGCGGCCGAAGTCCTCAGGGGAGATCGTGTCGAGGAACTCGCGGAACTTCTCGACCTCGTCCTCCTGCTCGTCGGGGATGGCGACGCCGGCCTCCTCCAGGACGTCCTCGCTCGCGAAGATCGTGGCGCCCGTGCGCAGCGCGAGGGCGATGGAGTCGGACGGGCGCGCGCTCACCTCGACGCCGTTGGAGAAGACGAGGTCGGCGAAGAAGATCCCCTCGCGCAGCGCGGTGATGTTGACCGTGCGGAGCTGGACGCTCAGCGCGTCCAGCACGTCGCGGAACAGGTCGTGGGTGAGGGGCCGGGCGGGCAGCACCCCCTGCTGGGCGAAGGCGATCGCGGTCGCCTCCACCGCCCCGATCCAGATGGGCAGGTAGCGATCGCCCTCCGTCTCCTTCAACAGGACGATCGGCTGATTGGAGGGCATCTCGACCCGGACGCCGACGACCTCCATCTGCTTCACTGCGGCTCCCTGCTGGTTCTCGCTGTCTCGATCACCACGTGCAGCGGATCGATTCCTGACCGAACCATGTAGCCAACGTACACCCAGGCTCGGACAGCTCGCGGCGCGCGGGGTACGGCAAAATCCTCCACCGGCCGCGTGATCAGTGGTCGAGGCTCTCGCGCAGGCCCGCGCCCACCAGCGCGGCGTGCAGCCGGACCGACAGCGCGGCGATCTCCCGCGCGGTCTCGGCGGCCTCCTCGTGCGCGCCGCGGCTGCGGCGGCGCAGCTGCGGCGCGACCATCTGCTCGATCAGGCCGACCTGCCGGTCGGCGGCGGCCTTGACGGCGCGCAGGTGCCGGACCTCGAAGCCGAAGTCCTCGAGCGCGGCGGCCACGCGCGCGATGTTGAGCGCCTCGCCCTCGTAGTGCGCGCCGATCCGGCGGACGAGGCCGTACTCCTCCAGGCGGACGAGGAGGGCCTCGTCGATCCCGGCCCCGTCCAGGAGCTGGCGGCGGGTGAGCCGCACGGCGGGCTCCACCGCGGTCGTGTCGGCGGCCACGAGCGTGCGGGGGCGCCGCCGCTCAGGCTCGGCCGGGCCGGGGCGGCGCGCGCCGGGCGGCGGGACGCTCTCACCGCGGTCGCGCGCCTCCAGCTGCTGCCGGATGACGCGCAGCGGCAGGTAGTGGTCGCGCTGCGCGGTGAGGACGTAGCGCAGGCGCTCGACGTCGGCCTCGCCGAACTTGCGGTAGCCGGAGGGGCTGCGCTCCGGCTCGACGAGCCCCTCGGACTCCAGGAAGCGGATCTTGGAGATCGTGATGTCGGGGAACTCCGTCCTGAGCAGCCCGAGGACGTCCCCGATGGTCATCGGGGACCGGGCCGGCTCCGCGCTCAAGGGCCCTCCCATCGTTCGCCGCGACCTCGCCGCGTTCCGTCAGCCGTGGGCCGGGTTGGTGAGGAACACCAACCGAAACTTGCCGATCTGGACCTCGTCGCCGCCCGACAGCCCGGCCTGGTCGATCCGCTGCCGGTTGACGTAGGTGCCGTTGAGGCTGCCGGTGTCGCGGACGGAGAACACGCCGCCCTGCCGGGCGAACTCGGCGTGCCGGCGGGAGACGGTGACGTCGTCCAGGAAGATGTCGCTCTCGGGGTGCCGCCCGGCGGACGTGCGGTCCTTGTCGAGCAGGAAGCGGCTGCCGGCGTTGGGCCCGCGCTTGACGACGAGCAGCGCGGTGCCCGGGGGGAGCGCCTCCATCGCCATCTGGTCGGGCCCGGCCGGCTCCTCGGCGCCGGCGTCGGTGTCCAGCGCCTCGAATCCCCCGATGGAGATCGTGGACGTGGACTCGCCCGGCGACTCCCGGGGAGGCGGCGGCGCCGAACTCCTCAGCGGAGTGCCGCAGTTCGAGCAGAAGCGGGCATCATCCGGGTTGGCGTGACCGCACTGCGTGCAGTAGACGCTCGGCATCGATCGGCTCGGCCTCCTACCATCGGCGTGCCGCCCGCGGGCCGCCCGCCGTAGCGGGGACCGCCTGCGCCACGCGCATCCTTCACCCAACCCACGCCGGGGATCCGCCCCAGCAACGGTCCAGCTTCACCGCCCGCTCACGCGACGGTCGCCGCAACTTACGCGGCTATCACCCGAGGGGTCAACCGGAACGGTGAACCGGCTGCACCAAACTACATTCGACGATGATCGCAGGTCCATGCCGCCGCGCGGACCGCCGCGATCACGACGTCCCGGCACGGTGCCCGGTTTACCGTCCCCCCGTCCCCTCTAGGGAGACCGTACCGCGCCGACGGCCAGCTTCGCGCGCCGGGTGATCAGGACGCGGGCCCCGGCGCCCTCCAGCGTGCGGACGAGGCCTCCCGGGATGTTGAGCGCGGTCGTCATCGTGTGCGGGTCGCCGATGGCCAGGAACCGGTACGGGGCGGTGAGGAGCCTGCCGTCCGCGCGGACGCCGTCGCGGTCGTCCAGGAAGTGGGTGTCGACGCCGACGCGGACGTCGCCGACCTGGATGACCTCGGCGCCCGCGTCGCGGAGCTCCTCCAGGGCGTCCAGCAGGTTCAGGGCCTTCACGCCGTGCCGGGGGTCGTCGATGCGCAGTTCGATGCCGGGGCCCTCGGCGGGGAGCGTGCCCGCGAGCAGGCCGTAGGTGGTCGCCCGCTCGCGCGCCTCCTCCAGAGCCGTTCCGCCCTCGTCGCGCTCCAGGCGGGCCTTCGTCTCCTCCAGGTCCCGCAGGTCGCCCCTCAGCCGTTCGGAGCGCTGGCCCAGATCCGCGAGGATGCCGACGAGCTCGTCCTGCCGCGCGGTGGCGAAAGTGGTGTCGCGCTCGGTCGAGCGCACCTGCGCGGCGACGGCGAACCCCAGCACGAGGCACAGGAGCCCGCCGACGAGCTGCCCGGGGCTGACGCGCGGGCGCAGCAGATCGGCGAGGGCGCGCAGGCCTCCGGGCGCGGGCGGAACCCGTCCGTCCTCGGGTGGCCCCTCGTTCTCCGCGGCCCGCCCGTCCTCCGGTGGCGCCTTCCGCGTGGCCTCGCCGCCGGTCATGCGCCGAACAGCTTCCGCCGGATGGCCGCCGCGTTGGAGAAGATCCGGATGCCGAGGACGACCACGACGCCGGTGGACAGCTGCGAGCCGACGCCGAGCTTGTCCCCGAGGAAGACGATCAGCGCGGCGATGACGGTGTTGCTGACGAAGGAGACCGTGAAGACCTTCTCGTCGAAGATGCCCTCCAGCCGGGCCCGGACGCCGCCGAACATGGCGTCGAGCGCCGCCACGATCGCGATCGGCAGGTAGGGCTGGAGCCAGAGCGGGACGTCCGGCTGGATCAGCAGGCCCAGCGTGACGCCGACCACGAGCCCGATCAGCGCGATCATCTCCGGGTCACCCCTCCCCCGCTCACCGGCCGCCCCTCTCGCCGGGGACGGCGTACCGCAGCCGGACCGCCCCCGCGGCGGGCAGCCGCACCTCGTCCGAGCGGCGCGTGCCGTACCTGATCCCGAACCGGTCGCGCAGCGCCGCGAGCCGCCGGTCCGCGGGCGAGCCGGCGAAGGCGGCCCGCAGCCGCCCGGGGTCGCCGACCGCCGTGACCTCGTAGGGCCCGCCGAGCGGCCGGTAGTCGACCAGGATCGCCTCACCGGCGGCGCGGATCGCGGTGGTCGGGGTGAGCCGCCGGCCGTTGACGCCGATGGCCCGCGCGCCCGCCGCCCACAGCCCGTTCACCAGGACCTGGAGGTCCTGATCATAGACCCGGCCGTCGGCGGCGCCGCCCCGGGCGGCCGGCCGGCCCCGCCGGGGGGGGGGCCGGGGGGGCACGGGGGCCGCGCCGCGGGCCGGGGCGGGGGGCGGC
>NZ_JBEZJQ010000031.1:0-113612 GCF_040653135.1 Actinomadura sp. NPDC048021
CTTGCTCTGCGTCGCGGGGACCGGGAGCTGGTACAGGTCCTCCTCGCGGACGGCTCCGGCAGTTCGGCGGCCTGGACGTCCAGCGGCAGCCCGAGCAGCACCGTGCGGCGCTCGGCGACCGCCGTCCGGCACGCGCGCGCCACGTCGGCCAGGGCGCTCTGCGGGGAGTGGACCCGCTCGGGGACGGCGCCCACCGCCGCGGCGATCGCCGCCTGGTCGACGCGGAAGTTGGAGCGGACCGCGGCGGCGGCGACCTCGCCCGCGACCACCAGCAGCGGCGTGCGGCTCTTGGCGGCCTCCGCCATGCCCGTGGCCGCGTTGGTGAGGCCGGGCCCCTGGTGGACGGTCGCGACGCCGAGGCCGCGGCTCACCCGCGCGTACGCGTCTGCCATCGTCACGGCGCCGCCCTCGTGGCGCGCGGCCACGAACCGGGCGCCGTTCGCCGCGAGCGCGTTCGTGACGTGGAAGTTGCCGCTGCCGACGACCCCGAACACGGTGCCCGCGCCGAACCGCGCGAGGGCCTCCCCCACGGCCTCGGCGACGATCATCGCTCGGTCAGCGCGAGCACGCGGGCGGGGCTGCCCGAGCCGCCGACGATCGGCAGCGGGGAGGCGAGCAGCACGGCGCCGCGGGCCGGGAGCCGGTCGAGGTTCCGCAGCTGGGTGAGGCCGTACTTGCCGGCGCCGAGGAAGTAGGAGTGGCACGGGAAGGGCGGGTCGAAGCCGTGGGCGGCGCCCGCGTCGGTGCCGACGGTCTCCACGCCGAGGCCGAGCAGCGGCGTCTCCTCGGCCAGCCACCGGGCGCACTCGGCGGAGATCCCCGGGGTGTGCGGGCCGGTCTCGTCGGCGTTGAGGAAGGCCTCCTGGTCGCCCGCGCGGGCGTCCCAGCCCGTCCGGTAGAGGAGCCAGCCGCCGTCCGGGAGCGGGCCGTGCGCCCGCTCCCAGTCGCGGACGTGGTCGATCTCCAGCAGGAAGTCGGGATCGGCGGCCGCGCGCCCCGAGGCGTCCAGCACCACGGCGGGGGCGACCAGGCGGGCGGGCGGGACCTGCGCGACGTCCTCGCCGTCGCGGCCGGTGGCCCAGTGCACCGGGGCGTCGAAATGGGTGCCGACGTGCTCGCCGGTCTCGATGTCGTTCCAGTACCAGGCGGGTCCGCGGTCGTCGTAGCGGCTGATCTCTTTCAGCCGGAACGGGACGGTGTTGGCGAACGGCTCCGGCAGCCGCAGGATCGGCGTCCGCTCCGACAGCGGGGCGGTCAGGTCGACGATCTCCACGGAGCCGTCGGCGACGGCGGCGAGCAGCTGGGCGAGCACGGACATCGTTCCTCCGGCGGCGCGGGCGGCTGAGCGGGACGCGGGCCCGTCGAACGTACCTCAGACGGTCCTGGCCGCAGGGCCGTCTGACGAGGTCCGCGGCGACTTTCGTGCCGCGACGCCACGTCCGCCGCCGGATTTCGTCGCCCCGCGCCATGGACGCGGCGCCGCCGGTCGATCACCATCGGTGAGAACCCCGGCCGATCCCGCCCCCCACGGAGGTCCGATGCGCCGCAGGCCCTGGACGCTCGCACTCGCCGCAGCCGCCGTCACCACCGCCCTCGCCGCTCCCCCCGCGGACGCCGCTCCCCCGGCGCCCTCGCCCCCGTCCCCGCCGTCCGTCCGCGTCACCGAGGCCGCGCGCGGCTTCGACCCCCTGCCGCCCTCGTCCGACCCCGTCGCCCTGCGCGAGGCGTATCGGCCGCTCGCGGTCACCTACACCTACGAAGGCCGGAAGCACACGCTCGACGACTACCTCGCTCGAACCGGGACGCAGGGGTTCGTGGTCCTGGACCGCGGCGACATCGTTTTCGAGCGGTACGTCGCCGCCGATCGCGACACCCTGTTCCAGTCGTGGTCGATGGCGAAGTCCTTCACCTCGGCGGCGATCGGCATCGCGCTCGGCGAGGGCCGCATCGACTCGATCGACGACCCGGTCACCCGGTACGTCCCGGAGCTGAAGGGCTCGGGATACGACGGCGTCTCGCTGCGGGACCTGCTGCGGATGTCCTCGGGCGTCCAGTGGACGGAGACCTACGACGTGCCGTTCGCGCACGTCGCCGCGAGCCTCGGGTATCCGCTGACCGAACTGGCCAGGCAGCGCAAGCGCGGGTGGGAGCCGGGGACGAGGTTCGAGTACACGAGCATGAACTCGTTCGTCCTCTCCTGGGTCGTGGCCAAGGCGACCGGGGTCCCGTACCACGCCTACGTCCAGAAGAAGATCTGGGAGCCGGCCGGGATGGCCTCCAAGGCGTACCTCGGCAACGACTCCAACGGCAACAGCATGGGGTACTGCTGCTACTACGCGACCGACCGCGACTTCGCACGGTTCGGCCTGCTGTACCTGAACGGCGGCAGGGCGAACGGGCGCCAGGTCGTCCCCGCCTCCTGGGTGACGGAGTCGACGCGGCCGTCCGCCGCGTTCAACCGGGGGTACGGCCTGCACTGGTGGCTGGGCGAGAACGGCGACTTCTCGGCCAACGGCCTCGGCGGCCAGCTCATCTGGGTCTCGCCCCGGCACGGCGTCGTCATCGTGAAGTCGACGCTGGCGACCGTCCTCGCCGAGGAGGAGACCGACGCCGCCTTCGAGGCGATCGCCGCCGAGGTCGCGCGGACCCGCACGGCCCGCCCGGCCTCGGCTCGCTGAACGCCGCGCCCCGCCGGGGAACATTCCGGATCCGGTTGAGGTTAGGGTTCCCTAAGCACTGTGATCTGGATCATCGGAGGGGACCGTATGGCGACGGAACCGGCACGCAAGGGACGCAGGCTCCACCGGGGAACGGTGCTGCGCACCGAGCGCGTCACACCGCACATGGTCCGTGTGGTCCTCGGCGGTGACGGGCTCTCGGACTTCGGCGCGGGCGAGTTCACCGACCACTACGTGAAGCTGCTGTTCCCGCGGCCGGGCGTCTCCTACCCCGAGCCGTTCGACATGGAGCGGGTGCGCGCCGAACTGCCGCGCGAGCAGTGGCCGAGCACCCGCACCTACACCGTCCGCGCGTGGGACGCCGGGACGGGCGAGCTGACGATCGACTTCGTCCACCACGGCGACAAGGGCCTGGCCGGCCCGTGGGCGGCGGGCGTCCGGCCGGGCGAGGAGATCTACTTCAACGGCCCGGGCGGCGGCTACGCGCCGCGCGCCGGCGCCGGCTGGCACCTGCTCGCCGGGGACGAGAGCGCCCTGCCCGCGATCGCCGCCTCCCTGGAGCGCCTCCCGGACGGCGCCCCCGCCCGCGTGTTCGTCGAGGTCGAAGGGCCCGAGGAGGAGCAGGAGCTGCGCACTCCCGGCGACGCGGAGATCGTGTGGCTGCACCGGGGCGGCGGCCAGGTCGGCGACCTGCTGGTCGAGGCCGTCCAGAAGCTCGACTTCCCCGACGGGGAGGTGCACGCCTTCGTGCACGGCGAGGCCAACTTCGTCAGGGCGCTCCGCCGCCACCTGCGCGTCGAGCGCGGCCTTCCCCTGGAGCAGCTGTCGATCTCCGGCTACTGGCGGCGCGGCCGCGACGAGGACGGCTGGCAGTCCGGAAAGCGCGAATGGAACCAGCAGGTGGAGCAGGAGGAGGCGCGGGCCCTGGCCTGACCGCCGGGCAGGCTCAGGCGGTGACCTGGGCCTGGTCGTCGAGGTCGGGGTCGGTGCCGGTGGAGAAGCCGGGGAGCCAGCGCTCGGCTTCGGCGCGGTACTCGCCCTCGGCCTCCAGCTGGCACAGGACGCCGCCGCAGCCGGAGAGGGCGCGGCTGACGGCGAGGTACTGCGGCGGCAGGCGGAACGCGCGGGCGAGCGCGCCCGGACGCAGGTCGGAGGCGAGGCCGAGCCCGCGTGCCGTCTGCTCGCGCAGCCATTCGCGGGAGTAGCGGAAGCGCTCCACGGCGAACGGGGCCGCGTGCGGGGCGACGAGCGCGGCGACCTCGTCGGGGTCCACCTCCGCGTCCCCGAGCAGGAAGCCCTCCTCGAACAGCGCGTCCACGATGTCGTCGGGGTCGCCCAGGGTGCCGATGCGCAGCAGCCGCCCGATCGACCACTGGAGCTCGGCGGGGACGCGGGCGGCGCCGCCGAAGTCCATGACGCCGAGGCGGCCGTCGTCCAGCAGCCGGAAGTTGCCCGGGTGCGGGTCGATGTGGATCATCTCGCAGCGGGCCAGGCCGGACAGCAGGAACCGGAACAGCAGCAGCCCGGCCCGGTCGCGGGCCTCCTGGTCGCCCTCGGCGATGACCCTGGCGAGCGGGGTGCCCTCCAGCCACTCGGTGACGAGCACGTTGCCCGACTGGGCGACGACGGCGGGGACGGCGAAGTCGGGGTCGCCGTCGTAGGCGTCGTGGAAGGCGGTCTGGGCGCGGGCCTCGTCGACGTAGTCGAGCTCCTTCTCCAGGCGCCGCTTGAGGTCGGCGATGACCGGCTTGACCTCCACGCCGGGGAACAGGGGCGTCACGAGGCGGCTGAGGCGGGAGATCTGGTTGAAGTCGCTCATGAGGGCCCGGGCGGCGCCGGGGTACTGGACCTTGACCGCGACCGTGCGGCCGTCGTGCCAGACGGCCTTGTGGACCTGGCCGATGGACGCGGCGGCGGCCGGGCGGTCGTCGAACTCGGCGAACATCGCGGGCCAGTCCTCGCCGAGGCCCTCGGCGAGGACGCGGTGCGTCGTCGCGGCGGGCATGGGCGGGGCCGCCTCCTGCAGGCGGGTCAGGCTGGCGCGGAACGGGCCGGCGACCTCCTCGGGCAGCCCGGCCTCGAAGATCGACAGCAGCTGGCCGACCTTCATGGCGCCGCCCTTCAGCTCGCCGAGCACGGCGAACAGCTGCTCGGCGGTGCGGCGCTGGACCTCCAGCGCGACGGCCTCGGCGGGACGGCCGATGGACCTCTTGCCGAGACCGAGCGCGGTGCGACCGGCGAACCCGAGCGGGAGGCTCGCCAGCTTGGCGGTTCGCGTCACCGCGCGGCGGGGGATGTCGCTCACGGCCCCTCTTTCGACGATGCGTCCAATGACTTCAGCCTCTCACGGGGAGCAAAGCCGCGAAACGGTCACGCCCCGGTAAGGTTCAGCGTCCGGCCGCGCCCGGTGATTCCCCGCCGCCCGGGCAGGGGCGCAGCAGCAGCTCGACGACCTCCAGCGCCTGGTCGATCTCCGGCCGCTTCCCGCCCAGGTAATGGGCGTACATGAAGGAGTCGGCGACCCGGACGATGGCCTGCGCGAGCGTCCGGGTGGGCAGCCGGGTGCGCAGCGCGCCGCGGTCGATCTCCGCCTGGAGCTCGCGGGCGAGCAGCTCGGTGGCGCGGTCCTCGATGGTGCCGGGCATGGTGGCCAGCCTGATGAACAGCCGGGGCTCGCGCTCGGTGAACGCCTTCAGCGGCTCGGCGCCCACCACCGCGCGCATGAACCGTTCCAGGAGGGCGAGGATCCGCTCAGCGCCGGCGCCGCCGACTCCTCGCGCCGCGACGCGGTAGGTGCGCTCGGTCATCTCCCCGAGCAGAGCGGCCAGGAGCTGCTCGCGGCTGCCGACCCACCGGTAGAGGGTGGCGCGCCCGACGCCGAGCTCGGCGGCGAGCGCGGACATGTCGATCGGCTCGCCCCGCAGGTAGTGGGCGGACGCGGCGGCCAGGGCGGCGGCGGGCCCGCCGTGCCGCGGGGACGGGAGCGGGGACGAGCGGGCCGCGCCGGACGGCGGCCGGACGGCGTCGTCGGCGGGAACGGGGCCGCTCATCAGCACAGCATGGCACAGCCCGGCACACGCCCATCCCATGACTTGTCGCGTTCGCGCGACTACAGGCGGTTATCGGGGGTAGCTAGCACATGTGAACCACAAACATGGGGGCGCCGGACGCAAGGGCCGGCTGCTGATCATCGGTGGCGCGGAGAACCGCACCTGCGGCTCCGGCCCGCTGGAGACGTTCGTCGAGCTCGCGGGCGACGAGGACGCGCGGATCGTCGTCATCACCACGGCGACGGAGGTGCCCGAGGAGGTCGCCGACGAGTACACCGCCGTGTTCGGACGGCTCGGCGTCTCCTCGGTGCGCGAACTGCGGCTGCTCGGCCGGGCGGCGGCCGACGACCCGGCGACGCTGCGGGCGCTGGAGACCGCGACGGGGGTGCTGTTCAGCGGCGGCGACCAGTCGCGGATCCGCACCCTGGTCGGTTCGAGGACCAACGAGCTGCTCAAGCGCCGGCTCGACCAGGACGGCCTGGTGATCGCCGGGACGAGCGCGGGCGCCACCGCCATGGGCCACTGGATGATCCTCGGCGGCCGCGGCCACGAGGTCGCCGCCTCCACCGTGAAGGTCGGCCCCGGCCTCGCCCTGCTCGACAACGTGCTGATCGACATGCACTTCAACGAGCGGGGGCGGCTGCCGAGGCTGATGAGCGGGATAGCGCTCGACACCCGGCTGCTCGGCGTCGGGATCGACGAGGACACGGCGATCGTGGTCGGCGACGGGCGCTTCGAGGTCGTCGGGACGGGCGTGGTCACGGTGGTGGACGCCGGGCAGGCGACGGTCGCCTACGCCGCGTCCGACGACGAGCCGATGGCCATGCTCGACGTGTCGCTGCACCTGCTGCCGGCCGGCTGCGCGTTCCAGATGAACGACCGGCTCCCGGCGATCGGCAACATGCGCGGCCCGGAGGAGGGATAGCGGTGCGACTCGACCATGTGCGCCGTCTCGGCGGCCCGAACGTCTACCTGACCCGGCCGGTCGCGATCGCGCGGCTGGACCTGCAGGGCCTGACCGGCCACGAGACCACCGACCACCCCGGCTTCGCCGAGCGGCTCGTCGACGCGCTGCCCGGACTGGCCGACCACCACTGCTCGGCGGGCCGCCCGGGCGGTCTGCTGGAGGCGATGGCGCGCGGCACCTACTTCGGCCACGTCACCGAGCACGTCACGCTGGAGCTGTCCGGGCTGATCGGCCGCGAGGTGTTCTTCGGCCGCACGGTGCGCGCGGGCGGGCCCGCCGAGTACGACGTGATCCTGGAGTGCCCGCCCGACGAGCCGTCCGCGAGCCCGGTGGTGGAGCGGCTGATCACCCTGGCGGTGCGGATCGTGAACGGGGCGCTCGCCGGGCTCGTCCCCGACACCTCGGCCGACCTGGCCCGCGTCGCCGCCGTCCACGAGCAGGAGCGGCTCGGGGTGAGCACGGCGGCGCTGGCGCGGGCGGCCCGCGAGCGGGGCGTGCCGGTCCGCCGGGTCGGCGGGCTCAACCTGCTGCGCCTCGGGTACGGGCGGTACCGCCGGACGGTGTGGGCGGCGATGACCGACGCCACCTCGGCGATCGGGATGGAGGTCGCGGGCGACAAGCGGCTCGCGCACCGCCTGCTCGCCGACGCCGGCCTGCCCGTGCCGGAGGGGCGGGTCGCGGCGTCCCCGGGCGAGGCGCTGGAGGCGCTGCGCGCCATCGGCGGCCCGGTGGTCGTCAAACCGCTCGCCGGGCACCAGGGCGAGGGCGTGCACATCGAGCTGACCACTCCGCCGGAGGTGGTGGCCGCGTTCGCGTCGGCGGCCGGCGACGGCGGCGAGGTCCTCGTCGAGAGCTACATCCCGGGCAAGGACTACCGGGTGCTGGTGGTCGGCGGCCGGGTCGCGGCGGCGGCCGAGCTGACCGCCGCGTGCGTGACCGGCGACGGGACGGCCGCGGTCGCGGCGCTGGTGGAGCGGGTCAACGCCGACCCGGCGCGCGGCGAGGGCCACGACCGGCCGCTGACCCGGCTCGTCCTCGGCCCCACCGAGCTGGCGCTGCTGGAGCGGCAGGGGCACGGCCCGGGGTCGGTGCCCGCCGACGGGGAGCGGGTGTGGCTGCGCCGCAACGCGAACCTGTCCACCGGCGGCACCAGCCGGGACGTGACCGCGGACGTCCACCCGGAGGTCGCCGCGATGTGCGTGCGGGCCGCCGCGGCCGTCGGCATGGACGTGTGCGGCATCGACCTGCGGCTGCCCGACGCCGCCTCACCGCCGCCCGCCGAGCGCGGCGCCGCCGGGATCCTGGAGGTCAACGCCGCGCCTGGCCTGCGGATGCACCTGGCGCCGCACCAGGGCGCGGGGCGCGACGTCGCCGGCGACATCATCGGGCTGATGTACCCGGAGGGGACGCCGTCGCGGGTGCCGGTCGTGTCGGTCACCGGCACCAACGGCAAGACCACGACCGTCCGGATGATCGCGCACATGCTGGAGCTGGACGGGCGCCGCACCGGCATGACCAGCACCGAGGGCGTGTACGTCGGCGGGCGCCTGGTCCACCGGTCCGACGCGTCCGGGCCGCGCTCGGCGGAGATGGTGCTCGGCGACCGGTCGGTGGAGGCGGCCGTGCTGGAGACCGCGCGGGGCGGCATCGTGCGGCGCGGCCTCGGCTACGACCGCGCCGACGTCGCGGTCGTCACCAACATCACCCGCGACCACCTCGGCGTCGACGACACCGAGTCCGTCGACGACCTGGTCGACATCAAGTCCCTGGTCGCCGAGGAGATCCGCCGCGGCGGCCACGTGGTCCTCAACGCCGAGGACGAGGCGTCGGCGGGCATCGCCGGGCGGCCGGGGGTCCGCGAGCGCGACCCGGTGCTGCGCTACTTCGCCCTGTCCCCCGACGCGCCCGTCCTCGCCCGCCACCTGGGCGGCGGCGGCGCCGGGTACAGCGTCAGGGACGGGTGGCTGACCGAGGCGCGCGGCGACCGCCGGACCCCGATCCTGCCGGCCGCCGAGGTGGCGGGCTCGTTCGGCGGGCACGCCCGCCACGTGATCGCCAACGCGCTCGCCGCGGCGGCCGCCGCCCGCGCCCTCGGGGTGCCGGTGGAGGTGGTGGCGCGGGCGCTGCGCTCGTTCGACCCGCACACGCGCAACCCCGGACGGGGCTGCGTGTACCAGGTCGGCGCCAACCCCGTCCTCGTCGACTACGCCCACAACCCGGCGGCGGTCGGGGCGATGGGCGCGTTCGTCGCGCGGCGCTGGGGCGGCGCCGGGGTCGCGGCGGTGACGCTGCCGGGCGACCGCTCCGACGAGCTGGTGAGCGAGACCGCCCGGGCGCTGGCGGCCTCGTTCGGCCGCGTCGTCGTCTACGAGGACGAGGACCTGCGGGGGCGCCGCTCGGGCGAGATGACCCGGCTGATCGTCCAGGGGCTCCGGGACGCCCGGCCCGACGTGCGCCACCATCCGGCCGGCGACCTGAAGGGCGCGCTGACCTCGGCGCTGGACATGGCGGAGCCGGGCGAGCCCGTCCTGCTGCTGTACGAGAAGCTGCAGCCGGTGACCGAGCTGCTGGAGACGCTGGGCGCGGAGCCCGCCGGCTAGCCGGCGGGCCCGTCCGCCGGCGGCGGGCGCAGCAGCAGGACGGTGACCGACAGCAGCGCCAGCACCACGATCCCGTCCAGCCAGTAGTGGTTGGCGGTGCCGACGACGACCGCGATCGTCGCGATCGGGTGCAGGAGCCACATCCACCGCCACCGCGTCCGGGAGGTGACGACCAGCCCGAGCGCGATGACCGCCGCCCAGCCGATGTGCAGGGACGGCATGGCCGCGTACTGGTTGGCGATCGTGTCGGTCTGCGGCGCCCCGTACACGGAGGGCCCGTACCGGGCGGCGGTGTCGACGAGCCCCGCCGCGGGCAGCATGCGGGGCGGCGCCAGCGGCACGAGCAGGTGCAGGACGAGCGCGGCCGCGGTCAGCGCCACGAGCACCCGGCGCACCCACCGGTAGTGGGCGGGCCGCCGCAGGTAGATCCAGAGCAGGAACAGCACCGCCGCCGGGAAGTGCACGTAGGCGTAGTAGGAGTTGGCCGCGTGCACGAGGAGCTCGCTGTGCAGCAGGCCGTGCTGGACGCCCGCCTCGCCCGGCAGCCCGAGGAGGCGCTCCAGGCGCAGGACGCGGTGGGCGTTGTCGAACGCCTCGCTCACCCGCCCGTCCGCCAGCAGCCGCCCGAGCTTGTAGGCGGCGAACAGCACGATGATCAGCAGGAGCTCGCGGACGGGCCGCGGCCGGCCGCCGGGGCGGGCCGCGGCCACACCGGCGCGGCCCGGCCTGCGCAGTCGTGATAATGCGGCGGCCTGGCGGGGCGGCCGGTCGAGGAGGCTCACTGCGCTGTCCTTCGCATCGGGTTCTGCGCCGGTCAGGGCCGGGCGGGGGCGGCTCGCGGCCGCCGCCGGGCCGGGCGGCGACGTCGAGCAGATGCCGAAGCCTTTCACCTTCCGCGTCCGCGTGGGGCGCGGCGCGCGCCGGAGGCCGGGGGGCCGCGGCGGTGCCACGGGTCTCACCGTAGACCGAACTTGCCTAGGTGGCAAAATTTCAGGGTCTGCCAATTTTGGTGACGTGCATCTCACCCGGCCGCCGCGGAGCCCCGGCCCCGGCTAGACGAGCGGAAGGCCGGTGTAGTTCTCGGCCAGGGACGTCTGGGCCGCCTCCGAGGAGGCCACGTAGTCGAGATGTGAGCGCTGGAGCCGCCGCTCGAAGCCGGTCGCGGACGGGTCGGTGTGCAGCAGCGTGGTCATCCAGTACGAGAAGTGCTCGGCCCGCCACACCCGCCGCAGGCACGCGTCGGAGTAGCCGTCCAGCAGCGCGTGCGACCCGGAGGCGTACCGCTCGGCGAACGCCCGCGCCAGGACCGTCACGTCGGACACCGCCAGGTTGAGGCCCTTCGCCCCGGTCGGCGGGACGATGTGCCCCGCGTCCCCGGCGAGGAACAGCCGGTCGTGCCGGAGCGGCTCGGCCACGAAGCTGCGCATCGGCGTGATCGACCTGTCGGTGATCGGCCCCTCGCGCAGCTCCCACCCGTCGTCGGTCGCGAACCGCGCCGCGAGCTCGTCCCAGATCCGGGCGTCGGGCCACGCGGCGAGGTCCTCGTCCGGCGGCACCTGGAGGTAGAGGCGGCTCACCCGCGGGGAGCGCAGGCTGTGCAGCGCGAACCCGCGGTCGTGGTGGGCGTAGATCAGCTCGTCGGTGGAGGGCGGGACGTCGGCGAGGATCCCGAGCCAGGCGAACGGGTACTCGCGCTCGAACGTCCGCAGCCCCGGCACCGCCGGGCGGCTGACGCCGTGGAACCCGTCGCAGCCGGCGACGTAGTCGCAGTCCAGGGTGCGGGTCCGGCCGCCCTCGACGAAGGTCACGCTCGGCGCGGAGGCGTCCAGCGCGACGACCTCCGCCTCGAACCGCACGTCGCCGCCGTCGGCCAGCCGCCGGGCGACGAGGTCCTTGACGATCTCGGTCTGCGCGTAGACGGTCACGGTCCGGCCGGTGAGGCCGGTCAGCGAGACCCGGTGCCCGGCGCCGCCGAACCGCAGTTCGAGACCCCGGTGGACCAGGCCCTCCCGGTCCAGCCGCCCGCCCGCGCCGCTCTCGCGCAGGACGTCGGTCGTGCCCTGCTCCAGCATCCCCGCCCGCTGCCGGTGCTCCACGTAGTCGCGGTCGCGGCTCTCCAGGACCACCGAGTCGATCCCCTGGAGATGGAGCAGATGCGACAGCAGCAGGCCCGCCGGCCCGCCGCCGATGATCGCGACCTGGGTGCGCATCGTTCCTCCTCGTTCGGCCCCGCCGCCGATGTTCGCGCGCGTCGCCGCAGGTTCAGGCGCCGGTGTTCCGCTCAGCGGAAAACATCTCGGGGCCTCCCCGCCAGTGCGCCGCCACGTCCCGGGACAGGGCGCGCACCGCGGTCGTCAGCGGCGGCAGCAGCCGCCGCAGGTCGGCGCCGCGGGTGCTCGACACCAGCGACATCGCCGCGACCACGTCGCCCGCGCCGTCGCGCACGGGGGCGCCGACGGACGACGCGCCGAGCGTCATCTCGTCGCGGGTCACCGCGTAGCCGGAGCGGACGACCTGCTCGACGCAGCGCCGCAGCTCGCCGGGGTCGGTGATGGAGCGCGCCGCGTGCCGGGGCAGCTCGCCGGCCAGGACCTCCTCCCGCACCCGCGGCGGCGCGAACGCCAGCAGCACCTTCCCGACGCCGGTGGTGTGCAGCGGCAGCGTCGCGCCGACCTGGGTCACCACCGGCACCGACCGCGTCCCGCGCAGCCGCTCCACGATCAGCACCCGGTCGTCGCGGAGCACGCCGAGCTGGACGTTGTCGTGGGTGGCCTCGTACAGGTCCTCCATGTGCGGGAGGGCCAGCTCCCGCAGCCCGGTGACCGCCGGGGCCTGGCTGCCGATGCGCCACAGCCGGGTGCCGATGCGGTACGTCCCGTCCGGCACCCGCTCCAGGAACCCGCCGCCGACCAGCTCTCCGACGAGCCGGTGGCCGGTCGCGAGCGGCAGGCCGGCGCGGCGGCAGATCTCGCTCAGGTTGAGGCGGACATCGCCCTGCGCGAAGGCGTTCAGGATGGCCATGACCTTGCCCGCCACGCTGACCGGCCGCGCGCGCTCCGTCCCGTCCCCTCCCACGTGGCTCCTCCACCCGGGCCCGCGCCCGTCACTCCCGTTCGTTCAGTACCCGCTGGGCGACGGCGAACGCCGAGTTCGCGGCGGGCACTCCACAATAGATCGCCGTCTGCAGGAGCACCTCCCCGATCTCGTCGGGGGTCAGCCCGTTGCGGAGCGCCGCGCGGACGTGCATGGCGAGCTCGTCCAGGTGGCCGCCCGCGACCATCGCGGTCAGCGTGACGCAGCTGCGGGTCCTGCGGTCCAAGCCCGGGCGGCTCCAGACGTCGCCCCACGCGTAGCGGGTGATGAGGTCCTGGAAGTCGGCGGTGAAGCCGTCCTTGCGGGCCTCGGCGCGGTCGACGTGGGCGTCGCCGAGCACCTCCCGCCGCGTCCTCATGCCCTGCGCGTGCCGTTCCCCGTCGGACATGCGCTCGCTCATCGGCGGGCTCCCTTCCAGGTGCGGTCCAGGTGCGCGGTGATCGCCTCGGTGACCTCGGCGGGGCGTTCGGCGTTCGCCAGGTGCCCGGCGCCCTCGACCACCGTGAGGCGGGCGCCCGGGATGCCGGCGGCGAGCCGGTCGGCGTGGCCGCGCGGCGGGGTCGGGCCGTCCTGCGCCCCGGCGACCACCAGGGCCGGCGCGCGGACCTCGGCCAGGCGCGCGGTCGCGTCGAACGCGGCCAGGGCCTCGCAGCAACGGGCGTAGCCCTCGGCGTCGGTGGCCCGGAGCATCGCCACGTAGGGCTCCGCGCCGGTGAAGGACGGCGTGAACCAGCGTTCCGCGGCGCCGTCGGCGACGGGGCCGACCCCCTCGCGGCGGACCAGCGCGGCGCGTTCGCGCCAGGCCCTCGGGTCGCCGAAGCGCGGGGACGTGCAGCACAGGACCAGGCTGGCGACGCGCTCCGGGGCGCGCAGCGCGAGGGCCGTCCCGACCGCGCCTCCGAGCGACACCCCGGCGTAGGCGGCCCGCTCGACGCCGAGGCCGTCCAGCAGGGCGACGACCCCGCCGGCGAGGTCGTCGACGGTGAACGGGCCGGCGGGCGCCGGCGCGCCGCCGTGGCCGGGCAGGTCGTAGCGCAGCACGCGCCAGGCGCGCGTGAGCGCGGGAAGCTGCGGGAGCCACAGGTCCATGGAGGTGCCGAGGGACGGGCCGAGGACGACGACGGGCGCGCCGTCCGGCCCGTCCAGGCGGTGCCGCGGCGCGGCGATCACGCGCGGCTCCCGCGGTAGGCGTCGAGGGCCCGGCCCACGAGGTCGGCGGCGGCCCCGGTCCCGGGGTCGTCGCCGAGGACGTCCAGGAGGTCGTCGAGGTCGGCGCGCATCAGCTCGGTGGACACCTCCAGGCCGTCCAGCAGCTCGGCGGCCGTCTCGGCGGCGCCGCCGGTCAGCCGCAGGCACTCGCGCAGCGGCTGCCACTCGGCGTGCCACTCCCCCGCCGGCCGCTCGTGCGGCGCGGCCTGCGCGGCGAGGACCACCTGGACCTGCGCCGGGACCTGCAGGGCGGCGGACCGGACCAGCGCGGACAGCGCCGGGTTGCGCTTGTGCGGCATCGACGACGAGCCGCCCCGGCCCGCGCCCGCGGCCTCCGCGACCTCGCCGACCTCGCTCTGCGCCAGCAGCCACACGTCAGTGGCGATCTTGCCGAGGGCGCCCGCGGCCACCGCCAGCGCCGCCGCGAGCCGGGCGACGGGCGTGCGGCGGGTGTGCCACGGCAGGACGGGCCGCGCCAGCCCGGTCTCCTCCGCGTAGGCCTCGACGAGGTCGAAGGCCCGGTCGCCGAAGGCGTCCAGCGTCCCGGCGGGGCCGCCGAGCTGGACGGGCAGCGACACGGCGGCGAGGCCCTCGCGCGCCTCCAGGCAGCCCATGAGCCAGCCCGCGGCCTTGGCGCCGAACGTCGTCGGCAGCGCCTGCCGGCCGAGGGTGCGGGCCGGCATCGGAGTGTCGCGGTACCGCGCCGCGAGCCCGGCCAGCGCGTCCAGTGCCCGGTCGAGGTGGGCGAGGACGACGCGCCTGGCGCGGGCCGCGACGAGCATGGCGCCGGTGTCGGCGATGTCCTGGCTGGTGGCGCCCTTGTGGACGTGCTCGCCCGCGGCGCCGGCGAGCGCGCGCAGATCGGCGACCAGCGGCACGACGGGGTTGCCGGAGCCGCGCGCCCGGCGGGCGATGCCGGGCAGGTCGAACCGGTCCGCGTCCGCGGCGGCGGTGATCGCCTCGGCGGCGGCGGCGGGGACGAGGCCGAGCCGGGCCTGCGCGCGGGCGAGCGCCGCCTCCGCGTCGAGCATGGCGGTCAGGTAGGCCCGGTCGCTGGTGGCGGCCTCGGCCTCCGTCCCCGCCCGGACGGGCGACAGCAGTCCCGCGTCCGGCGCCGGGCCGGGCTCCTGCGCGGGCCCGGGCCCGCCGGCCGGCGGCGGGCGCTCGTCAGAAGGCAAGGAACACCGTCTCCCCGTCCCCCTGGAGGCGGACGTCGAACCGGTACTCCCGCTCCCCTTCGCGTTCGGCGACCAGGGTCGCGCGCCGCTCCGGCGGGACGGCCCCGAGCAGCGGATCCGACGCGTGGGCGGCCGCGTCCTCGGGGAAGTAGAGCCGGGTGAACACCGGCTTGAGCAGGCCGCGGGCGAACACCAGCACGGCGATGTAGGGAGCGCTCTCCCCGATCGCGCCGGGCTTGAGGGTGCTGAACCAGAAGCCGCCGTCGGCGTCGGTGCCGCACCGGCCGAAGCCGGAGAAGCCGTGCCCGGCGCGCACGATGCCGCCGGGGCGCCGCGGGACCTCGCCGTCGGCGTCGGCCTGCCAGATCTCCAGGAGCGCGTCCGGCACCGGCTCCCCCGCGCCGTCCAGGACGCGCCCGCGCACCCGGATCGCGTCGGGCCGCCACGGCGGGACCACCTGCGGACCGGCCTCGTACGGCAGCGCGTGGCCGAAGAAGGGGCCGACCGTCTGCGACGGCGTCATGGCCGAGGGCGTGGGAGAGGGCGTGCTCATCAGGCCTCCGCCGGGGTGTCGCCGAGGACGATGTCCCACTGGTAGCCGAGCGCCCACTCCGGTGTGGTGGCGTCCAGGTCGAAGCGGGAGACCAGCTTCTCCCGGTCCCGCTCGTCGGGGATCGACTGGAAGATCGGGTCGTAGGCGAACAGCGGGTCGCCGGGGAAGTACATCTGGGTGACGAGCCGCTGGGTGAAGGCGGTGCCGAACACCGAGAAGTGGATGTGGGCGGGCCGCCAGGCGTTGTGGTGGTTGCCCCACGGATAGGCGCCCGGCTTGATCGTGACGAACCGGTAGCGGCCGTCGCCGTCGGTCAGGCAGCGCCCGGCGCCGGTGAAGTTCGGGTCGAGCGGCGCAGGGTGGACGTCGCCGAGGTGGTGGTACCGGCCGGCGGCGTTGGCCTGCCAGACCTCCACGAGCGCCCCGCGCACCGGGCGGCCCGCGCCGTCGAGCACGCGGCCGGTCACGACGATCCGCTCGCCGAGCGGCTCGCCGGCGTGCTGGACGGTGAGGTCGTGGTCCCTCCGCCCCAGCTCCTGGTGCCCGAAGACCGGGGAGGTCAGCTCGACGCTGTCGGGGCCCGTCTTCGGCATGACCAGGTCGTGGGACGGGGCGCGGAGCACGGTGCTCCTGTAGCCCGGGTACAGGTACGGCGGGTGCGTCATGGCCTCGTCCCCTCCTGCTCGCCTTCCACCGGGACGCGTTCGTTCGGCCGCGGCCCGGCCACCAGCCTCGCAGCCGGCGCGGCGGGCGCCGGAGCCCGGCTTCCGCCCAGCGGAAGACGAGGGGCGCGATCAGAGCCTCTCGGCCAGTCCGAACACCGGGAACAGGCTCGTGTCGAAGAAGACCGAGACGTGCGCGACGCCGTCGCCGGTGACGCTCAGCACCTGGATCTGGTACGCGCGGTGCACCCCCTCGTCGTCGCGCATGTAGAGCCCGAAGGCCGGCTGCCCGTTCGCGGCGGCCGGGACCATCCGGATGTCGCCGGGGGTGGGGCCGCACTGGGCCTTGATGAGCCGGACGACGTGGTCGGCGCCGACGAACCACTGCGGGAAGGGCGGCATCTCCCAGACGACGTCCTGCTTGAACAGCTCGATCAGGCTCGCGATGTCGGCGGTCTCGAACGCCTTCGCGTAGCGCTCAAGGAGGTCGCGCTGGCCGGGGTCGGTCGGCTCGACCAGCTCGTCGCGGAGGGGCGCGTTCTCGTCGAGCTGCGCGCGGGCCCGCTGCAGCGCGCTGTTGACCGCGGCGGTGGAGGTGTCGAGGAGCTCGGCCACCTCGGCGGCCCGCCACTTCAGCACGTCCCGCAGGATCAGCACGACGCGCTGCTTGGCGGGCAGGTGCTGCAGGGCCGCCACGAACGCCAGCCGGGTGCTCTCGCGCGCAGTGACGATGGTCGCCGGGTCGGCGGCGTCGGCGCCGAGCACGGCGTCGGGGGCGGGCTCCAGCCACGGCACCTCGTCCGAGGCCACCACGGGCCGCTCGGGCTCGTCGCTCGGCGCCCCGAGGCCGGACGGCATGGGCCGGTTGCCGCGCTGGTCGATGGCGGTCAGGCACACGTTCGTCGCGATGCGGTACAGCCAGGTGCGCAGCGAGGAGCGGCCCTCGAAGCCGCCGTAGGAGCGCCACGCCCGCAGGTAGGTCTCCTGCACCAGGTCTTCGGCGTCGTGGATGGAGCCGAGCATCCGGTAGCAGTGCGCCAGCAGCTCCCGCCGGTACGGGTCGGCCAGCGACTGGAAGTCACGGTCTGTCTCGACGGTGTTCGGCATGGTGTCGGGCATGGTGGTCGTCACCTCTGCTGGGCGGCATCGCCAGGGCGGCGAGGGCGGCGGGCGCCGTCGCCTCCGACCGTAGACGAGCCCACTGACAGAACACGGGCATCACCTCGGATCCTACGCCCGCGCCCCGGGGTCGCGCCCGGCGCCGTCGCCGGGCGGCCGCCGGCGCTGAGGTTCGATCACCGTGATCCCGGCGCCCGACATCGCGGCGAGGGCGGCCGGGGCGTCGTCCAGGGCCAGGACGCGGCCGACCAGCAGGTCGGGGCGCAGCGCCCCGGCGCGGACCAGCTCCATCATCGGGCCGTAGGCGTGGGCGGCCATCCCGTGGCTGCCGACGATCTCCAGCTCCCATCCGATCACCCGCTCCATCGGCAGGTCGGCGCCCGCGCCGGGCGGCAGCAGCCCGACCTGGACGTGCCGGCCGCGGCGGCGCAGCGACTCGACCGAAGCGCGGGCGGTGGCCGGGCTGCCGAGCGCGTCCAGCGAGACGTGGGCGCCGCCGTGGGCCGCATCGCGCACGGCCTCGGCCACGTCGTCGTGGGCCGCGGCGTCGACGACGGCGGACGCGCCGCAGCGGCGCGCCAGCTCCAGCGCCTGCGGCGACACGTCGACCGCCACGACCCGCGCGCCGGCCGCCGCGGCGATCATCACGGCGGACAGCCCCACGCCGCCGCAGCCGTGCACCGCCGTCCACTCGCCGGCCCGCACCCGCCCCTGCGCGAGGACGGCGCGGAACGCGGTGGCGAACCGGCAGCCGAGCGCGGCCGCGGTCGTGGAGGCCATCTCGTCGGGCAGGCGGACCAGGTTCACCTCGGCGGCGTCGATCGCGACGTAGTGGGCGAACGAGCCCCAGTGCGTGAAGCCGGGCTGGGTCTGGGCCTCGCAGACCTGCTGGTCGCCCGCCCGGCAGGACGGGCAGCGGCCGCAGGCGCACACGAACGGGACGGTCACGCGGTCGCCGGGGCGCAGTCCGGTGACGCCGGCGCCGGTCTCCTCGACCGTGCCCGCCAGCTCGTGCCCCGGGACGTGCGGAAAGGCGCGGATGTCGGGATCGTGGCCCTGCCAGCCGTGCCAGTCGCTGCGGCACACGCCCGTGGCCTCGACCCGGATCACCGCGCCGCCGGGCGGCGCCGCCGGGTCGGGCAGCTCCCGGATCTCCAGCGGCCCGGCGAAGGCGTCGTAGGCGACCGCCAGCACTAGAACTCGAAGCCGCCGGGGCGGCCGTTGCGGTCGGCGATCAGGCCGGCGAGGGTCGCGACGGCGATCTCGGCGGGGGTCCGGGAGCCGATGTTGAGGCCGATCGGGCGGTGCACGCGGGCGATGTCGGCCGCGGGGACGCCGAGTTCGGTGAGGGCCGGGATGTGCGGCGCGGGGTGCCGCGGGTTGCCCATGACGCCGACCCACCGGACCGGCTGCGTCAGCACGTCGCGCAGGACCGGCCCGAGCTCGGGCCGGTGGTGGTCGGTGACGACGACGTCGGCGGTGGCGTCCAGGGGCGGCAGGTCGGCCGTGCCGCCGCGGTCCTTGTCGGGGTCGACGAGGAACGTGCGGTAGCCGAGGTCGGCGCCGTAGCGCAGCAGGTGGTCGGCGACGGGGCCGGCGAACACCGCGACCAGCGTCCGCTCCCCCGTCTCGTGCGGAGCGTCGCCGTGCGCGACGGCGCAGGAGGAGTCGTGCTCGTGCGGTGCGGCCATACCGGAAGTCTGCCCCGCTCGGCGCCTGATGGTCCAGCTGCCACGCCCTCCCCCTGACGCGCCGCGGACCCGGTGTCCCGCGAACCCGTGCCGCCGGAACCTGGAACTCTCGCGTGGGAACGGGTATGCCTTCTGTCTAGACTGCTGTCACCCGGCGGCCACAGGAGGGACCGTGATCGCGAGACCGGAGGGCGGGCCCCGCGTCGTGGTGGGGGTGGACGACTCCGCGGGTGCGCGCTGCGCGCTCTCCTGGGCGATCGGCGAGGCGCGGCTGCGCCGGCTGCCGCTGCTGGTCGCGCACGCCGCGCCGCTGCCCCCGCACGTGTCGGCGGCGGGCCAGCTCGGCTGCGGGATCACCGAGGCGCTGCGCGGCTCCGGCGCCGAGCTCATCGCCCGGCTCCTGGCGGAGGTGTGCGGCGGCCCGCCCGAGGGCGTGGAGATGACCGCGCTGGCGCTCGTCGGGGAGCCGGGCGCGACGCTGGTGCGCCTGGCGGGGGACGACGACATCCTGGTCGTCGGGCACGGCGCCCGGGGCCCGTTCTCGCGGCTGCTGCGCCCGTCGGTGCGGCTGCACTGCGCCCGCAGGGCCCGCGCGACGCTGGTGTGCGTCCGCCCGCCCGCGTTCGACACGCTGCTGGAGAGCCTGACGGTGCGGGACGAGTCACCCGAGAGCGCGCCCGACTCCCGCTTCCGGAGGCTGGGCCGCCGCCTGCGCCTCCCGCTCTGACCGGGGCGGCGCGCATAGGCTCTCCCCCATGCGCAAGTACGTCATCATCGGCGCTGTCGGCAGCGGCAAGGGCACGCAGGCCGGGCTCCTCGCGCGCGATCTGGACATCGTGCACATCAGCGTCGGAGACATCTTCCGCTGGCACGTCAAGAACCACACCAAGCTCGGGGCCCAGGTGCGGCGCGTCATGGCGTCCGGCGAGCTGGTCGGGGACGATCTCGCCGAGAGCGTCGTGCGGGACCGGCTCGCCCAGCACGACTGGAACTACGGGTTCGTCGTCGACGGGTTCCCGCGCAGCCGGAGGCAGACGGAGTTCTTCCTGGAGAGCTACGACATCGACGGCGTGATCCATCTGGACCTGCCGGACGAGGAGGTCCGCCGCCGGGTGCTGGCCCGCCGGCTGTGCAACAGGTGCGGGATGGACTACAACCTGATCGAGGACCGTCCGACGCAGGAGGGGCGCTGCGACGTGTGCGGGGGCGAGCTGGTGTCCCGCGAGGACGACACGGAGGAGGCGCTCGCCGAGCGGCTGCGCGACTACCACGAGAGGACCGAACCGATCCTGGAGCTGTTCGGCCGCAAGGAGTACGTGGTCACCGTCGACGCGCGGCCGGGCATCGACGAGGTGCAGCGGACGCTGCGCGAGAAGCTCGGCCTGCCGCTGCCATGACTCCTTCCTCCGGGACGGCCTCGCCGGTGGTGGAGCTGGCGGACGAGCGGGCGGCGCGCCGGGGGCTGCGGCTCTTCCTGAAGCGCGACGACCTGGTCCACCCGGAGCTGCCGGGCAACAAGTGGCGCAAGCTCCGCCACAACATCGGGCCGGCGCGCGAGCACGGGACGCTCCTGACCTTCGGCGGCGCCTACTCCAACCACATCCGGGCCGTCGCGGCGGCGGGCGCGATGTACGGCTTCGCGACCATCGGCGTGATCCGCGGCGAGGAGCACCTGCCGCTGAACGCCACGCTCGCGCACGCCCGGCGCATGGGCATGCGCCTCGCCTACATGGACCGCGCCACCTACCGGCGCAAGCACGAACCCGACGTCGTCGCGGCCCTGCGCGAGCGGTGGGGCGACTTCTACCTCCTGCCGGAAGGGGGGAGCAACGCGCCGGCCGTCCGGGGCTGCGCCGAGCTGGGCGCGGAGGTGCCGGGCTTCGACGTGGTGTGCTGCCCCTGCGGGACGGGCGGGACGCTGGCCGGGCTCGCCGCCGGGCTGGCCCCGCGGCAGCGCGCCGTCGGGTTCTCCGTGCTGAAGGGCGGCTTCATGGCGGGCGAGGTGGAGCGCCTCCAGCGCGAGACCTACGGCGGGCGGCGCGGCGACTGGAGCGTCCAGGACGACTTCCACTTCGGTGGCTACGCGAGGACCACCCCCGAGCTGGAGGCGTTCGCCGCCGACTTCGCCGGCCGGCACGGGATCGTCCTCGACCGGATCTACACCGCGAAGATGATGTTCGGCGTCCTCGCGCTGGCCGGGCGCGGCGCCTTCCCTGAGGGCGCCCGGGTTCTGGCGGTCATCACCGGCTAGCCGGACGGCCCCGCACCTTCCGGGCGGGGCCGCCCGTGCGCCGTCAGGCGCCGCCGGTGGCGCGCCGCCGTCAGGCCGGGGGCAGGTCCACCAGCGCGGCGAGGGCCGCGCGGTGCCGGTCGGGCGTGCCCAGGGCGATGGAGTCGGCCTTGGCGCGCTTCAGGAAGAGGTGCGCCGGGTGTTCCCAGGTGAAGCCGATGCCGCCGTGCATCTGCACGCACTCCTCGGCCGCCTTCAGGGCGACCGCCGAGCAGTGCGCCTGCGCGACGGCGACCGCGATCGGCGTGTCCTCGTCGCCCGCGGCCGCGCAGGACGCGGCGTGCCGGGCGACGGCGCGGGCCTGGGTGACCGAGGTCCACAGGTCGGCGAGCCGGTGCTTGAGGCCCTGGTAGGAGCCGATCGGACGGCCGAACTGGTAGCGCGTCTTCACGTAGGCGACGGTGTCGTCCAGGCAGCGCTCGGCGAGCCCGAGCTGCTCGGAGGCCAGCATCGCGGCGCCGGTGCGCAGCGCGGCCCGCACGGCGCCGTCGCCCTCGGCGACGCGCCGGGCCGGGGCGGCGGAGAAGGCGAGGTCGGCGAGCCGGCGGGTCATGTCGAGCGAGGTCACGGCGGTGCGGCGGGCGTCGGCGGCGTCCACCGCGTACAGGCCGTCCCCCGCCGGGACGAGGAGCACGTCGGCGGCCATGCCGTCGGCGACGCCGGTGACCTCGCCGGTCAGCGCGCCGCCGGCCGCCTCGACCGTCACCGGGACGGCGTCCGGGGCGGTGCTGAACGGGACCGCGAGGACCGCGATGCGCTCACCCGCGGCGAGCCGCGGGAGGAGCTCCCGCTCACCGGCGGCCAGCAGCGCCGCCGTGGCGATCACGGCGCTGCCGAGGAACGGGACGGGCGCCGCGGACCGGCCCAGCTCCTCCATCACCACGGCGGTCTCGCGCCAGGTGGCGCCGGCGCCGCCGAGCTCCTCGGGGACGGGCAGGCCGGCGCAGCCGAGCTGGACGGCGATCGCCCGCCACAGCGCCGCGTCGTAGGGCTCGTCCTTCTCGGTGCCCGCGAGGACCGAGGCCCAGGGCGCCAGGTCGCCCAGCACCTCGCGGACGCTCGCCCGGAGGTCGTTCTCGATCTCGCCGTACAGCAGGTCGCTCATCGGGGCAGGTCCTTCCACGCCACGTCCTTGTCGACGCGGATCTCGCCGGGCAGGCCGAGGACGCGCTCGGCGATGATGTTGCGCAGGATCTCCGAGGTGCCGCCCTCGATGGAGTTGCCCTTGGCGCGCAGGTAGCGGTAGCCGGGCGAGCGGCGGGTGAAGTCGACCTCGGTGGGGCGGCGCATCGTCCAGTCGTCGTAGCGCAGGCCCTCCTCGCCGAGCAGTTCCAGCTCCAGGCCGGACACCTCCTGGTTGAGCCTGGCGAAGGCCAGCTTGGCGCCCGACCCCTCGGGGCCGGGCTGCCCGGCGGTGAGCTGCTGGCGCAGCCGCGCCCCGGTGAGCCGGGCCGCCTCGGTCTCCACCCACGCGCGCAGCAGGGCGTCGTGCAGGCCGGGGGTGCGCAGCTCGGGGCGGTTCCGCCAGAGCGCGGCGACGACGCCGATCATGCCGCTCTCGCGCGGCGCGGCGCCGCCGCCGATGGCGACCCGCTCGTTCATCAGCGTCGTGGTGGAGACCCGCCAGCCCTGCCCGACCTCGCCGAGCCGGTGCTCGTCGGGGATCCGGACGTCGGTGAGGAACACCTCGTTGAACTCGGCCTCGCCGGTGATCTGCCGCAGCGGGCGGACCTCGACGCCCGGCGCGGTCATGTCGCAGACGAAGTAGGTCATGCCGCGGTGCTTGGGGACGTCCGGGTCGGTGCGGGTGACGAGGATCGCCCAGCGCGCCTCGTGCGCCATGGACGTCCACACCTTCTGCCCGTTGACCGTCCAGGCGTCGCCGTCGCGGACGGCGCGGGTGGCGAGCGCGGCCAGGTCGGAGCCGGCGCCGGGCTCGCTGAACAGCTGGCACCACAGCTCCTCGCCGGTCCACAGCGGGCGCAGGAAGCGGCGCTTCTGCTCCTCGGTGCCGAAGGCGAGGATCGTCGGGGCCGCCATGCCGAGCCCGATGCCGTTGCGCTCGGGATGGTTGGTCGGGGCGCCCGCCTCGGCGAACCGGCGGTCGACGGCGGGCTGCAGGTGCCGCGGGGCGCCGAGCCCGCCGAGTCCCTCGGGGTAGTGCACCCAGGCGAGCCCGGCGTCGAACCGGGCCCGCAGGAACTCCGGGGGCGCGGTCGCCGCGGGGTCGTGGGCGGCGAGGAACTCGCCGACCCGCCTGCTCAGCTCGTCGGCGTCGGGCGGTGCTGTGCTCACGGGGCCTCCGCGCGGGGCGTGGGTGGCGGCGGCCACCCGGAACGGGGCATACCAACCGGTCGGTATGCCGACGCGTCCACCCTAGGAACGGCCGGGACGGCCAGTCAACCGCCGCGCCGCGCGAGCACCCCGCCCGGGGACGCGGCGCCCGGGGGCGTCACGCCATCGCCTCGTCGAACGCGCGGTGGTGGGCGTAGTCGCGGGACTCCACGATGTGCCCGTCGCGCACCCGCAGGACGAAGATGTTGGGCACGACGAACTCCCGCCCGTTCTCGGTGTGGCGGCCCGCGTACTCGAACTCCGTGATGATCACCTCGGGATCGGCGGTCTCGTGCACGACGACGTTGCGCGCCTTCAGCTCCACGGGCAGCGTCTCCAGCTGCTCGAAGTGCCGGCGCAGCGCCTCCCGGCCCTCCAGCCGCGACGCCGGCTGGGCGAACGGGTGCACGACCACGGCGTCCTCCGCGTACAGCTGCGGCAGGCCCTCCGGCCGCAGCCCGGTGATCCCGTCGATCAGCCGCTGGAAGACGGCCCGGGGGCTGGCGAACTCTGACATGCGGTCTCCCCTAGAATCGGAGTACGGGCTCCGCATGAGAAAATACGGAGCCAAGACTCCACTTGTCAACGGAAGGCAGCGATGACGTCACCCGCCCCCGGCAGGCCGCTGCGCGCCGACGCCCTGCGCAACCGCGCCAAGGTCCTCGCCGCGGCCGAGGAGGTCTTCGCCGTCCAGGGGACCTCCGCCTCCACCGAGGAGGTCGCGCGCAAGGCGGGGGTGGGCATCGGGACGGTGTTCCGGCACTTCCCCACCAAGGAGTCGCTGCTGGAGGCCGTGCTCGTCGCCCTGCTGGAGCGGCTGGCGGCCGAGGCGCGGGACCTGCGGGCCTCGGCCGACCCGGGCGCGGCGTTCTTCGGCTTCTTCACCCGGGTGGTCTCGCAGGCGGCCGCCAAGCAGGCCGTCACCGAGGCGCTGGCCGAGGCCGGCGTCGACGCCCGGGAGGCCACCGGGCGCGCCGGACCCGATCTGAAGGCCGCCCTCGGGGTCCTCCTCGGCCGGGCGCAGGAGACCGGCGCCGTCCGCGCCGACGTCGGCCCGGGCGAGGTCATGGCGCTGCTGGCCGGCATGTCCTACGCGGCGGGACGCGCCGGAGCCCGCGAGGACGTCCTGCGGATCGTCTTCGAGGGGCTGCGCCCGCGGGAGCGCCCGGGCCGGCCGGGCGGGTAGGGCGCCCGGCTACGGCGCCGCCAGCTCGGCGGGCAGGTCGTCCTCGTGCAGCACGGTCAGCGTGGTGACGGCGCGGGTCAGCACGACGTACAGGCGGGCGAGGCCGCGGACCTCGGCGGCGGCGATGGCGGCGGGCTCGGCGACGATCACGTGGTCGTACTCCAGGCCCTTGGCGAGGGACGCCGGGATGACGAGCAGCCGTCCGGCGCCGGCCGACTCCGGCCCGAGGACCTCGTGCTCCAGCCCGGCGGCCTCCAGCGCCGCCGCGTGCGCGCCCGCCCGCGCGTCCGGGACGATCAGGCCGACCGAACCGGAGCGGGCGAGGGCGTCGCGGGCGGCCTCGACCGTCGCGGCGGCCAGGTCGGCGACGCGCCGCACGGTGAGCGCCCCGGCGCCGGCGCGCAGCGAGCGCGGCCGCTCCAGCCCGGGCGCGACGTGCGGGAGCAGGCGGGCGGCGAAGTCGAGGACGGTGCCCGGAACGCGGAACCCGAGGGTCAGCTCGGTGACCTCCCCGTCCTGCCCGAGATGGGTGAGGACCTCTTTCCACGTGCGGGCCGACCACGCGGTCGTGCCCTGCGCGAGGTCGCCGAGGACGGTCGCCGAGCCCGTCGCGCAGCGGCGCCCCAGCGCCCGCAGCTGCATCGCGGACAGGTCCTGCGCCTCGTCCACCACCAGGTGGCCGAGCGAGGTCGTGCGCTCGATGAGGTCGTTCAGCTCGTCGAGCAGGGCCCGGTCGGCGGCGGTCCACTTGGCGGAGCGGTGCGAGCGGGCGGGCCTCGCCGTCAGCAGGACGGCCTGCTCGTCCTCGTCGAGCACGCCCTTCGCGGCCGCGCGCAGCAGGTCCGCGTCCGACAGCAGCCGGTGCAGGACCTGCTCGGCGTTCACCTTCGGCCACACCGCGTCGAGGACCTGCCTGACCGGCCGGCTCCGCGCGACCTGGTCCTGGACGCGGTCGTCGGGGGCCTCGCCGCGCCGTTCCATCCGCACGAGGATCTGGTGCGCGAGCCGCTGCGCGAACGCGGCGCGCCCGCTGCCGTACCGGGTGGTGCCGCGCAGCGCGGCGGCGATCTCGCGGATCTCGTGGTCGGCGAGCCGGTAGCGCGCCGCGCCCCGCGTGACGACGAGCCCCTCCTCCGGCTTGCGGACGTGCAGCCACAGCGCCCGGCGCAGCACGTCGGCCATCCGGGCGTCGCCCTTGAGGGCGGCCGCGGCCGCGGGCTCGTCGCCGAGCGGCGGGCCGAGCAGGTCGTCGATCGTGGCCTGCTCCACCCGGACCTCGCCGAGCGCGGGCAGCACCGCCGAGATGTAGGCGAGGAAGGCGCGGTTCGGCCCGACGATCAGCACGCCGGACCGCGACAGCCGCTCCCGGTGCGTGAACAGCAGGTAGGCGGCGCGGTGCAGGCCGACGGCCGTCTTGCCGGTGCCGGGCGCGCCCTGGACGCAGACGCTCAGCGGCAGGTCGGCGCGGACGATCTCGTCCTGCTCGGGCTGGATCGTGGCGACGATGTCGCGCATCGGGCCGGTCCGGGGGCGCTCGATCTCCTCGGTCAGGATCCTGGACGGGCCCGCCCCCGGCCGCGGGTCGCCGCCGTCGAGGGGCTCGTCCTCGAACGCGGTCAGCTCGCCGGCCCGGAACCCGAAGCGCCGCCGCAGCCGCCAGCCCATCGGGTCCGCGGGCCCGGCCTGGTAGAAGGCCCGGGAGACGGGGGCGCGCCAGTCCAGCACGAGGGGGCGTCCCTCCTCGCCGTCGTGGACGTGCCGCCGTCCCACGTACATGACGGCGGGCAGGTCGGGGCCGGCCGCGCCGTCGCGGTCCATGCGGCCGAAGAACAGCGGGGTGTCGGGGTGGTCGGCGAGCGCCTCGACCCGCTGGTCGAGCAGCGACTCCAGGAACTGCCTGGAGACCCAGTCGGCGGCGACGTCGGCGGAGAGGCTCGCGGCGTGCTCGCGCATCCGGCGCAGGGCGGCGCGGGACTCGGCGAGGTGGGCGCGTTCGGCCGCCAGGACCGCGGGTTCGGATGGGTCGGCGGACTCGGCGGGCATGCGGACAGACCTCCGGCTGCGAGAGTGGCGAGGGGGGCGAAACCCACTACCTTACCGACACGGCACGGGCGCCGCCGGACATTCCGGCGCACCGCCCTCGGGGGGCGTCGGCGCTGCGCCTTGCCGGTGGGGGCGGGCTGTGTGACGTTGGTCCGCATGGCGACTCTCACCGGACGGTCCGCTTTGGTCACGGGAGCCTCGTCGGGCATCGGCGCCGTGGTGGCGGAGGCGCTCGCCGCCGCCGGCGCGCGCGTCGGCCTGGTGGCGCGGCGCAAGGACAGGCTCTCGGAGGTGCTCTCCCGGTGCCGCGAGCACGCCCCTGACTCGGCGATGTGGGCGGCCGACCTCGCCGACCCCGACGCGGTCGCCGACCTCGCCGCCGAGGCCGAGCGCGAGCTCGGCGGCGTCGACGTGCTGGTCAACAACGCGGGGATGCCGAAGCGGCGCCGCGTCCAGGACCTGTCCCCCGCCGAGGCCGACGAGGTGATGCGCCTCAACTACCTGTCCCCCGTGCGGCTCACGCTGGCGCTGCTGCCCGGCATGGTCGCGCGCGGGCGCGGGCACCTGGTGGCGGTGGGCTCGGTCGCGGCGCGGCTCGGCCCGCCGCACGAGGCCGCCTACTCCGCGTCCAAGGCGGCGCTCACGGCGTTCTGGGAGAGCATGGCGGTCGACCTGGACGGCACGGGCGTGCTGGCCCACGTGATCCAGCCCGCGCTCATCGCCGGGACCGAGCTGTTCGCCCTTCCCGGCAACGAGCCGCCGCTCAGCGACCTGTCGGAGGCGCTGCCCCCGCAGGAGGTGGCCGCGGCCGTCCTGGAGGTCCTGGAGAGCGGGCGGTTCGAGCGGTACGTGCCGGACTGGTTCGGCGAGATGGCCTCCGGCAAGGCCGCCGACGTCGAGGCGTTCGTCGCCGGGGTGAAGGAGTGGACGCGCGACCGGCTCGGTCCCCCGGCGACCTGACCGCCGCCGGCCTCCCACCGGTCCGTTGCCGCCGCCCGCGCTCCTCAGTAGGGTGTGGATCCGCCAGTGATCCACATCACACGAGGCGCGGAGGGCGGAGGCCATGGCCGCTGCGGAGGGCCTGCGGGTGCGGGACGTGACGGTCCGTTTCGGCGCGCTGACGGCGGTCGACGGGGCGGGACTGACCGCTCCGCCCGGAACGGTCACCGGCCTGGTCGGCCCGAGCGGCGCCGGGAAGACGACGCTGTGCGACGTGATCACGGGGCTGCGGCGCCCGGCGGCGGGCGCGGTCCTGCTGGACGACGCCGACCTGACGCGCAGCGCGGCCCGTGAGCGGGCCCGGCGCGGCATCGCCCGCACGTTCCAGCGGGCGGGCGCGGCGGGGCCGGCGACCGTCCGGGAGGCCGTCCGGGCCGCCGCGGCCCGGCACGCGATGACCCGCGAGCAGCCGGGCCGCACGGCGCGGGAGCGGTGGCGGCGCCGTCTCGAGGCGCGCCGCGACGCGGGCGCCGTCGCCGACGCCCTGCTCGCCCGGGTCGGCATCCAGGCCCACGCCGGGAGGGCGGTCCGGGACGCGCCGCCCGGCGTCGCAGGGTTGACGGACCTGGCGCGAGCCCTGGCCGCCGAACCCGCCGTGCTCGTGCTGGACGAGCCGTGGGCGGGCCTTCCGGTGCGGCACGCGCGGGCGCTGGAGGTCCTGCTGCGCGACCTGGCCGGAGAGGGGCTGGCGGTGCTGGTCGTCGAGGACGAGATCGAGCCCGTGCTCGGCGTCTGCGACGTCCTGCACGTCCTGGACGACGGCAAGGTGATCGCCGCCGGGCCCCCGGCGGAGGTGCGGGCCGATCCCCGCGTGCGGGACGCCTACCGCGCCGGGCCGCGCCTCACCACGTGTCGATCCAGGGGCGGGGACGGTCGCCGGGCGGCGGGGCGGCGGCCAGCGTCGCGGTGATCCAGCGCCGCGTGTCGGCCGGGTCGATCACGTCGTCCAGCTCGAACACGGTGGCCGCGTGGAGCGCCCTGCCGTGCTCGTAGGCCGCGGCGACCATCTCCTCGAACATCGCGCGCGGGTCCTCGGCGGCCTCCAGCTCCTTGCGGAACCCGAGCCGGACGGCGCCCTCCAGCCCCATGCCGCCGATCTCGCCGGTGGGCCAGGCGAGGGTCGCGAGCGGCGCCCTGAACCCGCCGCCCGCCATGGCCTGCGCCCCGAGCCCGTACCCCTTGCGCAGCACGATCGTGACGATCGGGACGCGCAGGTTGGCGCCGATGACGAACAGGCGGCTGAAGTGCCGGACGGTGGCGGTCCGCTCGGCGTCCGGGCCGACCATGAAGCCGGGGGTGTCGCACAGCGACACCACCGGCAGGCCGTGCGCGTCGCACAGCTGCAGGAACCGGGCGGCCTTGTCCGCGGCGTCGCGGTCGATGGCGCCGCCGAGGTGCGCGGGGTTGCTGGCGATCAGGCCCGTCGGGCGGCCCTCGATCCGGACCAGCGCGGTGATGATCCCGACCCCGAACGCGCGGCGCAGCTCCAGCACCGACCCGGTGTCGGCGAGGTGCGCGACGACCCGGCGGACGTCGTAGGCGCGCAGCCGGTTCTCCGGGACGAGGTGCCGCAGGACGCGCTGGTCGTCGCAGGCCCAGCCGTCCGACGGGCCCCGGAAGTAGGACAGGTAGCGGCGGGCCGCCCGGACCGCCTCGGCCTCGTCGTCCACCACGAGGTCGATGACGCCGTTCGGTTCCTGGTCGCCGACCGGGCCGATCTCCTCGGGCGTGAAGACGCCGAGGCCGCCGCCCTCGATCATGGCGGGGCCGCCCATGCCGATGTTGGCGTCCCGGGTGGCGATGATGACGTCGCAGCAGCCGAGCAGGGCCGCGTTCCCGGCGAAGCAGCGCCCGCTCGCGACGCCGACGGACGGGACGGCGCCGCTGAGCCGCCCCATGGCGTGGAACGTTGTGACGTCGAGGCCGGAGACGGTCGTGGTGTCGGTGTCGCCGGGGCGTCCCCCGCCGCCCTCGGCGAACAGCACCAGCGGCAGGCGGCGGCGGTGGGCGATGTCGAGCATGCGGTCGGTCTTGCGGTGGTTCAGGTGGCCCTGCGTCCCGGCGAGGACCGTGTAGTCGTAGGACAGGACGACGGCCTGCGCGCCGTCGACGTCCCCGATGCCGCAGACCATGCCGTCGGCGGGGGTGCGCTCGATGAGGTCGTCGAGGGAGCGGCGCCGCCGCTGCGCGGCGATGACGAGGGCGCCGTACTCGATGAACGTCCCGGCGTCGCACAGGTCGTCGATGTTCTCCCGCGCGGTGCGGCGGCCGCGCGCGTGCCGCCGGGCCACCGCCTCGGGGCGGGCCGCGTCGAGCCCGCTCTCGTGCCGGCGCAGCGTCTCGGCGAGGTCGGCGCGGATCAGGTCGAGATCGGCCGCCTCGTCCTCGGCGGCGTGCTCGCCGCCCCCCTCGGCGGGCTCGGTGAACAGCAGCGGCGCGCCCTCGGCGACGGTGTCGCCGGGCGCGGCGGCCAGGGCCCGCACGACGCCCGCCTCTCCGGCGCGGACGACGTGCTCCATCTTCATCGCTTCGAGGACCAGCAGCGGAGCCCCGGCCCCGACGAGGTCGCCCTCGGCCACCTCGACGCTCACGACCGTCCCCTGCGTGGGCGCGGGGACGGCGACCGTGCCGGGCGGCGCGTCCGGGCCGGCCGCGGGCCCCGGCCCGGCGGTGCGCGGGGCCGTCTCGACGTAGTACCGGCGGTGCTCGCTCGCCAGCAGCTCGGGCAGGTGGTCGTCGATGAAGGACGTGCGCGCGCCGCCGGCCGTGAAGCCGGGATGGCGCAGCACGCCCTGCAGCAGCGGGATGCTCGTCGCCACTCCCGCGATCTCGAACTCGCCGAGGGCGCCGTGCGCGCGGGCGGCGGCGGACGGCAGGTCCTCCGCGCGGGCGACGACCTTGGCCAGCAGCGGGTCGTAGCGCGGGCTCGCGCGGTGGCCGGCGTACCCGTGGGTGTCGACGCGGACCCCGGGACCGGACGGCGGCGCGAACGCGGTGAGCGTCCCGGCGCTCGGGCGCGGCACGCCGTCCGCGCCGATCGTCTCGGCGTTGACCCGCACCTGGACGGCGCAGCCGGACGCCCGCGGCGGCGCGGCCAGGCCGACTCCGGCGAGGTCCTCCCCCAGCGCCAGCCTGATCTGCGCCTTCACCAGGTCGACGCCGGTGATCTCCTCGGTCACGGTGTGCTCGACCTGGAGCCGGGGGTTGGCCTCCAGGAACCAGAACTCCTCGCCGTCGACGAGGAACTCGAAGGTGCCGAGGCTCTCGTAGCGGACCGAGGCGGCCATGCGGAGGGCGGCGTCCAGCAGCGCGTCCCTGACGCCCGCGGGCAGCGCGGGCGCGGGGGCGATCTCGATCAGCTTCTGGTGGCGGCGCTGGACGCTGCAGTCGCGCTCCCACAGGTGGGTCACGGCGCCGGAGCCGTCGCCCGCGACCTGGACCTCGATGTGGCGGGCCCGCGGGACGTACTTCTCGGCGTACAGCTCGCCGCCGCCGAAGGAGGCGAGCGCCTCCGACCGGCACCGCTCGTAGGCGTCCGCGACGGCGGCGGGCCCGGTGACGACGCGCATGCCGCGCCCGCCGCCGCCCGGGAGGGCCTTGATCACGACGGTGCCGTGCTCGCGGGCGAACGCCTCGGCGCCGGCGAGGCTCGTCGCGCCGGGCGTGCCGGGCGTCACGGGCACGCCCGCCTCACGCGCCAGGGCGCGCGACCTGGCCTTGTCGCCGAACAGCTCCAGCAGCTCCGGGCGCGGGCCGACGAAGGCCAGCCCGGCGGCGGCGCAGCCGGCGGCGAAGCCCGCGTTCTCGCTCAGGAAGCCGTAGCCGGGGTGGACGGCCGCGGCGCCGGCGTCCTTCGCGGCGGCGACCAGCGCGCCGGCGTCGAGGTAGCCGGCGGCGCCGTCGCCGGGCAGGGCGCGCGTCTCGTCGGCGCGCCGCGTGTGCGGCGAGGCGGCGTCGTCGCGGGTGTGCACGGCGACCGTCCGCAGGCCCAGCTCTGACGCGGCCCGGACGATCCGCAGCGCGATCTCTCCCCGGTTGGCCACAAGGATCCCGCCCACCCGGCCTCCTCACCTCGCCTGAGCCGGTCGGCCCTCACTCTAGAGAGCGGGACGCCAGGGGCCGCGCCCGGAGGTCCCGGTGCGCGCGGATGATCTCGGCGTAGCGGCGCCCGCTGTCCTTGACGCGGCGTTCCTGGGTCGCGAAGTCGACGTGCACGAGCCCGAACCGCTGCGCGTACCCGTAGGCCCACTCGAAGTTGTCCAGCAGCGACCACGCGAAGTAGCCGTCCAGGGGGACCCCCGCGCGGATCGCCGCCGCGCACGCCGACAGGTGGGCCTCCAGGTAGGCGGTGCGCTCGGCGTCGTGGACGGCTCCGCCGGGCGTCACGGTGTCGGCGTAGGCGGCGCCGTTCTCGGTGACCATGACGCTGCGCGGCGCGTAGTCCTCGGTGACGCGGACGAGGACCTTCGCCAGCCGGTCCGGGTGGATCTCCCAGTCCATGCCGGTGCGCGGCGTCCCCGGCGGGGTGATCTGCCGGGTGCGCGGCGGCGGGCCGCCGGGGTCGTCGACGGTGACGGACCGGCGGTAGTAGTTGACGCCGAGCCAGTCGAGCGGGGCGGCGATCGCCTCCAGGTCGCCGGACCGCACCGGCGGCTCCACCCCGTACTCCTCGATCATGTCGGCGGGCAGCCCGCGGCCGTGGATCGGGTCGAGCCACCAGCGGTTGTGGTGGCCGTCCTCGCGCCGCGCCGCCGCCGCGTCCCGCTCGCCTTCGCCGCCCGGCTCGCAGTCGGTGAGCAGGTTGACGACGCCGACGCGGGCGCCGGGGGCGGCGGCGCGCACGGCCTGCACGCCGAGGCCGTGCGCCAGCAGCAGGTGGTAGGCCGCGGGCACGGCCGCGCGGATGTCGGCGACGCCGGGCGCCATCGCCCCCTCCAGGTGCCCGATCCAGGCCGCGCACACCGGCTCGTTCAGCGTCGCCCACGAGGTGACGCGGTCCCCCAGCGCCGCGGCGACGACGGAGGCGTACTCGGCGAAACGCCCGGCGGTGTCGCGGGACGGCCAGCCGCCGCGGTCCTGGAGCTCCTGCGGCAGGTCCCAGTGGTACAGGGTCGGGTGGGGCTCGATCCCGGCCGCGAGCAGGGCGTCCACGAGCCGGTCGTAGAACGCGAGCCCGGCCGCGTTGACCGGGCCGCCACCGGCGGGCAGCACGCGCGGCCAGGCGATCGAGAACCGGTAGGCGCGCAGGCCCAGCTCCGCCATGAGCGCGAGGTCCGCGGGCCAGCGGTGGTAGTGGTCGCAGGCGACGTCGCCGGTGTCGCCCCCGGCGATCGCGCCCGGGACGCGGCAGAAGGCGTCCCAGATGGAGGGGGCGCGGCCGTCCTCCGCGACGGCCCCCTCGACCTGGTAGGCGGAGGTGGCCGCCCCCCAGGCGAAGTCGGGGCCGAACGCGGTCAGGTCGTCGATGGGCACGGGTCTCCCTCGGGGTCGTCGAGACGGGTCACTTGACGGAGCCGGCGGTCAGCCCGGCCACCAGGAAGCGCTGGAGCAGCAGGAACCCGGCGACGACGGGGACGCTCACCACGAGGGAGGCGGCCATCACCTGGTTCCAGTAGACCTCGTGCTGCGTGGAGTAACCCTGCAGTCCGATCGCGAGCGTGCGGGTCCGGTCGCTGGTCATGACCGAGGCGAACAGGACCTCGCCCCAGGCGGTCATGAACGCGTACACGGTCACCGCGACGACGCCGGGCAGCGACGCCGGGAGGATCACCCGCAGCAGCGCGCCGACCGGCCCGCAGCCGTCGACCCGGGCCGCCTCGTCCAGCTCTCGAGGGATCGACTCGAAGTACCCGGCGAGCATCCAGATCGAGAACGGAAGCGAGAACGTCAGGTAGGTCAGGACGAGCGCGCCGCGGCTGCCGTAGAGGGCGACGCCGGTCGCGTTCCCCGCGTTCACGAAGATCAGGAACAGCGGGAGCAGGAACAGGATCCCCGGGAACATCTGCGTCGACAGCACCGTCACCGTGAACGCCCGGCGGCCGGTGAACCGGTACCGGCTGACGGCGTACGCCGCGCCGATCGCGATCGCCACGGACGCCAGCGTCGCGCCGCCCGCCACGATCACGCTGTTGGCGAAGTAGCGGGCCAGCGGGACGGTCGACCACATGTCGACGTAGGGGCGGACCGTCGGCCGCGACGGGATCCAGCGGAACCGGCGCTGCACGTCCTCCAGCGGCTTCAGCGACGAGCTGGCCATCGCGTAGACCGGCAGGAGGGTGAACGCGGTCAGCAGGGTCAGCACGATCCGCCGCGTCCAGACGAAGGAGGCGGGCGGGCCGGTCGGCGCGCGGCCTTTGCGGGCGGGACGCGTGTCAGCCATGCGCGGGCCTCCTCCTCGACGTGGCGAGCAGGTACGCCGCCGTGGCCACCAGCAGGAACAGCAGGAGCAGCACCGACATCGCCGAGCCCGTCCCGAAGTTCCAGGTGACGAACGAGGCGTGGTAGATGTGCACCGAGACGAGGTCGCCGCCGTCCGGGGCGGCCTTGCCGAACAGGACGAACGGCGTGTTGAAGTCGTTGAACGTCCACAGGAACAGCACCAGGACGAGCACCTGGTTGACGGGCCGCAGCGCCGGGAGCGTGATGTGCCGGATCCGCCGCCACATGCCCGCGCCGTCCAGCGCCGCGGCCTCGTACAGGTCGCGGGAGACGCTCTGCATCCCGGCGGTCAGGACCAGGAAGGCGAACGGCCACGACCGCCACACCACGACGGTGACGAGCGCCCAGAAGCTGTTGCCGCCGATCAGCCAGAACGGCCGGCCGCCGCCGGTCAGGTGCAGCTGGTCGGCCAGCACGTGGTTCACCAGCCCGTTGTCGCGCTGGAACATGAACGCCCAGGTCATCACGGCGGCGTAGACGGGCAGCGCGTACGGGACGAGGAAGAGCGCGCGCAGCGGCCCGCGCCCCCGGAAGCGGTCCTGCGTGAGGATCGCCGCGGCGGCGCCGAACAGCCACGACAGGGCGACCGCCAGGAGCGTGACGGCGAGCGTGACCAGGAACGAGCGCAGCAGGTCCGCGCCGATCGCGCCGTCGAGGTCCACCGCGACGCGGTAGTTGCCGAGGCCCCTGCCGGGCGCCCTCGACCAGTCGCGGATGTAGAAGAGGGTGAGCTCCTTGAAGCTCATCCAGATCCCGACGGCGATCGGCACGACGTGGACGATCAGTTCGGCGACGGCGGCGGGCGCGAGCAGCGCGTACGGCAGCGCGCCCGGAGGCAGCCGCGGCCGCCGCCTCCCCCGCCGCGGCCCGGCGGGCCCGGTCTCCCCCGGCCGCGCCGCCCCCTCCCCGTCGGGGAGGGCGGCGGCCGGCACGTCGGCGGCGGTCACGCGCTACCCGCCCATCTGCTGCTGGGCGGCGGCGAGCCGCTCCCGCACCTCGGCCTCGGTGGTCGGGCGGCCCGCGGCGGCGTCGGCGAACAGCTCCTTCATCGCGGTGCCGACGGCGGTCTCGAACTGGCTCTCCTGCGGCACCTGCGGCAGCGGCGCCGCGCTCGTGGCGAGGACGCTCTTGAAGACCCTGAGGTCCGCGGTGTCGAAGGCCGGGTCGCTCTGGGCCGAGACGACCGGGGGCAGCGATCCGTACGCCCTGTTGAGGATCTTCTGTTCCTCGTCCCCGGTCATGAACTTCACGAACTTCAGCGCGCCGCCGCGGTTGCCGGTGTTCCTGAAGACCGCGATGTTGATGCCGGCGACCATGGAGGTGATGTTCCGGCCGCCCGGCGGCGCCGGGGACGGCCGGGGGGTCGGCACGACGCCCCATTCGCCGGGCTTCATGCCGAGGTTGGTGAGCCCGCTGGTGGTGGCCTGCCAGAGCAGCATCGCGGCCTTGCCCGTGGCGAAGTCGTTCAGCGACTGGTTGGCCGAGTACTCGGCGTTGCCCGGCGCGGCGATCTTCTCCTTGCCGAGCAGGTCGACGTAGGACTTGACGGCCGCGACGGCCTGCGGGGTGGCGAACTGCGGCCTGCCGTCCGGGGTGAAGAAGTCGGCGCCGTACATCTGGCCGAGCGTGAACGCCTGGTGGACGTTCTCGGGGATGCTGGCGCCCTCGATCGCGATTCCGTACCTGCCGTCCTTGGTGAGGGCGCGGCCGGCGTCGACCAGTTCCCGCCACGTCCTGGGCGGTTCCAGGTCCGCGTCCGCGAACATCTTCCTGTTGTAGTAGAGGCCGTAGGCGAGGGAGTAGAGCGGGACGGCGGCCGGGGCCTTGCCCTTGGCGCCCGCGGCGGCGAGCGCGGCGGGGACGAACCGCCCCGCGCCGCCGACCTCGGCCATCGCGGCGGAGTCGAAGGGCAGCAGGCCGCCGGTCGCCTGCAGCGACGCCGACCAGGTGTTGCCGATGTTGAGCACGTCCGGCCCCTGGCCGGAGGTCGTGGCGGCGAGGATGCGGTTGAGCAGGTCGGTCCAGGGGACGACCTCCAGCTTCACCCGGATGCCGGTCTGCTTCTCGAACTTGGCCAGCTCCGGTTCCAGCACCTTCCGGTCGGCCGCGAGGTCGGTGCCCTGGTTGCTGGCCCAGTAGGTCAGCGTCCTCGGGTCGCCGTCGCCGGACGTGGTGCCGCCGCCGCAGCCCGCCGCGGCGGTGAGCAGGAGCCCGGCCGCGAGGACGGCGAGGGCCCGCGAGGGGTGTGGACGCATCGGCTCGGCCTTCCGATCAGGTGACGGGGGTCACTCCGAGAGTTAGATCACACCTTATTTCACGCCGTGATCTAAGCAGTGACATAATGGGCGGGTCAAGACCTGAGAAGCTGCGGGGGACGCGGCCCGGCCCGGGCCGCGGGATGAGGGGGGCCGATGCCGGAACGGCGCCGGAGGACCGTGCGCGACCTGCGCCGCGCCAACCGGTCGGTACTGCTGAGGCGGCTGTACTTCGACGGCCCGCTGAGCCGCCAGGACCTGGCCCGCGAGACCGGCCTCAGCCCCGCCTCGGTCAGCAACGTGGTGAGCGAGCTGATCGAGGCCGGGCTCGTCGTGGAGGCGGGCAGCGTCGAGTCCGACGGCGGGCGGCCGCGCGTGCTGCTGAAGACCGCGGCCGGTTACGGCCACCTCGTCGGCGTGGACGTCGGCGAGACGCGGGTGATGGTCGAGCTGTTCGACCTGGAGCTGACCCAGCTCGCCAAGGCCGACCTGCCCCTCGGCGACGGCGGCCACGACGAGCGCGCCGTCGTCCGGCACATCCTGGAGGGCCTCCCGGCGGTCATCGAGGGCGCGTCGGTCGACCCGGCGTCCATCATCGGCGTCGGCGTCGGCGTCCCCGGGGTGATCGAGCGCGGCCCGGAGGCGGTCGTGCACTGCCAGACCATCGGCTGGGACGGCGTGCCGCTGGAGCGGATGCTGCGCGAGGGCACCCGTCTCCCGCTGTTCGTGGACAACGGCGCGACGTCGCTCGGCCAGGCGGAGATGTGGTTCGGCGCCGGGCGCGGGCATCGCGACGCCGTCGTCGCCCTGGTCGGATCCGGCGTCGGCGCGGCCGTGATGATCGACGGCTCGCCGTACCGGGGCGCGGCCGGCAGCGCGGGCGAGTGGGGCCACACGACGTCCCGGGTCGGCGGCGCGCCGTGCCGGTGCGGGTCCCGCGGCTGCCTGGAGGCCTACGTCGGCGCGACCGCCCTGCTGGAACGCTACAGGGCCGCGGGCGGCCCGGCCGGGACGGACGAGGAGGCGGCCCTCGCCGGGCTGCTGGCCGACCCGTCCGGGGCGGCGGCCGCCCTGCGCGACGACGTCGCCGAGCACCTCGGCGCGGGCATCGCCGACCTGGTCAACCTGTTCAGCCCGGAGAAGATCATCATCGGCGGCTGGGCGGGGCTGCTGATCGGCGGCCGGATGCTGGACCGGATCGTCGCGGCCACCGCCGCCTACGCGCTGCGGCAGCCGTTCGCGCAGACCTCGATCGAGCTGTGCCACCTCGGGCCGGAGGCGGTCGCCGTGGGCGCGGCCACCCTCCCGCTGGCGCACCTGCTCGACGGCGGCGGCGACCCGGCGGGCGCGCGATGGCCCGGCGGCGGCCCGCGGGGGATAATGGCGTACTGACCAGCACCCTGGAGGGCGACGACACATGGGCACCGCCGGCCGTTCCGTGCGCGAATCCCTGCTGGACGCCGCCGCGGACCTCCTGGTGGAGCGCGGCTACCGGGCCGTCCGGATGCGGGACGTCGCCTCCGCCGCCGGGGTGAGCCGGCAGACCGTCTACAACGAGTTCGGCGACAAGTGGGGGCTCGCGCAGGCGGTGGTGATCCGCGACAACGAGCGCTACCTCGACGGCATCGACGCCGTGCTGTCGGAGCACGCCGACGTCTACTCGGCGGTGGTCGCCGCGGTGACGTTCACGATGGAGACCTCCGCCGACGACCAGCTGAAGAAGGCGGTACTGACGGGCGCGGGCGGCGACGAGATGCTGCCGCTGCTCACCACGCAGGCCGAGCCGGTGCTGTTCGCGGCCAGCGCCCGCATCGCCGAGCACGCCCTGCGCCAGTGGCCGGATCTGGACCGCGCCGCGCTCACCGAGATCGCCGACGCGGCCGTGCGCCTGACGATGAGCCACATCATGCTCCCGTCCGGGCCCCCGGAGGCCTTCGCCCACTTCGTCGCCCGCATGGTGACCCGCTACCTGGCCGCCGCCGCGGGGCCGCGCGGAGCGGACGCCGGGTGAGGGTCAGGGGGCGGCGGCCTGGACGTGGACGACCTTGACGGCCGTCATCTCGTCCAGGAGCTCGGGGCCGTAGCCGAACCCGCGGCCGCTGGCGCGGCGCGGGGCGGCCGCGCCGCCCGGGGCGCCGCCGAACACCGCGTTGATCTTCACGGTGCCGGCCTCCAGCGTGCGCCAGGCGGCCTGGGCGTGCGCCATGTCGCGGGTGAGGACGGTGGCGGCGAGGCCGTAGCGGGAGCGGTTCGCGGCCTCCAGCGCCTGCTCGAACCCGGCCACGGTGCGGACGGGAGCGACGGGGCCGAAGGTCTCCTCCGCCATGACCGCCATGTGGTCGGCGCAGCCGGCCAGGACGGTCGCCGGGTAGAAGCAGCCGGGGCCCTCGGGCAGGCGGGCGCCGGCCAGCGCCCGGGCCCCGTCCGCGAGGGCCTTCTCCACCTGCTGGTGGACCTGGGTGCGGTGGCGCTCGTCGACGAGGGGCCCGAGCTCGGTGGACGGGTCGGCGCCCGGCCCCGTGCGCAGGGCCCGGGCGCGGGCGGCGAGCGCGTCCAGGAACGGCTCGGCGACGGCCTCGTGCACGTAGACGCGCTCGACCGAGGTGCAGATCTGCCCGGCGTTGGCGAAGCACCCGAGCGCGGCCTGCCCGGCGGCCCAGGACGGGTCGACGCCCGCGTCCACGATCAGCGGGTCGGCGCCGCCGTTCTCCAGGACGGTCCTCGCCCCGGTCCGCGCGGCCAGCTCGGCGATGCGGCGGCCGGCGCGGGTGGAGCCGACGTGCGCGACGACGTCCGCCCCCGCGTGCCCGGCGAGGGCCTCGCCGACCGCGCCGCCGCCCGCGACCACGTTCAGGACCCCGTCCGGCAGGGACCCGGCGATCAGCTCGGCGAGCATCGCGCCGGTGTGGGGCGTGCGCTCGGAGGGCTTGTGGACCACCGTGTTGCCCGTCGCCACGGCCGCGCCGACCAGGCCGCACGCGATCGCGACCGGATCGTTCCACGGCGTGATGGCGGCGACGACGCCCCACGGCTCGCGGACCATGAAGTCGGCGGCGTCCCGTCCGCCCTGGAGGCTGCGCCCGCCGTGCAGCGGACCCAGCTCGGCGTACTGGCGCAAGGTGCCGATCCCGGCCTCCACGCCGCCGAGCGCGTCACCGGTCGGCTTGCCCATCTCCGCGGTCACCAGGGCGGCCAGCTCGTCCATGCGCTCCTCGACCGCGCGCGCCGCCGCGTGCAGCGCCGCGCCCCGATCGGCCGCCGGCGTCGCCGCCCAGCCGGGCGCGGCGGCGCGGGCCGCCGCCACGGCCGCGTCCACGTCCGCCGCCGAGGAGGCGGCCACCACCCCGAGCGGCTCACCGGTCGCCGGATCGGTCACCGTGAACGTCTCGTCCCCGGTCCCCTGGCTCCACCGTCCGCCGGCCAGCATCCACCTGTCGCGCGGCCGCATGGTCTCCCCTTCCGTGTCGGCTCCCGGTGTCGCCTACCCGGCACGGGGCGCTTCAGACCCACCCCGCGTCAGTGAACACTTACTCGCGTCGGCTACCGTGGGCCCAGGCGAGAACGTGCGAGGAGGCGCGATGGACTTCGACCTGCCGGAGGGCGCGGCCGCGGTGCGCGAGGGCGTGCTGGCGGTCGCCGGGAAGTACGACCAGGACTACTGGGGCCGGTGCGACGCGGACAAGCGCTGGCCGGAGGAGGTCTGGCGGGAGCTGGTCGACGGCGGCTGGCACAGCCTGGCGATCCCCGAGGAGTACGGCGGCGGGGGCCAGGGCCTGCTGGAGCTGGCGGTGGCCCTGGAGGCCCTCGCCGAGGGCGGCGCGGGCGGCGCCGCGTCCTTCATGTACCTGCTGACGCCCGCGTTCGGCGGCCTGACCATCGCCCGGCACGGCACCGCCGAGCAGAAGCGCGAACTCCTGCCGAGGATCGCCTCCGGCGAGATCGAGACGTGCTTCGCGATCACCGAGCCGGACGCGGGCAGCAACGCCATCGCCATCTCCACCCAGGCGCGCCGCGACGGCGACTCCTTCGTCGTCAGCGGCCAGAAGATCTGGATCTCCGGCGTCGAGCGCGCCGACCTCCTCGTGCTGGTCACCCGGACGATCCCGGCCGCGCAGGCACGCCCCCGCACCGCGGGTTTCACCGTCCTGCTGGTGGACGTCAAGGAGGCCGTGGCCGAGGGCACGCTGACCTACCGGCCGATCCCGAAGCTCGGCACCAACACCGTCGCCTCCAGCATGGTCTTCCTGGACGGAGTGCGCGTGCCCGCCGACCGGGTCCTCGGCGAGCCCGACGAGGGCTTCGCCGTGCTGTGGGACATCCTCAACCCCGAGCGGATCCTGGCCGCCGCGGGCGGCGTCGGGTCCGGCGGCCTGGTGCTGCGGATCGCCTGCGAGTACGCCGGCGAGCGCGCCCCCTTCGGCACGCCGATCGGGGCGAACCAGGCCGTCGCGTTCCCGCTCGCGCGGATCAAGGCGCAGCTGGAGCTGGCCCGGCTGATGACCTACAAGGCCGCCTGGCTGTGGGACCGCGGCCGGCCCTGCGGCTCGGAGGCCAACATCGCCAAGCTCACCGCGGCGGACGCGGCCTGGCAGGCGGCCGACCGGGCGTTCCAGACCTACGGCGGCATGGCGTACTCCCTGGAGTACCCGGTCGCCCGGATGTTCCGGGACGCTCGCATCGCGAAGAACATCCCGGTCGCCGAGGAACTCGTCCTCGCCCACATCGCCCAGCACGAGCTGGGACTCCCCAAGTCGTACTGACCCGTCCTCATGCCCCGAGCCGCGCGGGCGCGGCCCGGGCCACGGGACGCACGGAGGCGGGGGACGCGCCTCAGCCGAAGCGGGGCGGGCGCTTCTCCCGGATCGCCGCGACGCCCTCGCGCACGTCCGGGCCGGTGAACCCGAAGAACTCCATCGCCAGGGAGGCGTCGAACGTCGGCCCCGCGAGGCGCAGCCAGTTGTTCAGCGCGTGCTTGGTGAACGACAGCGCCTCGGCGGGCCCGGCGGCGAGGCGTCCGGCGATCTCCAGCGCGCGCTCGTGCACGTGCGCGTCGTCCACGCACAGCGAGACCAGGCCGATCCGCTCGGCCTCCTCGCCGGTGAGGACGTCGTTGAGCAGCAGGTAGTACTTGGCCTTCGCGAGCCCGCACAGCAGCGGCCACACGATCGCCGCGTGGTCGCCTGCCGCGACGCCCAGCCGCGTGTGCCCGTCGATGATCTTCGCGGTGCGGCCCGCGACGGACACGTCGGCCAGCAGCGCGACGGCGAGACCGGCGCCCACCGCCGGGCCCTGCACGGCGCTGACCACCGGCTTGGAGCAGTTCAGGACGTTCATCACGATGTCGCGGGCCTCGCGCATGATCCGGCGGCGAGCGGCGTGGTCGGTCATCATCTCCTCGATCATGGCGAGGTCGCCGCCGGCGGAGAACGCCGTGCCCTCCCCCCGCACGAGCACCGCGCGGACGTCGTCGTCGGCGTCGGTGTCCCGCCAGATCTCCGCCAGCTCGCGGTGCCCGGTGGTGTCGACCGCGTTCAGCTTGCCCGGTGTGCTGATCGTGACCCGCAGCACCCCGTCCGCCGCCCAGTCGATCTTCAGCCGCTCGTACGCGTCGTACCGCGTCATGCCGCACTCCCCTGCCGCGAGTGGTCGTCGAATGCCGCGCGCAATCGTCGCACAGCGAACTCCACCGCCTCGGCGCCGGCGTCGAAGATCTCGGGCAGCAGGAAGAAGGAGTGCACGACGCCGTCGTAGCGGCGCAGCTCCACCGGCACGCCGGCCTCGGCGAGCCGCCGCGCGTAGGCCTCCGCCTCGTCGCGCAGGATGTCGCACTCGGCGGTGATCACGGTGGCGGGCGCGGCGCCGGCCAGGTCCGCGGCGCGCAGCGGGGCCAGCCGGGGATCGGCCGGGTCGGCTCCGTCCCGGTAGAGCTCCATGAACCGGGCGAGCGACCCGGCGTCCAGCCCGTAGCCCGTCCCGTACTCCCGCCAGCTCGGGGTGTCCCTCGCCGTGTCGGTCACCGGGTAGACGAGCAGCTGGTGGGCGAGGGCGACCCCGGCGTCCCTGGCCAGCAGCGCGGCGGCCGCGGCGAGGTTGCCGCCCGCGCTGTCGCCGGCGACCGCCACGGCCCCCTCCAGCACGCCGTACCGGCCGGGCTCGCGCGCCACCGAGGACACCACGGCCCAGGCGTCGTCCACCGCCGCGGGGAACGGGTGCTCGGGGGCCAGCCGGTAGCCGACGTTCAGCACGACGCACCCCGCCGCGGCCGCCAGGTCGCGGCAGAAGGCGTCCACGTTGTCGACGCCGCCGAGCACCCATCCCCCGCCGTGCAGGTACACGACGGCCGGCAGCGGCCCTCGCTCGGGCGGCGCGGGGCGGTACAGGCGCACCGGCACGGAGCCACCGGGGCCGGGCACCTCGACGTCGCGGACCCGCGGAAGCTCGCGCCGCACGACCGGGAAGGCCGCGCCGATCCGCTCCCGCATCTGCTCGATCGTGGGCTCGGCGGGCCCGTCCCGCCCCGGGGGCACGGCGGTCCACGAGGCGAGCTGCTCCAGGAAGCTCACGGTCTGCGGGTGCAGGGGCATGCGGCGGCCTCCGGTGGGGGGACATCGGCGGAAATCCACCCCTCGGCCTGCCCGGTGGCCGGGCCCCCAATCCCCGCGTCAGCGTCCGGCGGCTTCGGCGACGAGGGCCTCGAAGAGCCGCCTGTCGTCGCTCTCCTCGGGGTGCCACTGGACCGCGACGCCGAAACGGTGGCCCTGGAGTTCCACGGCCTCCACCACCTGGTCCTCGGCCCACGCGACGGCGGTCAGGCCCTTGCCGAGCCGGCTCACCGCCTGATGGTGGTAGGTGGGGACGTCGGAGGAGGCCCCGAGGATCCTGCCGATCCGGCTCCCCTCGCCGGTCCGCACCCGGTGCGAGCCGAGCACCCCGGCGGCGGGGGCGTGCCCCCGGTGGCCCACCGCCTCCGGCAGGTGCTGGACGAGGGCGCCGCCGCGCGCGACGTTCAGCACCTGCATTCCCCGGCAGATCGCCAGGAACGGCAGGTCGGCGTCGACGACGGCACGGACGAGGGCCAGCTCGAACCGGTCGCGCTGCGGCTGCGGCGGCCCGGTCTCGGGATGCCGGGCGGCGCCGTACAGCTCCGGGTCGACGTCGCCGCCCCCCGCAAGGACGACGCCGTCCAGCCGCGAGACCAGGGTGTCCAGTCCGCGCAGGGTCGCGGCCGGGGGCAGCAGGACCGGGACCCCGCCGGCCCGCTCGACCGAGCGCGCGTACGGCACGGGAAGCAGCGCGGCCTCGCGCACCCAGAACCCCCAGCGGGCCGGCTCCTGGTAGGTGGTGATGCCGATGAGCGGCGGCCCGCCCTCACCGGCCCGCGGGTGCGGCGCTCCGCGCACGGCTCCTGACATGCGTGTCTCCCCCCTGTGCTGGACCCCGGCCCCGGGGCGGCCGCCGACACGGGCGATCGGCCGGCCGCACGTCACCGTGCGCCGCCCGCACCCCTCGCGCCGTCCGCCCCCCGGCCCTCCTCGGGTCAGCTTGCCGCACGGCACGCGGCTCCGCCGTCGGAAGTGGCGAGATCGGCGCATCGCGATGCCGGGGCGGTGGCCTGCCGCGGGGCGCCTCGCGGCGGAAACACCGAAGAATTCGGAAATCTTCTTCCCTGATGCAGGTTCTTCCTCCCCTTCCGGACGGTTCTTCCGAAACGTTCGCGCCCCGATCGGATACCGATCAGTATGCGTTGACCGATTCACTTACCGTCGGTCACGGGGAATTGACGAACAATTACAATGAGTAGCGAAGGCGACCCTCTGTGGCGGCAATCGATTGAACACCTGCGGGGATGGGTGAGAGAATCTCAGCAACTCGGGCAGCAAGGACGGCCGGATCCTCCGTCGGCCCTGCCGCCCGACCGCCGAAAACAGCCCGCTGGGGAGGCGAGCCGACCGAATGGCACCGGAAACTCGCGTTATCAAAGAATGCTTCGCACGGCTTGAGGCCGACCCGGCGGGCGCCATGAGCTATTTCTACGGCCGCCTTTTCGCGGCGCGGCCGCGGCTGCGGACCCTGTTCCCGCCCGCGATGGGCGCCCAGCACGACCGGTTCTTCCAGGCGCTCGGCCGGATCGTGTGGAGCCAGGACAACCCCGAGGAGCTCGCCCGCCACCTTGAGGGCCTCGGCCGCGGCCACCGCAAGTACGGGGTCCTGCGCGAGCACTATCCGGCCGTCGAGGAGGCCCTGACCGCGACGCTGCGCGCCTTCGCCGCCGACGTCTGGACGGCCGAGACCGAGGCGGCCTGGCGCGCCGCCTACCGCGCCGCGGCCGACGCCATGGCCGCCGCGGCGGAGCGGGACGCCGCGAGCGCCCCGCCGTGGTGGGTCGCCGAGGTCGTGCGGCACGAGCGCCGCGCCTTCGACCTCGCCGTCCTCACGCTGCGCCCCGAGCGCCCCCTGCCGTTCGCGCCCGGGCAGCACGTGAGCGTCCAGACCGCCCGCTGGCCGCGGATCTGGCGGCCGTACTCGATCGCGAACGCGCCCCGCCGGGACGGGACGATCTGCCTGCACGTCCGGGCCCGTCCCGCCGGGTGGGTGAGCGGCGCGCTGGTCCGGCACACCGGTCCGGGCGACAGCGTGCTGCTGGGCCCGCCGGACGGCGCGATGACCCTCGACCCGGACTCGGGCCGCCCGCTCCTGCTGATCGGCGGCGGCACCGGCCTGGCCCCCGTGAAGGCGCTGGCCGAGCAGGCCCTCGCCTCCGACCCGGGCCGCGACGTCCTGCTCGTCGCCGCGGCCCGCACGGAGAGCGCCCTGTACGACCTCCCCGAGCTGCGGCACCTGGAGTCGGCCCACGCCCGGCTCCAGGTCGTCCCCGTCGTGTCACGCGAACCCGCCGCCGGTGTCCTCGCCGGCCGCGTGCCGGACGTCCTTCCCCAGCTCGTGGACGGCGCCGCCGGCCACGACGCCTACGTGGCCGGACCCGCCCCGCTCGTCCGCGCGACGGTCGCCGCCCTGCAGCGGCTCGGCGCTCCGCTGACGCGCGTCCACCACGACCTGCTCACGGCCGGGGACTGAGGCGCGTCACCAGCCGGCGCGCTCCCGCAGGAACTCGGTCGTCTTCGCGTCCGCCGGGTAGAACGACTCGATCGCCAGTTCCGCCACCGTGATGTCGACCGGCGTCCCGAAGGTCGCGATCGTGCTGAAGAACGACAGTTCCCGGCCCTCCACCCGCATCCGCAGCGGAACGAAGACCTCGTGGCTCGCGGGCGGGGCGATCGCCTCCCCCACGTCGCCGGGGAAGCTCCGCAGCTCCTTGTGCAGCTGGGCGAGCGCCGCGTCCGCGGTCAGCGCCACATGCCGCCGGACGCGGTCGATCATGTGGGCGCGCCACTCCGCCAGGTTCAGGATGTTCCTGGCCATCCCGTCCGGATGCATGCTGAGCCGCAGCACGTTCAGCGGCGGCTCCAGCAGTTCCGGCGGCGCGCCCTCCATGAAGAACGCGGCCGCGCCGTTGGCGTCGATCAGGTTCCAGAACCGGTCCACGACCACCGCCGGATAGGGCTCGTGGCCCTCCAGCACCTGCCGGAGCGCCGCCCGGACCGTGTCCATCTTCGGCTCTTCGATCGGCGTCTCGTCGAACACCGGCGCGTACCCGGCCGACACCAGCAGCAGGTTGCGGTCGCGCAGCGGCACGTCCAGGTGCTCGGCGAGCCGCAGCACCATCTCGCGGCTCGGCGCCGAGCGCCCCGTCTCCACGAAGCTGAGGTGCCGCGTCGACACGTCCGCCTCCGACGCCAGCTCCAGCTGGCTCAGCCTGCGCCGCTGCCGCCACGCCCGGAGCTGGTCCCCGATCGGCCGCACGTCGCTCAGTCCCGTCGTCATCGTCGTCACGCCACGACGGTAGCGGCACCCGGGTCAGGCTCACGATTACGTGCGGGGTAATGGACGCCCTGACGCCCGGACGGCGAGGGTGGGGCCTTCGACACCCGCCGCAGGAGGCCTCATGACGACCGGGCTCACCCCCGACCAGCTGACCGACGCCATGCCGTTCGCCCGCGCGCTCGGCATGGAGATCGACACCGCCGGGCCGGAGGAGGTCGCCGGCCACCTGGACTGGGCCCCCGACCGGTGCACCGCCGGCGGACTCATGCACGGCGGCGCCCTCATGGCCCTGGCCGACACGCTCGGCGCGGCGTGCGCGTTCCTCAACCTCCCGCCGGACACCTCCACCTCGACGCTGGAGTCCAAGACCAACTTCTTCCGCGGGGTCAGGGAGGGGCGCGTCCGGGGCGTCTCCCGCCCGCTGCACACCGGCCGGACCTCGATCGTCGTCCAGACCGACCTGTACGACGAGTCCGGGCGCCGTGTCGCCCAGGTGACCCAGACCCAGGCCGTGCTCCGCTTCTGAGCTGCCGGCCGAGCACCTTTACATTGTAGATTTTTTAGAGAGGTGCTCGGCGAAGAAGGCGAGGATGCGGTCCCAGCCGTCCGGGGCGTTCTCGCGGCCCTTCCCGAAGCCCATGACGATCTTCGCGATCGGGCCCAACGGGGGCGGCGGCGTGAGGCCGGTGAGGAACCCGTGCCCGGTGCCCGGGTACTCCTTCACGTCGTGCGGCACACCTGCGGCCGTAAGGGCGCGCTCCAGCCTGCCGGCAGCCCCCCGCAGCGACGGGTCGGCGGCGCCGTAGCTGCCGACGATCGGGCACGCGCCCCGCAGGGACTCCTCCGGCCGGCGCGGCAGGATCCCGTAGTTGGCCGCGGCGGCCTGGAAGTCGTACTTCGCCGCCGCGACCAGCGCGAACCCGCCGCCCATGCAGAACCCGCAGACCCCGACGCCGCCGGTGCAGTCGTCCCGGCCGGCAAGCCATGCGCGGGCCGCCTCGATATGGTCGTAGGTCGGCCCGCGCTGGGCCCGCATGTCGCGCATCGCCTTGGCGACGCAGCGCACCCAGGGCGCCCCGTTGTAGAGGTCGGGCAGGACGGCGAGGTACCCGTGGGCGGCGAACCGGTCTGCCTGGGCGCGCATGTCGTCGTTCGCGCCCATCGCCTCGAACACGATCACGACGCCCGGCCAGGGCCCCTCCCCCTCGGGGACGGCGAGGTAGCCCGGAAGCGCGCGGTCGCCTACCGGAATGGAGATGTCAGACATAGCGTCCAATAATTCCCCAGGCGAGCCCGCGCGCCTAGACCCCGCGGAGGATCAGACCTTGCGCCACTGCGGCACCCACGCGCCGTCCTCGACGACGTAGTCGCCGAACAGGTCCGGAGCCTCGGTGCGCATCACCTCGCCGATCTTGCCGAAGAGCAGCCGGATCTCCTCCTCGGCGCCGGGCGCGGTGCGGTTCTCCAAGGTGTGGCGCAGGGTGCGGACGTTGGCCGTCCAGACCAGGCCGGTGCCGACGCCCTCGGGCGCGAACCGGCGCATGAACGAGGTCTTGTGCTTCTTCTCCTTGAACGGCACGCCCTCGTCGTCCAGGCCGAAGTGCGCGGCCATCCAGCCCTGGAACTCCTCCATCTGCTCCAGCATGGCGGTGGCGCGCTTCATCAGCTCGGTGTCCTCGCGGGCCCACTCCGGGAACCAGAAGGGGATGTCCTGCAGCCGGACGAACCGCAGCGACTCCTGCGAGATGGCCACGCCCGGGCGGTGCCTGACGAGCTCGTGGGTCAGCACCCGGCTCACGTTGTGCAGGACGAAGCTGAAGCTGACGTGCTCCAGCACCGAGCCGTGCAGGCTGCGCAGGATGTTCTCCAGGTACTGGCCGGAGTCGGTGCGGATCTTGGTGACGTTGGGGTTGAGGCCCGGCTCCCAGGAGCGGTAGCAGAGCCGCCCCGCGAACTCGGCGAGGTTCTGCGGGTCGTTGAGCTCGTCGTCGAGCTCCCCGCGGTCGAGCCGCTCCAGCCAGCCCTCCCCGCCCACCTCCCGCAGGTACCGGGCGACCTCGTCGTAGTCCAGTTCGGGCCGCGCAACGAGGAACACCTCGGGCTCGACGCTCTTCACTCTCGTTCCCCCTACGGGTCGTTTCCGTCGCCCCTTAGGAAACCACCCCGCCACCCCGGCCGCGACCTGGGGCACGGCCTTCGGGGGCCATGAGCGTCCTGGATCACGCTCATGGGGTCGTGGCGCACACTGGAGAGGTTCGTCCAGCTAGGAGGGTTCTATGCCATCGGAACTGACAGTGCTGGGAGCCTGCCCGCTGGACTGCCCCGACGGCTGCTCCTGGGTCGTCACCGTGCGGGACGGGGCGGCGGTCCGGCTGCGCGGCAACCCCGACCACCCGTACACGCGCGGGGCGCTGTGCGCGAAGGTGAACCGGTGGCTGGAGCGCGCCGCCCAGCCGGACCGCATCCTGCACCCGATGCGCCGCGCGGGCGCCAAGGGCGAGGGGCGGTTCGAGCGCATCGGGTGGGACGAGGCGCTCGACGAGATCGCCGCGCGGCTGCAGGACGTCGCCCGGGAGCACGGCGGCGAGGCGATCTGGCCCTACTGGGGAACGGGCACGCTCGGCTACCTGCAGGGCCTCGAAGGGTATTCCGGCCGGCGGTTCTTCAACGTGCTCGGCGCCTCGGCCCACAGCGCCGACATCTGCTCGGCGGCGGGCAGCGCCGGGATGGCCGAGGCGGTCGGTTCGCCGGGCGGCATGGACCCCGAGGACCTGGCGCACGCCCGGCTCGTCCTGCTGTGGGGCACCAACCCGCTGACCAGCGGGCACCATGTGTGGAAGTTCGCCCAGGACGCGCGGAAGGCGGGCGCGCACCTGGTCGCGATCGACCCGGTGCGGACGCGGACGGCGCGGCAGGCGGACGAGCACCTGGCGCCGCTGCCCGGAACGGACGGGGCGCTCGCGCTCGGCCTGCTCCACGTCATCGTGGGGCTCGGCGCGCAGGACGCGGACTTCCTGGCCCGGGGCACGCTCGGATGGCGGGAGTTCCGCGACCGGATCGCCGAGTACCCCCCGGACCGGGCCGCGCGGATCACCGGCGTCCCGGCGGACCGCATCGTGGCGCTCGGCGAGCGGATCGCCCGCACCCGCCCCACCGCGATCCGCGCGACGCAGGGTCTCCAGCGGCACTCCGGCGGCGGGGCCGCGCTGCGGCTGATCGCCGCCATCCCCGCCGTGACCGGCGACTGGGCGAGGCGCGGCGGCGGGCTCGCGTTCTCCACGTCCGGCCACGTGAAGCTGGACAAGGCCGCGCTGTGGCGCGACGACCTGCGTCCCCGCCCGGTGCGGACGCTGTCGATGAGCCGCCTCGGCGAGGGGCTGCTGGACGTCCAGGACCCGCCCGTCAAGGCCCTGTTCGTCATCGCGGCCAATCCCGCGGGCAGCACCCCGCACCAGAACAAGGTGCGCCGGGGCCTGGCCCGCGACGACCTGTTCACCGTGGTCCTGGAGCAGTTCCCGACCGACACCGTGGACTACGCCGACATCGTCCTGCCCGCGACGGCGCAGCACGAGCACACCGACCTGCACGAGGGCTACGGTCACCTGTACCTCACCTGGAACGAGCCCGCGGTGGCGCCGCCCGGCGAGTGCCTGCCGACGACCGAGACCTTCCGCCGCCTGGCGCACCGGATGGGCCTGCGGGAACCGGCCCTCTACGACTCCGACGAGAGCCTCGCCGAACAACTGCTGGCGTCGGACCACCCGTGGATGGCGGGCGTCACGCTGGACCGGCTCCGCAAGGAGGGGTTCGTGCGCATGTCGGTCCCGGACCCGTTCCTGCCGTACGCCGACGGCTTCCCCACCCCGTCCGGGCGGTTCGAGTTCCGCTCGTCCGCCGCGGGGCTCGCCGGCTACGTCCCGCCCGCGGAGGTCGCCGACGAGGAGCGGGCCGGGAAGTACCCCCTCGCCCTGGTCTCGGCCGCGTCCCACGAGTTCCTCAACACCCAGTTCGCCAACAACCCGGAGTTGAGGCGCCGCTCGGGCGGTCTCGCCGTCCGCCTCCACGAGGACGACGCGCGGGCGCGGGGCCTGGTCGACGGGCAGCGCGTCGTGGTCGGCAACGAGCGGGGATCCTTCGAGGCCGTCCTGAAGATCACCGACGAGGTCCGCCCCGGCGTCGCGGCGACGGGCAAGGGCCACTGGGCCAAGCTCTCCGGCGGCTCCAACGCCAACGCCGTGGTCGACGAGCGCGCCACCGACCTCGGCGGCGGCCCCGTCTTCCACGACACCCGCGTGGAGGTCACCGCCCTGCCGGCGCCGCCGCCGCCGGCCGGGTGAGCGGGAGGCGGTACTCCGTGGACGACCGCCGCGAGACGGCGGCGTCAGCGGAGGCGGCCGGCGGTGTGGAGGTGGTCGAAGATGATCTGGTCGACCGGGGCCACGCGGGGCCGGTCGGCGGGCCCCATCCTGCCGGGCCGCGGCTTTCCGCGAGGGCGGGAAACGTGATCTTTGTGAGCGGTACGGTGTGGCCTGGAGGGATCGATGACGTTTCAGGCCGATACCGGCGCCGTGCTCGACCGCGCCAGGAGGTACGAGCGGCAGGGCCGGGCCGAGGAGGCCGCGGCCGCCTACGCGAACGCCGCCGACGCCATGGAGGCGCGCGGCGACCTGGCGTCCGCCGCCGCGGCGCGGGCGCGGTACGCGCGGGCGCTCGCCGCCGCGGGGAGGACCGGCGAGGCGCAGCGCGTCCTCGACGTCCTGGACCGGGCGGCCGGCGCGATGCCGGCCGAGGTCCGGGCCGGGCTGGACGCCCAGGCGGCGCACGTCCTGGCCGCCGCGGGCCGGACGGGCGAGGCCGCGCGCCGCGCCTGGGCCGCGATGTCGGGGTTCGGGTCGCTGCGCGACCCCAAGCGCGCCGGAGCCGCGGGCGCGCACGCCGCGCGGCTGATCCTGAAGGACGCGGGCCCGCGCGGCGCGCTGCGGCCGCTGCGCGAGCTGCTGGCGCAGATGCCGCCCGGCGGCGAGGCGTACCGGCAGGTCGCCCAGCTGCTCGCGGACGCCGAGCGGCGCCCCGACCGCGACCACGACGTCCTCGTCACCGACCCCGGCAGCGCCGCCTGGGGGCGGCTCGCCGCGGCCCTCGCCGTCGGCGCCCATCTGGCCGTCGGCAACGGTGTCGCCTGGAACAGCCTGGCCGACGACGAGAGCGCCCGCGACGACCGGGTGCTGCTGGAGCGCGACTGGGGCATCACCGGCACCGAGAGCTGGCGCGAGCAGATGGACGCGCTGCTCGACGCCCGCAACAGCGACCCGGCGATCCAGATGGTGCTCGACCGGCGCGGCCGGGGCACCGGCAAGCGGGCCTGGCAGGACGCGATCGTCGCCTGGTGCGGCGAGCGCGACATCTCCGAGCAGACCGTCCGGGAGGTCCTGGACCTCTCCGAGGCGGTCCTGCGCTACGAGGCGCGGTTCCGGGCGGACGGCCTGCTCCCGCCCGACGGCCGCGTCGAGAGCGTCTTCGGCTACGACCTCGGGCGCGCGGTGAACATGGCCCGCTGGGGCCTGAACGCCGGGTACTGCGACGCCGAGGAGGCCGAGAAGTGCGTCCTCACGGCGGGGCACCGCGCCCACCAGACGTACGCGTCGTGGCAGGAGTTCTCGGCCGGGTACGTCCTCGGCCGGATGCTGCGGTTCGACGAGGGCGAGTTCGGCGAATGGTACGAACGCTCCCTCACCGGCCACCGCATCCTCGCCGAGGACCCCGGCAGCCCGTGGCGGCGCATGGCCTGGGGCTGACCGTACGGCTCAGACCAGCGCGTCGATCTCGGCGGTGATCGCCTTGCGCCCCTCCTCGTCCAGCGAGGAGGCCGTCACGGCGTTGCGGGCCAGGGAGGCCAGCTCGGCGCGGCCGAGCCCGAACGCCTCGGCCGCGACGCGGTACTCGCCGGTGAGGGTCGTGTTGAACATCGGCGGGTCGTCGCTGTTCAGGGTGACGAACAGCCCCTCCTCCAGCATCCGCGGCAGGGGGTGGGCGCCGAGGTCCGCGACCTGGCCGGTGCAGACGTTTGAGGTCGGGCACACCTCCAGCGGCAGCTGGGTCTCGCGCAGGTGGGCGACGAGGCGGGGGTCGTCCAGGCAGTTGGTGCCGTGGCCGATGCGCTCGGCGCCGAGCCCCTCGACGGCCTCCCAGATCGTCTCCGGGCCGCTCATCTCCCCCGCGTGCGGGACGCTGCGCAGGCCGGCGGCGCGGGCGGCGGCGAACGCGTCGCGGAACGCGTCCCGGAACGGCGCGCGGGCCTGCTCGATGCCGCCGATCCCGAACCCGACGAGCGTCTCCGGCGGGTGGTGCAGCGCGTGGTCGAGGGTGCCGCGGGCGCCCTCGGCGCCGAACTCGCCGGGGATGTCGAAGATGTAGGCCAGGCCGAGGCCGAACCGGTCGCGGGCCTCGCGGGCGGCGAGGTCGAGCGCCTCGGTCACCGCGGGCATCGGCATCCCGGCCCGCTGGTGGGTGTAGGGCGTGACGGTCAGCTCGACGTACCGGACGTTCTGCGCGGCGAGGTCGCGGGCGATGCCGGAGACGAGCGTGCCGACGTCCTCCGGGGTGCGGACGAGGCTCGACACCGACTCGTACACCTCGGCGAAGTGCGGAAAGTCGCGGAACTCGTAGAAGGCGCGCAGCTCGCGCTCGTCGGCGGGGACGGGCCCGTCCGGGTGGCGGCGGGCGAGTTCGAGGACGGTCGGGACGGAGGCGGAGCCCACGAGGTGGACGTGGAGCTCGACCTTCGGGAGGGCGTCGATGAACGCCGCGATGCTCGTGTTGTCGGTAGGCACGCCGCGAAATTAACAGCGATCCGGCGTGCCGGGACAGGCGAACGCGGCGAACCTCCCACGAAATTGTCAGGAACCCTCCCCGTTCGGCAGGATGGGCACCGTGCGCGCCGCCCGACTGATCTCCGCCGTGCTCCTTCTGCAGTCCCGGGAGACGATGACCGCCGCCGAGCTGGCGCGCGAGCTGGAGGTGTCCGAGCGCACCGTCTACCGCGACATGGAGGCGCTGTCGGCGGCCGGGGTGCCGGTCTACGCCGACCAGGGGCGGGGCGGCGGGTACCGGCTGGTCGGCGGCTACCGGACGCGGCTCACCGGGCTCACCCGCGAGGAGGCCGAGGCGCTGTTCCTGTCCGGCCTGCCCGGCCCCGCCGGCGACATGGGGCGCGCGGACGCGCTCGCGGCCGCCGAGCTGAAGGTCCTCGCCGCGCTGCCGAAGGCCCTGCGCGACGCGCCCGCCCGCGCGAACCAGCGCTTCCACCTCGACGCGCCCGGCTGGTTCGGCGAGAGCGGGCCGCCGCCGCTACTGCGCGACCTCGCCCGCGCGGTGTGGGACGACGAGACCGTGGAGCTGCGCTACCGCCGCAAGGACTCCGAGGTCACCCGGACGGCCGAGCCGTACGGGCTCGTCCTGAAGAACGGCGTCTGGTACCTGGTCGCGCGGGCCGGGGGCGGGCACCGCACGTACCGGGTGGACCGCGTCGCCGCCGTGCGCCCCACCGGGGAGTTCTTCGAGCGCGACGAGGACTTCGACCTCGCCGGGCACTGGCGCGTGCAGGCGGCCGCCTTCGTGCGGTCGGTGCTGCGCGAGGAGGCCGTGGTGCGCCTGTCCCCGGCCGGCATGCGGATCCTGCGCTACGCCGTCGAGCCGTACGCCGCCCGCCAGGCGGCGGCCGCCGCGGGCGGGCCCGACGAGCGCGGATGGGTGGTGACCACGCTGCCCGTCGAGTCGGCGGCCGTCGCGGCGTCCGAGCTGATGCGGCTCGGAGCCGAGGTCGAGGTCCTCGCCCCGCCGGAGCTGCGGGAGCGGATGGCGGACGCGGCCGCCCGCCTGGCGGAGCTGTACCGGACGGCGGACCGGCCGCCCGGCTAGTCCTGCTTGCGCGCGATCGCCTCGGCGAGCTCCTCCTTGGTCATCTTCGAGCGGCCCTGGACGTCGAGGGCGGCGGCGCGGTCGTACAGCTCGCGCTTGCTGCTGCCCTCGACGTCCACCCCGCCGAAGCTCCTGCCCTTGCCGTGGCGCGCGTCGGGGTTCTTCGCCCGCGGGTCGGACGGCCCCTTGTGCCCCTTGGGGACCCACCGGTCCCCGCGCTTCTCGAACCTGTGCTTGAGCGCCGAGTACGCGGTGCGGTGCGCCCGCTCGCCCTCGCCGTAGGTCTCGACGGCGGAGTCGTGGGCCTTGGCGAAGGTCTCCTGGGCCTCCTTCGGGGAGCGCTGGAGCGTGCCGGGAAGCTCCTCCTTCCGCGGCTCGCCGCTCTTGTCCGTCATCGGCATGGCTCCTCCTTTCACGAGTCTCCACGCCGGATAACCGGTCAGCGCGCCCTCAAACCGGTACGGCGGGGCCCGCCGGCTACCGGTAGCCGGCGACGTCGGCGGGAAGGCCCCTGTCGATCACCTCGACGACGTAGCGCCAGGCGTCGGGGCGGCTGCCGTCGGCGTCGGTGAACCCGTAGACCTGGGCGAGCCCGCCGCTGGACAGCGACGCCCCGTTCCAGCGCGCCCGCTCGGGGTCGGCGGCCAGGGCCGCCACGGCGCGGCCCACGAAGGCCGGCGACTCGGAGATCGCGAAGTGCGGCGTCTTCCGGGTGGCGTCGCGCCAGGTCTCCTCGGTGACGCCGTAGTTGTCGAGCATCGCCTCCGAGCGCAGCCATCCCGGCGTCAGCGAGAGGGCCGTGGCGCCGTAGGGCGCGATCTCCTCGGACTGGGCGAGGGCCATCCGGAGGACGACGCACTTGGCGAGGTCGTAGAAGTAGCCGCACTCCTTGCGGTACGCCGCGTTGTACTCGGCGGTCCCGTCCGTGACCTCCACGACGAGGCCGCCCGGCCGGCGGATCAGCAGCGGCAGGGCGCAGTGGCTGGTGATGGCGTGGGTGTCGATGGCCAGCCTGAGCATGCGCAGGCCGTCGTCCAGGGACTGCTCCCACAGCGGTCTGCCGAACTCGAAGAGCCGGTCCCCGCCCCAGATGTCGTTGACGAGGACGTCCAGCCGCCCGTGCTCCTCGTCGATGCGGCGCACGAGGGCGGCGACCCGTGCCGGGTCGAGGTGGTCGACCTGGACGGCGACGCCCTCGCCGCCCGCGGCCGTGACCAGCTCGGCGGTCTCCTCGATGGTCTCGGGACGGTCCATCTCCGACCGGTGGGTCCGGGTGGACCGTCCCGTCACGTAGACGGTCGCGCCCGCGGCGCCGAGCTCGACGGCGATTCCCCGTCCCGCTCCGCGCGTGGCGCCCGCGACCAGTGCGATCTTTCCAGTCAGTGCACGACTCATGGGGACGATGCTGGCACCGAAACCTGACAGGTCACGTCAGGGTTTCGCCCCGGTCGGCCGGGTTTTCGGTCAGGTGAAGATGCTCACCCCGCCCGGGCCGACGAGGAGGCCGACGACGATGAGGACGATGCCCCAGAGGAGGTCGCGCCGCGCGAGGATCACGTAGATGCCGGCGATCACCAGGATGACCGCGATGAGCCACAGGATTGTCATCATGGACCCCGGCGTCCCCCCAGGGAGACCCAAGAAACCCCAATCTCTTTGCGGATGACCGAATTACCCGTTTTGTTACAGAGGGGGAAGGTCGAGCCGCCCCCTCCCCCTCCGCGCGACGACGGCGATCATCCGCGCCCCGACCGGGGCGTCAGCCCGCGGCGCGGCACAGGCGGAGGACGTTGGCGACGATGCGGTGCCCGGCGCCCCCGGCCGCGGTGAGGATCGACTCCGGGTGGAACTGCACGGCCCAGCGCCGCCGCGCCGGGTCCTCGATCGCCATGACGACGTCCCCGGTCAGCGCCGTGACCTGGAACCCCTTCACCCGGTCGGGCGTGGCGTGCAGCGAGTGGTAGCGGGCGGCGGTGAACTCCCCGGGCAGGCCCTCGAACAGGTCGCCCCCCTTCACCTCCACCCGGCCGGGCTTGCCGTGGGACGGCTCGGGCAGCAGCGACAGCTCGCCGCCGGCGTGCTCCACCATCGCCTGCAGCCCGAGGCACACGCCGAAGACCGGCAGCCTCCGGGCGTCCAGCTCGTCCAGGAGCGCGCGGGTGCCGAAGTCCTCCGGGCGTCCGGGGCCCGGCGACAGCACGACCAGGTCGGGCGCGTGCTCGTCCAGCAGCCGCAGCGGGAACCCGTGCCGCAGGGTCACCACGGAGGCGCCGTGCTGCCGGAAGTAGTCGGCGAGGGTGTTGACGAACGAGTCCTCATGGTCGACGAGCAGCACCCTGACGCCCTCGCCCGGCTGCGCGGGGAGCGGCGCCTCCTGCGGCACGACCCCGGCGCCCTTCCGCGCGGCGGCGAGCGCGCCCAGCAGGGCGCTGGCCTTCAGGTGCGTCTCGCGCTCCTCCTCGTCGGGGTCGGAGTCGTAGAGCAGCGTCGCCCCGGCCCGCACGGTCGCCACCCCGTCGCGGATCTGCGCGGTCCGCAGCGTCAGCCCGGTGTTCATCGAGCCGTCGAAGCCGACGCAGCCGACCGCGCCGCCGTACCAGCGGCGGGGCGAGTCCTCGTGGTCCTCGATGAACTGCATCGCCCACGCCTTCGGCGCGCCCGTGACCGTCACCGCCCACATGTGGGTGAGGAACGCGTCGAGCGCGTCGAAGCCCGGGCGCAGCCGCCCCTCGATGTGGTCGACGGTGTGGATGAGCCGGGAGTAGATCTCGATCTGCCGGCGGCCGAGGACGCGCACGCTGCCCGGCACGCAGATCCGGGACTTGTCGTTGCGGTCCACGTCGGTGCACATGGTCAGCTCGGACTCGTCCTTCGCCGAGGACAGGATCGTGCGGATCTGCTCGGCGTCCTCCAGCGGGTCGGCGCCGCGCCTGATCGTCCCGGCGATCGGGCAGGTCTCGACGCGGTCGCCGCTGACCCGGACGAACATCTCGGGCGACGCGCCGACCAGGAACTCGCCCTCGCCGAGGTTGAAAAGGAACTCGTACGGCGCCGGATTGGACTCCCGCAGCCGCTCGAAGAACGCCGCGGGCGCGTCGCAGCGCCCGTACATCGCGTGCCCCGGCGTCACCTCGAAAAGGTCGCCCCTGACGAACTTGTCCTTGGCGTCCCGCACCATCTGCGCGTACACGCCGGGGACGGGCTGCGCCGGGACGGCGGCCCGCCGCCGGACCGGCGTCGCCCCGGTGCCGCGCGGCAGCCCCGCGGTGCCCGACCCGTCGACCTCGAACTCGTAGGAGATCCGGTGCGAGGTCTCGCGCTTGCGGTCGACGACGACCATCTCGTCGGCCAGGTGCAGGACGAGGTCGCGCTGGTCGTCGGGGCGCTCCAGCCGCGTCCGCAGCGGCTCGAACTGCAGCGACAGGTCGTACCCGAACGCCCCGTACAGACCGAGGTGCGGGTCGTCGCAGCGGAACAGGTCGACGACCGCGCGCAGCGCGGTGAAGACGGTCGGCTGGCGGCTGCGCTCCTCTTCGGCGAAGAAGCCCTCGGCCGGCGGGACGAAGACCTCGAACAGGCCGGGCTCGTCGGTCCGCACCTCGCCGACCTCGCGCAGCGCGCCCGCCAGCGCGGGCAGGACGACCCGGCCGCGCCCGTTCAGGGAGCGGACGGCGACCGTCCGGCCGCGCGCGACGATCTCCAGGCAGGGATCGACGTAGGCCATGTGCCAGCGGCTGTAGCGGCCCGGGTACTCCATGCCGGAGCTGAGCACGCCGCCGCGCCGCTCCCCCACGGCGGCGACGAGGACGTTCAGCGCGTCGGACTTGCGCTCGGAGTCGACCGGGACGGCGGTACGGGTCACCCGTACGCCCCCGGCCGTGACGAACTCGCTGGTCAGCGGCTGTCGTGAGACGGTCTCCACCGCGGTGGCCCCTCATGTCGGGCCCCCACCGGGCGTCGCGAACAGGAAACGACCGCCGGTGAGGGCGGTCGCCTGGTCGTGAACACGCGCGAACCGGCACCGCCTCAGCGGCGCCACCACCACCGGGAGGCTGCGGTTCGCATGCGGCGAGGCTACCACGGGCGCACGGTTCCCCACCTGGCGCTTCCCGGCGTGGAGCGATCCACCGAAGTCGTGCCGCGGCCGATATCGGGCTGTGACCAGGGCGTGTGTAGGCTCGCCCGGCCGCACCCCCGGCACGGTCCCGTCGCGCGACCCGGGCGGACCGTGCGCGGGCCAGACGAGGAGGACCCCATGACTCCCGACGACTCCCGGGAACCGACTCCGACCCAGCCCCCGCCGCCGGACGCCGACCGCACCGACCGGAGCCCCTGGAACTGGCTCCTGGTCGTTCCCGTCGTGCTCCCGCTGCTCACGCTGCTCTACAACAGCGATGAGCCCCGCCTCGCGGGCTTCCCCGCCTTCTACTGGATCCAGCTGGCCTTCATCCCGCTGGGCGTCGCCTGCACCGTCCTCGTGTACCACATGACGAAGAAGCGGGGCTGAGCCGATGGCACGCGACCACCTCACCGAGATCATCATCTTCGCCGTCCTGTTCCTGCTGGTCAGCGGGATGGGCTTCGTCGCCGCCCGGTGGCGGCGGCCCGACTCCATGCACAGCCTGGACGAGTGGGGCCTCGGCGGCCGCAGCTTCGGCAGCTGGGTCACCTGGTTCCTGATCGGCGGCGACCTCTACACCGCCTACACGTTCGTGGCCGTCCCCGCCCTGGTGTTCGGCGCGGGCGCGGCCGGATTCTTCGCCGTCCCGTACACGATCGTCGTGTACCCGCTGGTGTTCCTGGTTCTGATCAAGCTCTGGTCGGTCTCGCACGTGCACGGCTTCGTGACGCCGGCCGACTTCGTCCGGGCCCGCTTCGGCTCCCCGACGCTGGCGCTCGTCATCGCGATCACCGGCATCGTCGCCACGATGCCCTACATCGCGCTGCAACTGGTCGGCATCGAGGCGGTGCTGAAGACGATGGGCGTGAACGGGCACTGGCCGATCATCATCGCGTTCGTGATCCTCGCGGCCTACACCTACCAGTCCGGGCTGCGCGCCCCCGCGCTGATCGCCTTCGTCAAGGACGTGCTGATCTACCTGGTCATCATCGTCGCGGTGCTGTACATCCCGGCGAAGCTCGGCGGCTGGGGCGACATCTTCGACGCGGCCAAGGCCAAGTTCGACAAGACCCCCGCGCCAGGAGACGGCATCACGATCGCCGGCAGCGGCCAGCTGAACTACGCGATGCTGGCGCTCGGCTCCGCGATGGCGCTGTTCCTGTACCCGCACAGCATCACCGGCGTGCTGGCCAGCAGGAACCGCAACGTGATCAAGCGGAACATGGCGGCGCTGCCCGCCTACAGCTTCGTGCTCGGCCTGATCGCGCTGCTCGGCTACATGGCCGTCGCGGCGGGCGTGAAGCCGGTCACCACGGACGGCAAGCCCGACACCAACACCGTGGTCCCGCAGCTGTTCGACCACATGTTCCCCGACTGGTTCGCCGGCGTGGCGTTCGCCGCCGTCGGCATCGGCGCGCTGGTCCCGGCGGCGATCATGTCGATCGCGGCGGCCAACCTGTTCACCCGCAACATCTACAAGGAGTACATCCGCCGCGACGCCGACGCCAGGGAGGAGGCGACCGTCAGCAAGCTGGTCTCGCTGATCGTCAAGGCCGGCGCGGTCGTGTGCATCCTCGCGCTCGACCCCGAGTTCTCCATCGACCTGCAGCTCATCGGCGGCGTCATCATCCTGCAGACGCTGCCGGCGGTGGGTCTCGGCCTCCTCACCCGCTGGTTCCACCGCGGCGCCCTCATCGCCGGCTGGGCCGCCGGCATGGCGGCCGGCCTGTGGATGCTGTACCGGATCCCGAACCCGGCGAAGGGCAAGGAGCACTTCGGCGGCTCGGCCTACCCGCTGAGCGACCTCGGCCTGGACACCAAGACGACGGTGTACGTCGGCATGCTGGCGCTCGCCGTCAACGTGGTCGTCGCGGTCGCCGGCACCCTGGTCTGCAGGGCCGCCAAGCTCGCGGACGGCGAGGACGCGACGCGCGCGGCCGACTACCTCGCCGACGAGGGCGACCCGCGGGTCAAGGATCTGGAGCTGGAGGCCAGCACCTGATCCGGCCCGGCCGGCCACCGGCGGCGCCGACCCGTCAAGATCCCCGGACTGACCGGGAGCGGACGGGCGGCGCCGCCTGCGCCTTCCGCGGTGGCCGGATCAGGCGCGGCCCCGCGGCAAACTATTAGGTTACTTTCCTATTCATGCCGAACCGACCCGCGGCCGTGCTGTCGGCCGCCGCGCTCGCCGCGAGCCTCGCGGCGATCGTCACGCCGGGAGCCGCCGCCGCGGCCTGCCGCCCGGACGCGCGCGATCTCATGGTCACCTACCAGCCGGTGGACCATACCGTCGCCGACGCGCAGTACCACCGCGCGCGGCTGACCATCGACAACCACGACGACCGCTGCGCGCTGGGCGCCGGCGGATGGGCGATGTACTTCAACGCCGTCCGCCGGCCCGCCGCCGTCCTGGACGGGTCGGCGGGCGACTCCGCCCGCGCGCGGCTCGCGGGCCAGGGCCTCGCGATCACCCGGGCGGACGCCGCGCGGAGCGGCGACTTCTACACGCTCAGGCCGGGGGACGGCTTCGCGCCCGTCGGGCCCGGCGAACGGCGCGCGATCGACGTCGACTTCGAGCTGTGGGCGGTCCACAAGTCCGACGCGCCCGCCGGGTGGACGATCGCCTTCGCCGGCGGGCGGCCGTCGTGGCTCCCGGCCAAGGCGCTGCTGGACCCGGCGGATCCGAAGCAGACCACCGCGTTCTCGGGCGACCACCGGCCCGTGCAGACCGCCGCGTCGCGCTATGCCGAGAACACGGCGCGCAGGCTCGACCTCACGCTGCGGCAGAGCATCGTCCCGCAGCCGCTGTCGGCCGCGGCCTCCGGCGGCACGGTCGCGATCGGCGGCGGGTCGCCCGTCTCGGCGCCGCGCTCGCTGCGCCGGGAGGCGGGCTACCTGCGCTCCGCGCTGACCGACGTGGCCGGCGGGCGCGGCGCGCCCGTCGCGCTGAGCGTCGACCCGAGGCTCGACGCCGACCGCGACGGCGAGCCCGACCCCGAGGGCTACACGCTGACCGCCGACGGCGGCGGAGTAAGAATCGTCGGCGCCGACCGCGCCGGGGTCCTCTACGGCGTCCAGACGCTGCGGCAGCTCGTCCCCGCGGGCGCCTACGCGGCGGCGGCGAGGGGACGGCCCGCGTCCACGGTCGAGGTGCCGCGCGCGAGGATCTCCGACGCGCCGCTGTTCGGCTACCGGGGCCTGCAGATCGACGTGGGCCGCCACTTCGAGACCAAGCGGACCATCGAGAAGTTCCTCGACCTGATGAGCTTCACCAAGCTCAACCGGCTGCACCTCGGCCTGACCAACGACGAGGGCTGGCGGCTGCAGATCCCGGGGCTGCCCGAGCTGACCGGGTTCGGCTCCGGCCGCGCCTTCGACCTCAAGGAGACGGAGGCTCTGCACCAGGGCATGGGGTCGGCGAACGACCTCGGCCCCGGCGACGGCATCTCCGGCAAGGCGGCCGGGCCGGCCGAGGCCAACCTCGGCCGGGAGCCCGCCTACCAGGGCTTCGAGCAGGGCACGCTCAACTTCGTCGGCAAGGGGAGCGGCTTCTACTCCGTACAGGACTTCGAGGAGATCCTCAGGTACGCGACCGAGCGGCACGTCGAGGTCGTCCCCGAGCTGAACTTCCCGGCGCACGCGCGCGCCGCGGTCCAGTCGATGGAACGCCGGTACCAGCGGACGCACGACTCCGCGTACCGGCTGCTGGACCCGGCCGACACGAGCCGGCACACCAGCGTCCAGTACTACACCGACAATCTCGCGAATCCGTGCCTGCCCAGCACGTACGCCTTCCTGGACAAGGTCGCCTCCGAGGTGGCGAAGATGTACGAGCGCGCGGGCGCCCCGCTCAACCGGCTCAACCTCGGCGGCGACGAGCCGCCGGGCCCGCCCGAGGGGTGGTGGTCGGGGTCCCCGGCGTGCCAGAAGGCGCCCGAGACGGCCGGCAGGTCCGGTGAGGAGCTGAAGGAGCTGTTCTTCACCCGCTGGAACGCCATCGCGCATAAGTACGCCCCCGCGACCGCCGGCTGGGAGGACATCACCGACCCGACGCGCTCGTTCCGCCTCAAGGGGTTCACGCCGCTGCCCTGGCAGAACGTCTGGGGCTGGGGACGCGAGGACTGGGCCTACCGGTTCGCCAACGAGGGCACCCCGGTGATCCTCGCGCACGCCACGAACCTCTACATGGACCTCGCCTACAACAAGGACCCGGACGAGCCCGGCTACTACTGGGCCGCCTACGTGGACGAGAAGAGCACCTTCACCTACCAGCCGTTCGACGTGTACGCCAACGCCACCGAGGACCGCTGGGGCAACCCGGTCACGCCGAACCCGTCCTGGACGAAGCTGACCGCCGAGGGCCGCAGGAACATCCTCGGTCTGGAGGCGCAGCTGTGGGCCGAGAACGGCAAGGCTCCAGGGATCCGTGAGTACCAGGCGTTCCCGAAGCTGCTCGGCGCCGCCGAGCGGGCCTGGAACCGCGACACCCCCGCACCGGACGAGATGGACGCGGCCTGGAGCGTCTTCAGCAACACGCTCGGCCAGAAGACGTTCCCGCTCCTGTCGTTCTACAAGCCGGTGGGCCTGAGCGGCGCCGGGGTGAACTACCGCGTCCCGCCGCCCGGCGCGAAGGTCTCCGGCGGGACGCTGGCGGCGAACGTCCGTGACCCGGGCCTGGCGGTCGAGTACTCCACCGACGGCGCGAACTGGCGGCCGTACGCGGGGCCCGTGCGGGTCGGCGCGTACGCGCTCGCCCGGACCCGGAGCGCGGACGGCCGCAGCAGCCGCATCTCCCCGGCCGGCGTCCCGGCCTGGCGGAACAGCACGGCCTACAAGGCGGGGGCGCTGGTGAGCCACCAGGGCGAACTCTTCCGGGCGACCCGCGACGGCTCCGGCGGGGAACCCGGGCGCGACCCCGGCCACTGGGCGCTCCTCCAGTAGCCGGGCGCCTCCCGACCGGCACGGCGACGGCCCGGTCGTCCGCTCACGCGGACGGCCGGGTCGTTTTCTTTTCGGCTCTTGACAGGCGGATAGGTGAACATCGAAGGTGTGTGAACGATCACGTTAACGTTAATGTGACGCCGCCGACAACGGAAGGCCTCCTCGCATGAGGACACCGCGTCCCCCCGCCCGCCCCCTCGCGGCCCTGACGGCCGCCCTCGCCGCCGCGGCACTGCTCGCCCCCGCCGCGGGCGCTCAGGCCGCGCAGGGCCCGCACCGCAAGATCGACCTGCGGATCGCGACCTACAACACCTGCGGGCACGGATGCCTGCCGACCACGCAGGCCTGCGTGGACACCATCGGGCGCGACTGCGCCACCAAGCTCGAACCGTGGGCCGACGGGCGCGCCGCCCGGGTCGCCGACGACATCGTCCGCGCGCGCGCCGGGGTCGTCGTCACCCAGGAGATCGGCAACAACGCCACCCCGACGCAGCCCGGCGTGGACGTGGAGTCGTTCCGCGCCCCGCTGACCAAGGCGATGGCCGCCCGCGGCTACGCCGAGGCGCCCGCCGACTACGCCGGGACCAGGCACCCCCAGGAGGGCTACCGGCTGCAGTCCGGCGCGGGGCGCTTCACCTACTACGACGCCCGCAGGTTCTCGCACCTGGACGAGCGCGGCCGCGCGCTCCCCCACGACCTGCTCTGGCTGCCGGACTCCACCGAGATCTACGGCAAGACGATGACCTGGAACACCCTGCGCGACCTGCGCACCGGGCTGCGGTTCGTGGTCGTCGACATGCACCTGGAGTACCGCAAGAACGGCGCGACCGACCCCAACGGCTGGACCAAGAACTGGGACGAGGTCCGCTACCTCGACGCGCGCCGGACGGCCGAGTACCTCACCCGGGACAACGCCGACACCCGGCGGCTGCCGATCGTGTTCGCCGGGGACATGAACTCGGCGTCGAAGGAGGACGGCCACAGCGCCTACGACGCCTTCTCCGACGTGGGCTACGCCGACTCGTTCGAGGCCGCGCCCGCGAGCCGCCGCACCGGCGCCGAGTACGCCTCGTTCAACGGCGGCAAGATCCCGCTGCCGAGGTCCGAGGACAAGATCGACCACATCTTCGTCCGCAACGGCACGCGCGTCCTGCAGTGGACGCTCGTCCCGCAGACCACCGCCCAGGCCGGCGAGCCCCGCGACCTGCTGCGGTCCGACCACAACATGGTGCACGCCACCGTGAGGATTCAGGAGCCCACCCGATGACCTCCCCCGCGAGCGAGCGGTCGCTGGCCGCCGAACTGCGCCGGGCCGACCCCGCCCTGTCCCGCTTCAACCCGCTCGACCGGATCCTCGTCCACGACGAGTTCAACACCGGCACGCACGGGTGGATCGAGCTGCTCGGCAACTACGACGGGCACGGGAACCTCGACACCGTCGACGACCACATGCGCGACTTCCGGCCGCCGCAGCTCAGCTCCTGCAACTTCTTCGACGTCGGCACGCACGGCGCGATGTCCGGGACGTACGCGCTGAAGGTCGCGACGCGCCCGGTGGCCGGGCACACCGGCGTCGCGATCCGGCGGCTCACGATGGCCGGCCGGGGGCGCGTGCAGTTCGAGGCGTACCTGACGTTCAAGACCGAGGCGGCCTCGGAGGAGAACCAGGCGGCGTCGAAGGCGGGCGCCGGCGAGTGGGACGCGAACCTGCACCCGTCCGAGCAGCAGTTCGGCGCGTTCACCATCGCGACCGACATCTGCGACGGCGTCCGCTACCACTGCGTCGCCCGCTACCTGAACACCGACCTGGAGAACCGGCTGCGGCGCGAGTGGGTGTACCCGACGGTGCCCGAGCCGACCCCGCGCGAGCACTTCGAAGGCAAGATCAAGCTGCCGCCGACCGCGGACTTCACCGCCCCGGAGCCGGACGACTGGAAGCCGTTCGGCGGGCCGCAGGAACTCTGCTACAACGAAGTGCCCACCAAGGTGAACTGGCACTACGTGCGCTGGGTGATAGACACCAGCACCCGCTCGAACATCGAACTGCAGGTGAACGACACCGTCTACGACATGCGCGACGTGCCGGTGCCGCCGTACGAGGAGGAGTACGGCTCCCTGGGCAACCTGCTGAACTTCTACGTCTCGGTCAGGACGCACACCGACGTGCGCAACTTCCTGTTCCTGGACTCTGTCCTGATCTCGGTCGACTGGTGAGGAGCCCCCAGAGCATGCGCGAGTCGTTCACGGCGGTACTGGAACGCAACCGCACCCTCGCGGGCGGTTTCGCGACGGAGCCGTACGAGGTGGCGTGGGCCGCGGAGGCCCGCTGGTTCGTCCGGACGCTGGAGCGGACCGGGACCGGCACCCTGATGCGGGTCACCACGCAGGTCTCCCCCGACGGCCTGCACTGGTGCGACCTGGACCCCGAGCGGGAGGTGACCGGCGACCTCGTCACCTGGGAGTCGTCCGGCTTCGGCGGCTGGCTGCGGCTGAAGGGCGCCGTCGAGGGCGAGGCCGGCGGCGGCGAGGCGTCGGCGAAGGTCATGATCTACCTCGCGCTGAAGAGCTGAGAGGAGCCGTCATGGACGTGCGCAGGCGCGAGTTCCTCGCCCTGACCGGCCTGGCCGCCTCCGCCGTGGCGCTCGGCGGCTGCGCGGTGCCCGGGGCGGCGGCCGCGCCGGACGGATCGCTGCGCGCCGCGTTCGGGCAGCCGGTCACCGACCTCGACCCCTACAACGCGGGGACGGCGGTCGACGAGGCGTCGCTGATCGTCAAGCGGCTGGTGTTCGACACGCTCGTCCGCTACGAGGGCGGGCGGCTCGCGCCCGGCCTGGCGACGTCGTGGCGGCGGACGGACGACACGACGTGGGTGTTCGACCTGCGCCCCGGCGTCCGCTTCCACGACGGGAGCCCGCTGACCGCGCGGGACGTCGTCGCCTGCGTGGAGCGCACCAAGGCCGTGAAGTCGGCGCAGTCCGCGCTGTGGGCCACGGTGAAGTCCGCGCGGGCCGACGGCGACCACCGCGTCACGTTCGTGACGGACGGCCCGATGGGCACCCTGCCGGTGAACCTGACCCTGCTGTTCATCGTGCCGGCCCGGCGTGTGGCCGACCCGGCGCAGAAGCGCCGCCCGGTGGGCTCGGGCCCGTTCCGCGTGACGGGGTTCACCCCGTCGACCAACGTGGAGCTGGCCCGGTTCGACGGGTACTGGGGAGGCCGCGCCGGGCTGCCCGGCATCTCGATGCCGTTCATCGCCGAGACCTCCAGCGCGATCACGGCGCTGCGCAACGGGGACGTGGACCTGCTGTGGCCCGTCCCGTCCGACCAGCTCGGCGAGGTGCGGGGGCGGCGCGGCGTCAGGGTCCGGACGGTGCCGAGCTGGACCTACTACCTCACGTGGTTCAACTGCGGCCGCAAGCCGTTCACCGACCCGAGGGTCCGGCGGGCGATGTGGCAGGCGCTCGACATGGAGGAGATCGTCGGGAAGCTGTTCGGCGCGGGCGCCGAGCGCATGCGCGCGCCGATCCCCTCGACCGTCTTCGGCTACGCCGAGCAGGCGCCGTACCGGTACGACCCGGCCGCGGCCCGCGCGGCGCTGCGCGCCGCCGGTCTCGGGGACGGCTTCGAGACCACGATGATGTGGTTCGACGCCACCGGCCCCCTCGCCCGGGAGCTGGCCCAGTCGATGATCTCGGGGTGGGCGCGGATCGGGGTCGAGGTCAGGCCGCAGAGCATCGAGAAGGCCCAGTGGCTGCAGCGCCTCAACTCCCTCGACTGGGACATGGAGCTGCAGACCAACACCGTGACGACCGGCGACGCCGCGTTCACCCTCGGCCGGCTCTACACGTCCAAGGCCGACCGGATGGGCTACCGCAACGCCGGGCTGGACGCGGTGCTCGCCGAGGCCGGGCAGGCCGCCGACCCCGGCCGGCGCGAGGAGCTGTACGCGCGGGCCTGCAAGACGATCTGGGACGACGCGGTCGGGATCTTCCCCGCCGCGCTCACCACCGCCTACGGGCTGCGGACCGGGCTCTCCGGCTTCACCCCGGCGGCGAACAACCAGCCGGACCTGTCCACGGTCAGGAGGAACCCATGACACCCCGCCGCAGGGCCACCCTGCGGGACATCGCCGCCGCCCTCGACCTGTCGGTCAACACGGTGTCCCGCGCCCTGGCCGGCAAGGACGCGGTCAGCCCCGAGACCCGCGAGCGGGTGCGGGCCGAGGCCGAACGCCTCGGGTACGTGCCGAACACCATGGCGCGGTCCCTCGTGCAGGGCAACGCGATGACCCTCGGGCTGGTCATCACCAACCCGTCCAACCCCTTCTACACCCGTCTGATCAGCGCCATCGAGGAGCGCGGCCGGGTCCACGGCTACTCGCTGATGCTGATGGTCACCGAGGACAGCGTCGACAACGAGCGGCGCGTCGTGGACGAGCTGATGCGCTGGGGCGTGGACGGCGTCCTGGCGGTGCCCGTCCAGCACGGGATCGACCACTGGGACCGGCTCCGCAAGTCCGGGACGCCGGTCGTCCTGGTCAACCGCGACCTGCCGGGGCTCGACACCGACCTCGTCGGCGTCGACTACTACGACAGCGCGCGGCGCGCCACCGAGCACCTCGTCGCCGAGGGCGCCCGCGACCTGTACCTGGTCGAGGAGGACCTGGACATCTCGCCCGTCGCGGAACGCGTCCGAGGGTTCCGGTCCGTGCTCGACGAGCACGGCATCGCGGTCCGCGACGACCACATGGTGAAGGTGCCGACCCGGCGCCGCGAGGCCAGCTCGCAGCCGTGGGACCCGGTGGACTCCTACGAGATCGGGCGCGGGCTCGCCGCCCGCGTCGGGCCGGGCGCCGCCGTCCTGGCCGGCAACGACTACTTCGCGCTCGGCGTGTACCGGGCGCTCACCGAGCACGGGCTGAGCATCCCCGGCGACGTCCGCGTCGCCGGGCACGGCGACCACCCGTTCGCCGCCTATCTCGCGCCGCCGCTCACCACGGTCCGGCTGCCGGCCGCCGAGGTCGGCGCCGCCGCGGTGGACCGGCTCCTCGAACGGATGTCGGGCGAGTCCGGCGCGGGCTCCCCGCGGCAGACCCTGCTGCCGGCGGAACTGGTCGTCCGCGCCTCGTCGCGGACCGCGAACGGAGGCGGCTGATGGGACGGTTCCTGCTGAGGCGCGCCGGTCAGGCCCTCATCGTGGCCTGGGGCGCCGTCACGGTCGTGTTCCTCGTCGTGCGCGTCGTCCCCGGCGACCCCGCGACGCTGATCCTCGGACCGGACGCCAGTCCCGCGCAGCTCGCCTCCGTCCGGGCCGACTTCGGGCTGGACGAGCCGCTGTGGCGGCAGTACCTCGCGCACATGGGCGAGATCCTGCGCGGCGACTTCGGCGACTCGTGGCGGCTCGGCGGCGGCGCGATGGACGCCGTCCTGGACCGGTTCCCCGCCACCCTGACGCTGGCCTCGCTCGCCCTGGTCATCACCCTCGCCGCCGGCTACCCGCTCGGCATGATGTGCGCGCGGCGGCCCGGCAGGATCCTCGACCTGCTGGTCTCCACGGGGTCGCTGGTCGGGCAGGCGGTGCCGTCGTTCTGGCTCGGCATCGTGCTGATCCTGCTGTTCGCGCGGCAGCTGAACTGGCTGCCGAGCACGGCGGGCGGCGGCCCGGAGGCGGTCATCCTGCCCTCGGTGACGCTGGCGCTGCCGTTCGTGGGCTGGCTGGCCCGGCTCGTCCGCAACGGCGCGCTGGAGGAGAGCGGCAAGGACTACGTCCGCACCGCCCGCGCGAAGGGGACCGGCGAGGGCGCCGTGATGTACGTGCACGTGGCGCGCAACATCGCGCTGCCCGTCGTCACCGTCCTCGGGCTGCTGATGGGCAACTTCATCGCCAACGCGGTGATCATCGAGGTCGTGTTCTCCTGGCCGGGCATCGGTTCGCTGATGGTGGACGCGATCACCAACCGCGACTACGCCGTCGTCGAGGCCGCGATCGTCACGATCACCGTCTCCTACATCGCGCTGAACCTCCTCGTGGACGTCCTGTGCGTCGCCCTCGACCCACGTCTCACCCCGGAAAACGCATGAGCGCAGCGAACCGGGGGGTGTGGGGGGTCGCCCCCCCACCCGAACAGCGCATGAGCGCAGCGAACCGGGGGGTGTGGGGGGCCGCCCCCCCACCCGAAGAACGCATGAGCGCAGCGAAGCAGGGGGCGTGGGGGACCGTCCCCCACAAGGAGGAAGCATGAGTGCCATCGCACCCGCCGCGGTCGCGGTCCCCGCGGCCCGGCGGCGCAGGAGGCTGCCCGCGCGGGCGTGGGCGGGCCTCGCCATCGTCGGGCTGTTCGTCCTGGCGGCCGTGTTCGGGCCGCTGCTGATGCCCTACGACCCGGCCGCGACCGACCTGCCGCACCGGCTGCTGGCGCCGGGCGCCCGGCTCGGGGACGGGTCGGTCGCGTGGCTCGGCACCGACCAGGTCGGGCGCGACCTGCTGTCCGCGCTGCTCGCCGGAAGCCGCGTGTCGCTGCTCGTCGGCGCCGCCACCGTGCTCATCGGCGGCGCCGCGGGCCTGGTGGCGGGGCTCGTGTCCGGCTACTTCGGCGGCTGGACCGACGCCGTCCTGTCCCGGTTCGGGGACGTGCAGCTGGCGTTCCCGTCGATCCTGCTGGCCATCCTCATCGCGGGCGTCCTCGGCCCGAGCGTCACCAACATTGTCATCACGCTGGCGGTGACCCGCTGGGTGATCTTCGCCCGGGTGGTGCGGGCGTCCGCGCTCGCGACCCGGGACCTGGAGTCCGTCGACTCGGCGCGGGTGCTCGGCGCGGGGCACGCGCGGATCCTGTTCCGGCACGTGCTGCCGTCGTGCTGGCAGCCGCTGCTGGTCGCCGCGACCGTGCAGATCGGCCTGGTCATGGTGGCGGAGGCGTCGCTGAGCTTCCTCGGCCTCGGCATCCCGCCGGACCAGGCGTCGTGGGGCGCGACCGTCTCGGCGGGCCGCGACTACCTCGGCTCGGCCTGGTGGATCTCCACGATGCCGGCGATCGCGCTGGCCGCCGTCGTCACCGGCGTCGGCCTCGTGGGCGACGCCTTCCGCGACCTGTCCGACCCGCGCTCGCAGATCTGATGGCGCACATCCCATGGAGGCGCACATGACCGTTCCAGCCGTCGATCACGCGCACGCCCCGGCCTCCGGGGACGTGGCCGCGGAGCTGCGCGACGTGCACATCGGGTTCCGCTCCGGCCGGCAGGTCACGCCGGTCGTGCGGGGCGTCGACCTGCGGCTGCGGCGCGGCCGCGTCCTCGCCCTGGTCGGCGAGTCCGGCAGCGGCAAGAGCCTGACCTCGCTCGCGCTCATCGGGCTGCTGCCGCCCGGCGCGCAGATCACCTCCGGGTCCGTCGTCCTGGAGGGCGAGGACACGGGCGGCTTCTCGGCCCGGCGCTGGCGCGAGACCCGCGGCAGCCGCGTCGCGATGATCTTCCAGGACCCGATGGCGGCGCTGAACCCCGGCTTCGCCGTCGGCCCGCAGATCGCCGAGCCCTTCCGGCGGCGCCTCGGCCTCGGCCGGCGGGAGGCCCGGGAGCGGGCGGTCGCGCTGATGCGCGAGGTCGGCATCGCCTCCGCCGAGTCCCGCTACGGCGACCACCCGCACGAGTTCTCCGGCGGCATGCGGCAGCGCGCGGTGATCGCGATGGCGCTGGCGCTCGGCCCGTCGGTGCTGCTGGCCGACGAGCCGACCACCGCGCTCGACGTCACGGTGCAGGCGCAGATCCTGCGGCTGCTCGCGCGGCGGCAGCGCGAGGCCGACCTCGCGACGCTGCTGGTCTCGCACGACCTCGGCGTGGTGGCGCGGGTCGCGCAGGACGTCGCGGTGATGTACGCCGGGCGGATCGTGGAGCGGGGCCCGCTGGACGCCGTCTACACCCGCCCCGCCCACCCGTACACGCTCGGCCTGCTGGAGGCCGTGCCGGACGCCGGGTCCGGCGGCCGCCTCAAGCCGATCGACGGCGTCCCGCCGGACCCGCGGCACCGTCCCGGCGGCTGCGCGTTCCACCCGCGCTGCCCGTTCGCGACCGACCGGTGCCGCACCGAGGACCCGCCGCTCACCGGGGACGGCGACCGCGCCGTCGCCTGCCACCACTCCGCGGAGGTCGTCGCCTCCCAGCACAGCGAGGAGCCCCGATGACGGCCACCGCGCAGGACACCGAGGTCGTGCTCAGGGTCAGCGGCCTGGAGGCGGGGTACGAGCGCCCCGGCCGCCACGGGTTCGGACGGCGGCGGGTGCCCGTCGTCGCCGGGCTCGACCTGACGGTGCGGGCCGGGCGGACGCTGGGCGTCGTCGGCGAGTCGGGCTGCGGCAAGTCGACGCTGGCGCGGGCCGTGGTGGGGCTGCGCCCGGCGTTCGCCGGGTCGATCGAGTTCGCGGGCGCGGACCTGGCGTCCGTCCCGCCCCGCCGGCGCCGCCGCATGAGCCGCGACCTGCAGATGGTGTTCCAGGACCCCTACACGTCGCTGAACCCGAGGATGACCGTCGCCGACGTCGTCGCCGAGGGCTGGCGCGTCCACCCGGGGATCGTGCCGCGCGACCGGGAGGACGCCGAGGTCGCCCGGCTCCTCGACCTCGTGGGCCTCGCCCCCGAGCACGGCCCCCGGCACCTGCACCAGTTGTCGGGCGGCCAGTGCCAGCGCGTCGCGATCGCCCGCGCCCTGGCGCTGCGGCCGAAGCTCCTGGTGTGCGACGAGGCGGTGTCCGCGCTGGACGTGTCGGTCCGCGCGCAGATCCTCAACCTGCTGGCGGACCTGCAGTCCGAGCTGGGCGTGGCGTACCTGTTCATCTCCCACGACCTGGACGTCGTCCGGCACATCGCCCACGACGTCGCCGTCATGTACCTCGGCACGATCGTCGAGCGGGGGCCGGCCGCCGAGGTGTTCGGCGACCCGCAGCACCCCTACACGCGGGCGCTGCTGTCGGCGGCGCCGTCCGTCCGCGACCGGCCCGGCGACGACGCGGGTGAGATCGTGCTGCGCGGGGAGGTGCCGTCGGCGGCCGAGCCGCCCAGCGGATGCCGGTTCCGGACCCGCTGCTACATGGCCGCCGACGTCTGCGAGCGGGAGACGCCCGCGCTCGTCCCGCGGGACGGGCTGCCCCAGGCGGTGGCCTGCCACTTCGCCGACGGCGCCGGAACGACGGCCCCGCCCGCGCGGGAACGGGCGCCGGAGGGCGGGGGCCGCGAGGGTCAGGCGCGGCCGTAGGCGTCGTCGAGGCGCTCGATGTCGTCCTCGTCGAACCGGCCGAAGGCGATCTCCATGACGCGCACGGCCGGGCCGTCCGAGCCGAGCCGGTGGGTCTCCCCCGCGCGGATCAGCACCCGCTCCCCCACCTCCGGGAGGACGCGGCGCCCGGCCACCTCGAACACCGCGCCGGGGTCGAGCGCGACCCACAGCTCGTCGCGGTCGCGGTGCCGCTGGAGGCTGAGCCGCTGGCCCGGCTCCACGTGAATGATCTTCACGGTGGACGGCTCGTTGAGGGTGAAGCGCTCGAAGCGGCCCCAGGGCCGCCGCTCGGTCCGCACGTCCGGCACGGGCCGCGGGTCACGGCGGGCCTGGGGCTGCGCGCCGGTCGGCACGTCGGTCTGCACGGTCACCTCGGGGATCGCGGGTCGTCGGGCGGGCGGGGGCCGCGGGCTTCGGACGCGGCGGCGGGAAGCCCGCCGAGGACGAGGTCGACGAGGCCGTCGACGACGGCCTCGCGCGGCACGTCGTCGGCGTGGTCCAGCCACCAGTCGCCGGCCGTCTGCACCATGCCGACGATCGCGTGGCCCCACACGTAGGCGCGGGTCCGGTCCGCCATCTCCCCCTCGGCGATCATCACCTCGGCCAGCTCCCGGCTCACGTCCCGGATCATGGTGCTCATCGCGCTGTGCGTGGCCGTGTCCTCGGCGCTCGCCCGGTGCATGAGGAACCGGTAGAGGTTGAGGTTCTTGGAGATCGTCGCCAGGTAGGTGTCGATGGTGGAGCGGGTGCGGTCGCGGATCGGGTCGCCGCGGGAGAACTCGTCCCGGATGCCCTCGATCAGCTTGCGCGTGTGCCGCTCGGCCAGCGCCTGGTAGAGGCCGCTCTTGTCGCCGAAGTGGCGGTACAGGATCGGCTTGCTGATCCCCGCCTCCGCGGCGATCGCGGCCATGGACGCCTCGGGCCCCTCGCGCTGGATGACCCGGTCGGCCGCCTCCAGCAGGGCACGGCGGCGGCCGGGGTCACGCCGTGGTCCGGGCCCCGGCAGGCCCGCCGCACTCGTCATGACAGCACGGTATCCGGGGGTGTTACCCGGTGACAACACCGGCCGGCCCGCGGCGGGGAGGCGTGCCCGCCGCGGGCCGGCCGCCCGCCGGCGGGTCAGCCGAAGTCGAGGTCAGAGCACTGGTAGAAGGCGTTGCCGGTGTCGGCGATGTCCCACACGGCGAGCAGGAGGTGCCGGCCGTGCCGCTGCGGGAGCGTCCCGGTGTGGGTGGTCTGGCCGGACGGCGGCCGCCCGTTGTAGTTCTGCTGGAGGAACGGCGTGAGCTCCAGAGCGCCGCGGGTCAGCGGCTTGGCGGCGTCCCAGCCGTCCTTGGTGAGGAAGTAGCGGAAGGACGTGGTGGCGTGCGCCGCGGTGAACTGCCAGCTGATGCTGAACGACTGGCCGGCCGTCACCTTGGTGGCGGGCCACCCGGTCCCGCCGCGCGGGTCGTCGAGCGGCGCCCAGCGCCCGTCGGCGCCGGCGCAGATCTTCCCGTCGCCCGGTCCGCGCTGCGGGAAGCCCTTCGGCCCCTCGACGCCGTCGGGGTCCCACTGGACCTGGCCGCAGTTGCGGACCTGGTGCGTCCCGCACAGGTAGCTGCGGCTCGGGGGCGAGGTGGTGTACCCGTGGGACCAGGCCGGCACGGCGAGCGCCAGCGGCAGCCCGGCGGTCACGGCGGCGGCCACGGCGAGGCTGGTCTTCCTTGGCATCCTGCGTCTCCTTGGCGGGGGGAGGTACGGCGTACCCGAAGGCGGAGGGAGCCGGCCCAGAGGCCAACTCTAAGGAAACTTTCCTTTTAGAAGGTCGCGGCGCCGCGCCGCTCCGTCAACCGGACCGCCCGGGATCGGGCACGCGGAGACAAGCCTCTGGCAGGCACGGCAAAGCCGCGGGCCCCGGCGGCCCGCCTTGCAAGGCGAAGCGGGGGGCGGATCCTCTCCGCCCCCCGCTCGGTCCGGCCTCTCTCCTAGCGGGCGAACGCCTGGAGCTCGGCGGTCCGCACGATGCCCGCGCTCGGGCTCGCGGTGCCGCAGTCGGTGGCCGACCGCGGGTCGTCGTCCTGCTCCCCGGCGTAGGCCGGCGCGCCCGTGCACTGGCTGGAGACCACCTCCAGTCGCAGGTGCGTCGCGGTGACGTTTCGCAGGTCGAACGAGCGCATGATCAGGTCCGGCGCCGTGGGCCGCGGCCGGTCGGCCGGGAACGCGTCGGACGGGCTGGTGTAGACGGTGCGGTACGAGGCGTTCTGGGCGCAGTCGGCCTTGGAGGCGTCACAGGCCAGCAGCCGGAAGGCGCGCAGCGCCGTGAACCGGTTCTGCGTGCCGCCCGCGCCCTCCGGGTCGCCCGCCACCGACGGCCGCAGCATCGCGCTCACCTGCACCCTGCCGACCCTGACCGGGCGGTCGCCGGCCAGGTCCACGGTCACCTGGCGTCCGGCGACCGGGGCCGTCACCGACTGCCAGTTCGTCGCCTCGGTCTCGTCGAGCAGCGCGGCCTGGGACGCGCCGTCGCCGGTCGCCGTCGCGCCGTTGGCGCCCGCGGCCTCGTTGCGGGACATCGCCACCGGCAGGGTCCGCTGCGACGCGCCGACCGAGGCGGTGAACCGCCGGTGCCCGAAGCCCGCGCCCACCGCGACGAAGGAGTAGCGGCCCGGGGCGAGCGCGACGGTGTCGCCGAGCGGGGTCGCCGGGTCGGTGTCGGCGACGGGGACCGCGCGGGCCTCGTAGTCGCCCACGTACAGGCGCACCTTGCCGCCCCTGGCGTCCCCGAGGGGCGTCAGCCGGACGCGGGCGTTGCGCGACAGGGGCGAGGCGAAGCTCGGCGTCGGGTCGGCGTCGGCGGGGCCGTTGCTCGCGGCGTCCTTCCCGAGGCCGTGCTCGGCGAAGACCTTCCACATCATCTCGTGGTCCCTGCCGCCGAAGCGGAGGGTGTCGGCGGCCAGCAGGGCGTCGCGGTGGTCGACGTAGCTCACCGCACCGCTGGCCATGAGCAGCAGCGCGTCGAACGACAGCTGCGCCCAGCGCCGGTTGCCCGGGCACTTCGCCACCGGCACCGTCCCGTCGGCGCACCCGCGCTGCGACGCGGCGCCGCCCTCGCCGTACCTCCGGACGAACGCCTGGCGCAGGTCGAACTGGGTGGCGGTCCAGATCTCGCCGTCGGCGTGGACCTGGGTGCCCACGAGGTCGTATCCGAGGTCGGCGTAGTTCAGCGGGCTCCGGCTCATGTCGTAGTTCCGGATCCCGGCGCGCCGGTCTCCGGTGACGTACCCGCCGATGACGTACGGCGTGCGTCCGGGCTGGCGCAGCCCGTACTCGTTGAGGTACTCCATGGCGAACAGGTCGGAGGTGCTCTCGTTCATGGCGCCCGCCTGCGGCCCGCTCCACCCGGCGTCCGGTCCGGCGATCATGCGGCCGGAGATGGCGTGGGTGTACTCGTGGCCGATGACGCTCATGTCGAAGTCGCCGTCGACGCACGGCGGGTAGAACGAGCCCGCGATCGGCTGCCACAGGTACATGTTGGTGATGGCGGGCGTCCCGTCCGGCGGGGTGATCTGGTTGGCGTTGTCGCGGACGGTCGGGAACCGCGCGCCGGCCTGCGCGTTGCCCTGCTCGGGGTCGCCGCCGAGCCCGCCGCGCTCACCGTTGTCGGCCTGCATGTTCCAGGCCGACTCGGTGAACCCGAGCCGGTACGACCAGTCGTGCATCCGGTTGTGCTGGACGAACAGGTTGGACATGGCCGCTTCCAGGTCCGCTTCCTGCGGGCTGTCCAGCGTCGCGGGGTCGCACCTGCCCGTGTGCCACTGGTTGGTCCACGGGTAGGTGTAGTTCCGGTCGGGCTTCGGCGCGCTGGTGCGGGTCCCGACCGTGAAGGGGTCGCCGCTCGCGCGGTTCTCGTACGACCTCGCCGCGTTGCCCACGGTCGTCGCGCTGGACGCGCCGGTCGCCGGGTCGACGTCCCAGGGCCGTCCGCTGGAGGGGTCGCCGCCGACGGTGCGGCACCCCGCCGCGGGCGCGAAGCACCAGGTCTCCCGGGTGTCGCGGGAGGAGTAGTCGCCGGGCGGCGTCGCCGGGAACACCGCCCAGCGCGGGTCGTCGCTGTCGTGGTCGACGAGGTTCTCCCGCACGAGCACCGAGCCCGTCCGGGCGTCGACGTGGGAGGTGACGGCCTTCGGCTCCGCCCCGGAGGCGTCCATGAGCGTGACCTGGTACGCGCTGCGGACGCCCTCGGCCGTGGGCACCGCGACGAGCCGCGCCTTGCGGGGGTCGCCGGCCGACGCGGGGATGCCCGCGTCCCGTCCGGCCGCGGCCACCGCATCCCGCGGGGAGAGCGTGGCGGGCGCCGGGGCGGCGACGTCCCGGGAGAGGGTCGAGGTGACCGAGACGACCTCGCCGCGGGTCACGCCGACCGCCACCAGGCCGTCGTGGCCGGCGGGAAGGCCGCCGAACCGCTGGCGCAGCAGCACGGCCGCGCCGTCGCCGACCGGGTTGACGGCGACCTTCTCCAGCGCGCCGACGGCGGCGGCGTCGAGGCCGAACAGGTCCCGGTGCCCGGTCAGGTACGCGCGGGCGGCCTTCTCCGGATCCCCGGGCAGCCCGCCGGCCAGGGGCCCGGCATCGGTCACCGAGGCGGGCGTGCCGAGCCTGTTCCACCGCACGGTCACGCCGCGGGCGGCGCCCACCTGGCGGCTCGTCGGGGCCAGCCGCCCGGGCCGCGCGTCCTTGTCGGCCGGCTCGGTGTGCTCTCCCGGCGGCCGCGGGCGGGGAGGCGGCGGCTCGGCCCGTCCGGGGACCGCGAGGCCGGCGGTGAGGAGTGTTCCGGTGGCCGCCAGAGCGGTCAGGGCGGTCCAGCGCGTCCTGGGCACCATTGCCTCCTGGAGGCGGGCCGACGGGCCCGGTCTCGGGAATCGGCCGGAGGGGACATCCGGCCGATCTAGAGACAAGCAGCGCTTTCACCACTCACCTATGGCGAATCACCACATTTACGAAGTGTCGCCGTGCGGCGGTCTTCGCCCTTGACACCGCCGTTTCCTCGAAAATCCCATGTCAGGCGCCCGATCGTTGCCGGGCGGCCACGCCCGCCGCGACCGCCCGGCCGGTTGACCGGGCCCGGCCACCGCCCGCCGCCCGCGCCCTCACCGGGTCGGGAACAGACCCTGACCTGACTGTGGTCTTCGCTCCTCCGCTGCCGGGGAGGGAGCAAAATGATCGCCGCGTTCGACATGCCGCGCCGGAACCCGCGCGCGACGCGGCGCCGGGAGAATCATGAACTGGACACGTTCGCGCCGGACGGCCGCGCTGGGGGTGCTCGCCGGATCGGTCGCCATGGCCCCGGCGGCCGTGGGGCCCGCCCGGGCCGCCTCCCCGATCGGACCCCGGCCGCCGGGCGATGCGACGACCGCGGAGCAGGCCGGCCCGCACACGCCTTCGCCGCCCCGACTCCCGCGGGACTTCCGCGGGACGGGGAAATGGATCGTCCGGGATCTCGGCATCACGGTCCCGTTCACCTGGACGGGGAGCGGCGGGAACAGCCAGATGATCGCGGGCGGTCCGCGATACCCGATCTGGTTCACGAACCTCATCTACAAGAATTCCCTCTACACCCTGACCTACAAATGGCCCGGTCTCCGCGACCACCGGTGCTCGCGGATTCCGGGATTCGACCTCGGCGTCCTCAACCGCAAACTCGCGACGGCGCGGTTCGTCGGGCGGGAGATCCTTCAGCGCAGGCCGCAGCGGCACGTCGACCACTGGCGGGTCGGCGTCGTCGCTCCGCAGCTGCCTCCGGGGAACTACCTCAGGTTCCCGATCGCGCTCGGCGACGTCTACGTCGACCAGCGCGACCCGACGACCTTCTGGCAGGTGCTGCAGTTCGGCCTCCAGAACCTGTACGACCCCGAGCTGGACGAGTGGCTGGTGATGTCGACCTTCGAGCACGCCCCCGGCAGGGTCGTGCTGCCCCGCCGGTGCCCGCCGCCCGCACCGTGACGCCGCCGGCCCCGGCGCGGGGCCGGCGGGCTAGTCCCGGGCGGGCGCGACGGCCCGGACGATCAGCGCCGTCGACGGCAGCGTGAACGCCTCGCCGCCGGAGCGGTAGGGCCCGGTGGCGTCGGCGAAGGCCCGCCACGTGCCCGGGTCGTCCGCGGAGCCGAAGCGCTCCGCGAGCTTCCGCAGCAGCATCGGCGGCGTCACGGCCTTGGTGAACGCGACGCACTGCTCGACGGAGTCGAACGGGAACCGCACGACGAACTCGGTCACCGACACGTCGGCGAACCCCGCCGCGGCCACCTCGGCGGCGAGGCGCTCCGGGTCGGCCATGCTGAACGGGCCCGGCGTTCCGGGCGGCGGGGGCGGCAGTTCGAGCCGCTCGCTCAGCACCCGGAAGCCCAGCGAGATCGCCGGCGCGCTCGGCGCCTCGCCCCACACCGCCGCGGCGAGCACGCCCCCGGGGGCCAGGAGCCGGGCGAGGCCGCGGAAGGCGGCGACGCGGTCCACCGCGAACATCAGCCCCCAGCGGCTGAGCACGACGTCGAACGAGCCCGCCGGCAGGTCGATGGACTCCACGTCCGCCTCGGCGAACACGAGGTTCGGCGTGCCCTCGGCCCGGCGCCTGGCCAGGTCGAGCATCGCCGGGGAGATGTCCACTCCGGTCACCCTCCCGGTGGGCCCCACCCGACGGGCCGCCGTCAGGGCGGGCTCCCCGTGGCCGGTCCCGACGTCGAGGACCGCCTGGCCCTCCCGCACGCCGCCGAGGTCGAGCAGCCGCCGCGTCACCGCGGCGGCTCCGAGCTCGAACCTCTCCTGCGCCGCCGCCCAGTTCGCGCTGAGGGCGTCCCAGGAGGCCCGCTGCCCCTGCTTGACGGCGACGGGGTCGATGTCCGCGGCCGTCACGAGTTCACCTCCACGTCCCGCGGCACGTGCATCGTGAGCGGCTCCCACCATTCGCGGTTGTCCCGGTACCAGGCGACGGTCTCCGCGAGGCCCGCGGCGAGGTCCCGGCGCGGCCGGAACCCGAGCTCCGCCGCGATCTTCGTGCAGTCCATCGCGTACCGGCGGTCGTGGCCCCTGCGGTCCTCCACGTACGACACCGCGTCCCAGCCCGCGCCGCACTGGGCGAGCAGCCGCCCGGTCAGCTCGCGGTTGGTCAGCGGAACGCCGCCGACGTTGTAGACCTCGCCCGCCCGGCCCTTCGTCAGCGCCAGGTGCACGGCGCGGCAGTGGTCGTCGACGTGCAGCCACTCGCGGACGTGGAGCCCGTCGCCGTACAGCGGCGCCTTCCCCCCGTCGAGCAGCTCGGTGACGAACAGCGGGACGATCTTCTCGGGGAACTGGTACGGGCCGTAGGTGTTGCAGCCCCGGGTGATCCGGACGTCCATCCCGAAGGTCCGGTGGCAGGCGAGCACGACGAGGTCGGCCGCGGCCTTGGACGCCGCGTACGGGTTCCCCGGCGACAGCGGGTCCCGCTCGCTCCACCGCCCCGTCCCGATCGGCCCGTAGACCTCGTCGGTCGACACGTGCACGAACGGGGCGGTGCCGTGGCGCCGCGCCGCCTCCAGCAGCGTCTGCGTGCCGAGGACGTTGGTGACGACGAAGTCCTGCGCGCACCGGATCGACCGGTCGACGTGGGACTCCGCGGCGAAGTGGACGATCGCGTCGTGGGCGGCGACGAGGTCGTCGACCACCGCGGCGTCCGCGACGTCCCCGTGGACGAAGGCGAAGCCCGGCGCGCGGCGCACCGGGTCGAGGTTGGCCGGGTTGCCGGCGTAGGTGAGCTTGTCCAGGACGGTGACCTGGTGCGCGCCGCCCCCGGCCCGTTCGGGCCCGAGGAGCCGGCGCACGTAGTGGGACCCGACGAACCCGGCGCCGCCGGTCACGAGGATCCTCATGAGCCGGTCCGCGCCCGGCGGCGGGCGCCGCGGACCCTCACCGCCCGCTCCGGAGCAGCCGGTCGCGGGCCGCGGCCAGATGGTCCGGCGTCGTGCCGCAGCAGCCGCCGACCACGTCCAGGGAGAACTCCGCGTCCCAGCGGGCGACCAGATCGGCGAACTCCTCGGGCCCCATCGCGGCGGGGACGTGCCGGTCGACGTGCGCCGAACGGGGGATGCCGCCGCGGTCCTCGATGTTGGGGTAGACGCCGATCGGGCCCGAGCAGGCGTCCCGCAGCGCCCGCAGCGCCGTCTCGCTGTCGGCGGGAGCGGTACAGTTGACGAGCACGGCCTCGGCGCCGTCCTGTTCGGCGGCGGCGGCCGCCTCGGCCAGCTTCTCCCCCGACAGCAGCCGGGCGTCGGCGTCGCACACGAAGCCGACCCAGGCGCGGGCGCCCGCCCGCCGCACCTCCTCCAGCGCGATGCGCGCCTCGCGCTCGGAGTTCATCGTCTCGACCAGCACGAGGTCCACGCCCACCCGCATCAGCTCCGTCGCCAGCCAGCGGTGCTCGTCCCGCAACTCGTCGTCGGGCGGGACCAGGTCGGGCCGGTAGCAGTCCTCGACCGGCCCCACCGACCCCGCGACCAGGGGGCGGTCCGCGTCCTGCGGCCCGTCCGCCCGCCCGTCCTGGACGGCGCGGACCGCCGACTGGGCCACGCCCACGGCGGCGTGCACCATCCAGGCCAGGCCGGCGTCGAAGAGGCCGAGGCGGCTGAGCGCCCGCAGGTTGCACCGGAAGGTGTTGGCGGTGATCACCTGCGCTCCGGCGCCCAGGTAGCCCTGGTGGATCCCGCGCAGCCGCGTGCGGTCCGCCTCGGTGTTCATGGCCCGGTTGGTCCACCACGGGCCGTCGACGCTCATGCCGGCGCGCTGCAGCTCGGTCGCGGTCGCGCCGTCCAGCCACAGGGGCCCGCCGCCTCCGGACCGGCGTGCCCCGGATAGGTCGTTCATGTGTCCATCCCTCCGCAGTTCAGAGCGCGTCCATCAGGTCCCGCACCAGGTCGGCGGGGTCCTCGATGCCCGCCGACACCCGAATGAGGTTGTCCGAGACGCCCAGCCGCCCCCGGACCTCGCGGGGGACGGAGGCGTGCGTCATCATGGCGGGGCACTCGATGAGCGAGCGCACGCCGCCGAGGCTGACCGCGCACGCGTACAGCCGCACCCGGTCCAGGAGCTTCTCCGGCTCGCCGAGGTACTCGAAGCTCAGGATCGACCCGGGCGCCGACATCTGCCGGGCCGCCACCTCGTGCTGCGGATGCTCGGGCAGCCCCGGATAGTGGACGGCGCCCACCCGCGCGCACCCGCGCAGCGCGGCGGCGATCTCCTCCGCGTTGGCGACCTGCCGGGCCGTGCGCAGCGAGAGCGTCTTGAGCCCGCGGTGCACCAGGAAGCAGTCGAAGCCGCCGGGCACGCTCCCCGTGGTGGTGCGGTGGGACGACAGCTCGCGGTGCAGGTCCTCGTCGTCGTAGACCAGGGCGCCGCCGATGACGTCGGAGTGGCCGGCGATCGACTTGGTGGTGCTGTACAGGGTGATGTCGGCGCCGAACCGCAGCGGCCGCTGCAGCGCCGGGCCGGCGAGGGTGTTGTCCACCACCACGCGGGCGCCGGCCCGCCGGGCCCGCTCGCACACCACCGCGAGGTCGGCGACCTTCAGGAGCGGGTTGGTCGGCGCCTCCACCCAGATCATGTCCACGTCGTCGCCGAGCGCGGCGTCGAGCGCGCGCGCGTCGGTGAGGTCGACGTGGTCCACGGCGATGCCGTGCCGGCCGAGCAGCGCGAACAGCGACCGGGTGCCGCCGTACACGTCGTCCGAGGCGATCAGCCTCCGGCCGGCGCGCAGCAGGGACAGCGCCGTGGTCCCCGCCGCCTGCCCGGAGGCGAAGGCGAGGGCGAAGCGCGCGTCCTCCAGTCCGGCGAGGCAGCGTTCGAGGGCCTCCCGCGTCGGGTTCTCGCCGCGCGAGTAGAAGTAGCGCAACGGGTCCTGGACCCGCCGCTCGAACGTGGCCGCGACATGGACGGGCGGCACCACGTCCCCGGTGACGCCGTCGGATTCCTGGCCGAGGTGGACCAGCCTTGTGTCGAAGCGCATGTCACAGGAAACGCGTGGTCGGGTGGTCGGCGGTCCAGGTGCCCGGCCGCACCGAGCGCAGGGCGCCGGCCACGACGTCGATCTCGTCGACGGTGTTGTAGACGGCGAACGACATCCGCACGGTCCCGAGCAGGCCCATCTCGTCCAGGAAGGTGCTGGCGCAGTGCACGCCGCTCCGCACGGCCACACCGTGGCGGTCCAGATGCCCGCCGACGTCGTAGGGGTGGATGCCGTCGACGACGAAGGACACGATCCCGCTCGGGGCCGCGGCCGGGTCGCCGACGACCCGCACGCCGTCGATCCGCCGCAGCGACTCGACCGCGTACCGCACCAGGGCCTCGTCATGCCGCCGCACGGCGTCCCAGCCGAGATCGCGGAGATACCGGAGCGCGGCGGCCAGGCCGACGGCTCCCGCGACGTTCGGGGTGCCCGCCTCGAACCGGGCGGGCACGGGGACGTAGCGGACGGGCTCGGTGTGGCTCACCCCCTTCACCGTCCCCCCGCCGACCTGGTACGGCGGCAGCTCCGCGAGCAGGTCCCGCCTGCCGTACAGCACCCCGGTGCCCATCGGGCCGTAGGCCTTGTGCCCCGAGAAGCAGTAGAAGTCGGCGTCGAGACCGCGCACGTCCACCGGCGCGTGCGGCACCGCCTGGGCTCCGTCCACGACGACCGGGACACCGCGCCGGTGCGCCTCGGCGATCATCGCGCGCACCGGGTTGACGGTGCCCAGCACGTTGGACACGTGGGCGACGGCGGCGATCCGGACGCGGGGCCCGAGGACGGCGGCGAAGGCCGCGGCGTCGACGGCGCCCCGCTCGTCCACGGGGGCCACGACCAGCTCCGCCCCCGCCCGCTCGCAGAGCCGCCGCCACGGCAGCAGGTTGGAGTTGTGCTCCATGCCGGTGACGACGACCTGGTCCCCCCGGCCGACGAGCCCGGCGCCGAAGCCGTCCGCGATCATGTTCACCGCGTCCGTGGTGCCCCGGGTGAACACGATCTCGTCGGCGTGCTCGGCGCCGAGCGCCTGCCGCACGGTCTCGCGCGCCTCCTCGTAGCGGTCGGTGGAGGCCATGCTCAGCCGGTAGTACCCGCGGCCCACGTTGCTGTTCGCCGTCGAGTAGTAGTCGACGATCGCGTCGAGGACCGCCCGCGGCTTCTGCGCCGTCGCGGCGTTGTCCAGGTAGACCAGCGGCCCGCCGCCGCCCTGCGCGGTCGCCAGGATCGGGAAGTCGTCCCTGATGGATCTGGGAAGGAGATCCTGGTCCGCGAACCGTACGGGAGGTCCCCCCGCTTGCGGCATCAGGTCAGTCATCCGGACTCCTCTCAAGCTGGAAAAGGCTCGTGAACGCGTCGAGGAATCGCACCGGGAACGCGAAGACCTTCTGCTCCGGGTACGGGCGGCGGGCCGGCGGCACGTGGCCGGGTTCGCCGGGTCCCGGCAGCCTGCCCGCGCCGTCCAGGAGGTGCGGGCCGTAGAAGAACCAGCAGATCTGACCGATCTGCTCGGTGAACAGGATCGGATGCACGTCCCGCGAGTACGTGTGCATGTGGCAGAAGGCCGCGAGGAACTCGCCCCTGGGGCCGAACCCGTTGCCGAGCATCACGTGCCCGAAGATGTCGTGCACGGCCCGGAACAGGTCGTTGTGGCAGAACTCCACCCCGTCGACCACGATGCCCGACGGCCCGGACAGCGGGTGGTCGCCGGCGGCCGGCGACGGCCCGTGGCCCGCGCTGGTCAGGTAGACGTGGAGCCGCCCGGTCCGGTGCACGCTCTCGCGCAGGTCTCGTGATCCCCTGTACGGCTGCCCCTCTCCGAGCCACGGGGCGATCTCGATGCCCGCCTCGACGATCGACCGGAACTGCCGGAGGTTCTGGCGCTTCAACCGGTCGTAGCGCCGGCGCAGCTCCGCGTCGCCGCCGCGCAGCGGCGCGCGGTCGTAGTACGCCGCCACGGCCCGGCAGTAGTCCTCGTCCAGCCGGACGGCGGTCCGGGCCAGCCGGGCGATCGAGGGGCCGCGCCCGCCCGCGGGGGCCCACTGGTCGGCATGGCGCTGTGCCAGCGAGGACAGGTCGACGCCGGCGGGGCGTTCCTCGGTCACCATCTCCCGTTCCGGAGGTCACGAGCGCGAGGTCACTCACTTAACTATCATATAGCAAGTGATCGGACGACTCCAACGACCACGCCCGGAAGCGCCCCGGAGAACAGGCAGTCGGCGCCCGTGCGTACCGGTGCTCTCGCAGGCCAGCCCGGGACATCATCACTTCAGTAATATATTGTAACTATGCCCGGCAGCGCCGAAGGCGCGGAGAACGGCGAGGAAGGCGGCCATGGAATTCTTGTCAGATTCTCCGAGCCCGCGGATCGCGATCCTGGGGTTCGGCTACATCGGCACGTGCCTCGGGACGGCGCTCGCCGAGCGCGGCATGACCGTCGTCGGCGTCGACAGCGACGCGCCGATGATCGCCGGGCTGCGGGCCGGCCGGTGCGCGATCCCCGAGCCCGGACTCGCCGAGGCGCTGGCCCCGCTGGTCGCGAGCGGGCGGCTGGCGTGCACGACCGACTACGACGTCCTGGCGGACGCCGACGTCGTGCTCATCACGGTCGGCACGCCCGTCGACGGGAACGGCGCCCTGGTGACCGCGCAGCTGGAGGAGGCGTGCCGGCAGCTCGCGCCCCGGCTGCGCGCCGGCCAGCTGGTCATCCTGAAGAGCACCGTCGCCCCCGGGACCACGCGCACGCTGGTCGTTCCGCTGCTGGAGAGCGGCGGCCTGGCCGAGGGCCGGGACTTCGGACTCGCCTACTGCCCGGAGCGGCTGGCCGAGGGGGACGCGCTGGCCCAGCTGCGCGAACTGGCGGTCGTCGTCGGCGGGTGCGGCCCCGGCGTCACGGCGGCGGCGGCGCGGTTCTGGAAGGCGGCGCTGGGCGTGCCCGTCCGGATCGTGCCCACGGCCGACATCGCCGAGATCGTCAAACTGGCCGGTAACTGGTGGATCGACGCGAACGTCGCGATGGCCAACGAGCTCGCCCGGTTCTGCGCGCTGTTCGAGGTCGACGTGATGGAGGTGATCGCCGCGGCGAACTCGCTCCCGAAGGGGGACGGGCGGGTCAACATCCTGCGGCCCGGCACGGGCGTCGGCGGACCGTGCCTGACCAAGGACCCCTGGATGACCTGGCGCACCGCCCGCGACCGGGGCGTCCGGCTGCGGACGGTGGAGACGGCGCGGCACGTCAACGACGCCATGCCCGAATACGCCTACGAGGTCATCAGGGACGGCCTGGCCAAGTTGGGCAAGGACCTGGCGTCGGCGAGGATCGCCGTCCTCGGCGCCGCCTTCAAGAACGACACCGGCGACCTGCGCAACACCCCGGCGAGGGGGGTGGTCCGGGCCCTCCAGGCGGCCGGCGCGGAGGTCCGGGTCTTCGACCCCCTCGCCGACCGGGAGCGGATCCGGGCGGAGGTGGGCGGCTCCCCCGCCGACGACCTCGACCAGGCGGTCGAGGGCGCCGACTCCGTCGCCTTCCTCGCCGGGCACCGGGGGTTCCACGGCATCGACCTGGAGAGGCTGCGGCGGCTGGTCGCGATGCCGTGCCTGGTCTTCGACGGGCGCATGCACTATCCGGCGGAGACGATCCAGCGGCTCCGCGACCTCGGGTTCGGCTACCGCGGGATCGGGCGGTGAGCCGTGACGCGAGCGGCGCCCAAGTGCTATATGTTTATATAGTTTCTGCTCGACGAGAACCCTGATCTACGGGATGGCGCTGTGGCAGACCACGAGGCGGCGTTGCGCGGCGGGGCTTCGGCCGGGGAGGCGGTCCTCATCGAGGGAGCGTCCTTCCGGCTCGGATCGCCCGAGTGGGTGCTCGACTGGCTGGCCGAGCAGGACCAGCCCTTCCCCACGCCCTGGTTCCGCGACGAGACCCCGCAGACGCTCGTGGAGGTCGCGCCGTTCCTGATCGACCGCCACCCGGTCACCTCCGGCCGGTACGCGGCCTTCGTGGAGGCCACCGGGTACCGGACAGTCGCCGAGCGCCGCGGCTGGAGCCTGGTCTACGGCGCCGACTACTGGCAGAGCACGCCCGGCGCGTCCTGGCGCCGTCCGGCGGGGCGGGACTCCGGGTACGTCCCGCCGGACGACCACCCCGCCGTCCACATCGCGGTCGAGGACGCCGAGGCCTTCGCCGCGTGGGCGGGCGCACGGCTGCCGACGGAGGCGGAGTGGGAGCTGGCCGCGCGCGGCCCCGGGTACCGGCTGTGGCCGTGGGGCGACGAGTGGTCCCGCGAGTGGACCAACACCACCGAACTGCGGCTGGGCGACGCCGCCCGCAGCGCCGCCGAATGGCGCGCGTGGTGGAAGGAGCTCCAGAGCGACCAGGGCCCGATCCCCCTGACCACCCCGGTCGGCAGTTTCAGCCCGCACGGCGACAGCCCCTACGGGGTGGCGGACATGGCGGGCAACGTCTACGAGTGGACGGCCTCGCCGAGCCGGCTCTACGGCCCGTCCCCCGACTGCGACGAGTCGCTGCTGAGCGTGATGGGCCGGTTCCGCGTCATCCGCGGCGGCTCCTGGATGAACCTGCGCTTCCAGGCCCGCACCAGCGAGCGCCTGCACGGCGACCCCACCGGATGGGCCTGCTTCGCCAGTGGTTTCCGATGCGTCCGCGACCTGTGAGGATGCCCCATGCCCCACCTCATCGTCCCCGGCAGCTGGCACAACGTGACCTCCGGCAAGGTGCGCTCGGAGCTGCCCGCGGCCAACCTGAGCGAGCTCCTGCGGACGTTCGTGCGCTCGCACCCGGAGGCCGGCTACCGGCTCTACTCCCCCGCCGGCGACCTGCTGCCCTACCACCTGTTCCTCGTCGACGGCGAGCAGGTGCCCCGCACGACGCCGCCGGACGACGTCGAGCTGGCGCCCGGCAGCCGCGTCGAGATCATTCCGCCGCTGGCGGGAGGCTAGGCCTCCCGCCCGGCCCGGCCCGCCGCGGCCGCGGCGGTCACCAGCCCGACCTGATCGTGTCCGCGATGTGGGCGCGCTCCTCCTCCGACAGCCACCAGCCGACGGGAACGTAGACCACGCGGTCGTGCACGCCGTCCAGGCCCGGCAGCTCCTCCCGGGCCGCGGCGACGCAGCTGTGGGCGTCGTTGCGCCGGGAGATGACGCTCGTCATGATCCCGGCGTCGGCCATCTTCCGCATGAAGGACGTGCGGTCCGCCACCTTCAGCGGGTACGCCCAGAACGAGGGCTCCCGGTCGTCGGCCCGCTCGGTGTGCTCGACGCCCGCGATCCCCGACAGCTCCTTGTCGTAGAAGGCGGCGTTCCGGCGCGTCCGCGCGAGCAGCCCGTCGACGATCTCCAGATTGGACAGCCCGATCGCGGCGGAGATGTCGTTCATCGGGAAGCGGTAGCCCCACTCGGCGACGTCGTAGTCGCCGTGCACCCGGTCGGCCTGCCGCTCGATGCCGAGCCAGCGGCGCAGCCGGGCCCGCCGGTGCAGGTCGTCGTCGGGGAGCACGATCAGCCCCCCGCTCCCGGCGGTGAGGATCTTGATGGCGCCGAAGCTGTACACGCAGACGTTCCCGTGGTTCCCGAGCGGCGCCCCCCGGTAGGTCGCGCCCCACGCCTGCGCGCAGTCCTCGATCACCACGGGGCGGAACCCGTGGGCCTCCTCGGCCCGGTCGACGATCTCGCGCAGCCGGTTCAGGTCCACCGGGTAGCCCAGCCAGTGGACGACGACGATCGCGCGGGTGGCCGGCGAGATCTTCGCGGCGAGGTCGTCCAGGTCGATCGTCAGCGTGCCCGGATCGACGTCGACCCAGCGCACGCGCAGCCCGTGGGCCAGGATCGGCCAGTTCGTCGCCTCGAAGGTCAGCGGCGTGCTCAGCACCTCGCCCGGCCCGCCGGCGCCGCCGGAGGGCTGGGCCGTCGCGGGGAACCGGTCGGGGTCGGCCACCATGCTGAGCGCGAGGTGGAGACCGGAGGTGCCGCAGTTGACCGCGAGGACGCGCGGGTTGCCGAGGCGCAGCGCCAGGGCCTTCTCGAACTCGGCCACCTTGGGTCCGTGCTCCAGGCGGCCGCTGTCGAGCACCTCGGAGATCCGGCCGAGCGCGTCCGGCGCCATCGCGACCTTGAACAGCGGAATCATCGCGGACTCCCTCTCTTCGGGACGGCGCCCGGCCGTATTTAGTACCTAATTTTAAAGTTAAGGCGCGGCCTTCGTCCCGGTCAACGCTCCCGTGCGAGATAGGCCTCGAGCACGTCGGCGGCGCGGGCGGCGCCGCCGGCCCTGGCCGCGTGCTCGCGCATGCGGAGCACCCGCTCCAGCGCGGCCCGGTCGCCCGCCAGGTCCTCCACCGCCTCGCGCAGCCGCGCGCCGGTGAACTCCGCCGCGGGGACCACCGTCCCGAGCCCGAGCTCGCCCACCCGCCGGGCCATCGGCTTGACGTCGAACGTGAACGGCACGACGACCATGGGCCGCCCCGCGGTCAGCGCGTCCATCACGGCTCCGATGCCCCCGTGGGTGACGAGCAGGCGCGCGTGTTCGAGCACGGCGGGGAGGGAGACCCAGCGGTGCGCCTCGACGTTCGGGGGCAGCGGGCCGAGATCGCCCGCCCCGACCCTGTCCCCCAGGGCCATCACCACGTGCCAGGGCGTGCCCGCGAACGCCTCCGCGCACTGCCGGTAGAAGTCGGGATGGTCGTTGAAGGTCGTCCCCAGCGAGATCAGCACCACCGGCGAGCCGTCCTCCGGGGGCCGCCACGTGCCGGGCCGGTCCTCTCGCGCCGCCGAGCGCCCGACGAACGCGAACCGCTCGTCGAAGGTGTCCTGCGCGATCTGGAACTCGCGCGGGATGAGGACCAGGTTGAGGTCCTCGACGCGTTCGGCGAACTCCCCCGCCCGGTCCCGCAGGCCGTACCCGGCGAGGAGATCGGCCAGCCGCGCGTCGACGACGTCCCGCGTGCGCTCGTCGACGCCGCCGGTCTCCTCGATCATCTCCCGCGAGTAGGAGTAGACGTGGTTGGAGGCGAAGCCCGGGTTGATCCGGCACGCGGGGCGCTTCCAGACGGCCGCCAGCGCCTGGCCGGCGATGATCGGCACCTCCCCGTACAGCACCAGGTCCGGCGCGTCCTCGCCGTAGTGCGCGTGCGCCGCCCGCAGGATCGCCTCGTTCTCCGCGAGGTACAGCAGGTGCGGCCGGGCGGGGTCGTCGTCCGCGAACGCCTCGGCCGCGCCGGAGGCCCCCGACGCGTAGGGGATCGCCGTCGCGCCGGCCCGCTCGACCATCCCGGCGCACTCCGGCGACGTCACGTAACCGACGTCGTGGCCGCGCCGGACCAGCTCCGACACCACCGGAAGGGTGGGAAGCACGCTGCCGTGGTTGGCGACGTTGACAAGGGCGATTCGGTGGGCCGCTGCGCTCCGCATGGCGGTAGCATCAAGCGTTGACTATATGAAAGTCAAGCATGACGGACGGGTTCGGCCGCTTCCCCCGCGCGGACTCCGACGAAGAGGCCGGGGCTGTTCGGGCGGCCGTCGGCCAGCGAGAAGCCGGGCACGAACTCGACGGAGCAGCCGGCCCGCTCGAAGGCGGCCTCGTACCGCTCCTTGGGGAGCAGGTATTTCACGACCACCTCGGTGAACTCCCGGAACCCGGACGAGTCCACGATCATGAACCGGATCTCCACCCGGCTCTTGTCCCCGTGCCTCGCCGAGTGCGTCAGCCGCGAGACCACCCGCCCGTCCTCCCGGAACAGGTGCCCGGCGGCGTGCCCGTCGAGGAAGTTGTCAGGGAAGTACCACGGCTCGACGATGAGGACCCCGCCCGGAGCGAGGTGCGCCGACATCCTGGCGACCGAGCCGGCCATCTGCTCGGGCGAGTCGGCTTCGGCGAGGCCGCTGCCCATGCAGGTCACGACGTCGAAGGTCCGGTGGAGCTCGAAGTCCCGCATGTCGCCGGGATGCACCGCGACGCCGGGCAGACGCCCCCGCGCGACCTCCCGCATGGCGGGCGAGTGGTCGAGTCCTTCCACGTGGTCGAAGTGCTTGGCGAGGTTCTCCAGATGGGCTCCGGTGCCGCACGCGACGTCGAGCAGGGACCGCGCTCCCGGCAGCCTGGACCGGACCAGGCGGTTCAGCCCCTCGGCCTCCGCCTCGAAGTCCTTCCCGCGGCTGAGGAACACGGGATCGTAGAGTTCGGCGTGCGCCGCTCCGTAGCCCATCGGTGCGTCTCCTGGCGTCAACCTTGATCCACCCCCGTTGCACGAGGCCCAAGTTACTTTATATTCATAGAGTAACTCTCTGGCGAGGACGGACCACGGCGGGCTGCCGTCGGGAGGGAGCAGAGGCCGATGGACGCGCAGCAGTCCGCGCTCTTCCTGTTCGAGGAGGCGATGGGGTTCACCTACTCGGCCGCGCTGCGCGCGGCGGCCGAACTCGGTGTGGCCGACCACCTGGCCGAAGGCCCGCGCACGACGGCCGAGCTCGCCGCCGCCACCGGGACGGGGCAGGGCGCGCTGTACCGGATCCTGCGCCTGCTCGCGGCGCGGGACGTGGTCCACGAGGACGAGCCGGGGCGGTTCCGGCTGACCGCGAGGGGCGACGCGCTGCGCGCCGGCGCGCCGATGTCCGCCCGCGCGGGGATCCTGATGTTCACCGACCGGATGTTCTGGACCGTCGCCCACGAGGCCGCGACCGTCGCCCGGGACGAGGCGACGACGTTCGAGCAGCTCTTCGGCACGACGATCGGCGGCTACTTCGCGGAGAACCCCGACACCGAGGCGCTCTTCTACGACGGCATGGCGACGGTCTCCGAGGCCGAGAACGCCCTCGTCGCCGGGAGCTACGCGTTCCCCTCGACGGGCACGGTCGTCGACGTCGGCGGCGGGAAGGGCGGGTTCCTCCGCGCCGTGCTGCGCGAGAACCCGGGGCTGCACGGCGTCCTGCTCGACCGGGAGGAGCACGTGCTCGGCCACCACCTGCTGGGCGGCGACGACATCGCCGGCCGCTGGCAGATCACCGACGGGGACTTCTTCGCCTCCGTCCCCACCGGGGACGTCTACCTGATCAAGCGGATCCTGCACAACTGGGACGACGAGAAGTGCGTGGCGATCCTGCGCAACTGCCGCCGGGCGATGAAGCCCGACGGGCGGGTCCTCGCCGTCGACGCGATCGTCCCGGCCGGCAACGAGGCCCACCAGAGCAAGCCGATGGACTTCATGATGCTCGCGGCGCGCACCGGGCGGGAGCGCACCGAGGCGGAACTGCACCCGCTGTTCGAGGCCGCCGGCCTGCGGCTCGCCCGCGTCGTGCCCACCGCCTCGGTCATGTCGATCGCCGAGGGCGTGCCGCGCTGACCGCCCCCCCCCTCGTCAGTCGGGCGGGTCCAGCCAGATGCAGGCCGCGTCGAGCCAGCGGTCCACCTGCGGCAGCGGCAGGCCGTTGCGCACGCGCGCGCTGGTCATGTGGGGGATGGTCGGCTCGCACGCCAGGACGGGCACGATCGCGACGTCCTCGATGACCTGCCGGTCGATCCGGTGCCACAGCTCCTCCGCCCGCGCCGGGTCCTGTTCCGACAGGGCCTCCTCGATGAGGCGGTCGACCTCGGGGTTGCGGTAGCCGCCGTAGTTGCTGGTGCCGGCGGCGAAGTTGGACTGGAACATCGGCTGGACGTAGGCACGGCCGTTGTTGCCGAACCAGTCGGGCGTCCACGCGGCCGCCGTGATGTCCCACTCGCCGGCCTCGGCCATGGCCGGGTTCTGCAGGAACCGGTAGTACTCGTCGGGCTGGCTGATCAACCGCAGTTCGACCGTGAACCCGGCCTTCTCCAGGTCGGCGGCGTAGTACCGGGCGATGTCGGCGTGGGGGGCGTCGGCGCGGTAGAGGGCCCTGAGGGTGAGGCCGTCGGGGTACCCGGCCTCGGCGAGCAGCGCCCGCGCCTTCGCCGGATCGCCGTGGTCGCCCGGCGTGGGATAGCGGTCGTACTCGCGGTGCCCGAAGTTGCCCGGCGGGATCGCCGTGTGCGCCGTCTGGGTCACCGTCCCGAGGTCCATGTCGTCGAGCAGCCTGACCATGGAGGCCTTGTCGACGGCGTACGCGACGGCTCTGCGCACCCTGACGTCGCGCAGCGCCCCGCCCTCGTTCGGGCTCTTCATGTTGAACACCAGGTACGGGTTCATCGCGTATCCGAGATGCCGGTCCGCGTCCGGGGGGCGGCGGTCCTCGCTGATGACCGGCGCGCCCCACGAGAGGTCGGCCTCCCCGCTCCGGATCGCCTCCCGCACCCGGTCGTCGTCGACGCGCGCCATCCGCACGTCCAGGCCGTCGACGTACTGGTGCCGCAGCGGGTCGGTGTCCTGCCGCCACACCGGGTTCCGCTCCATCGTCAGGAAGCGGCCGTTCTCGTAGCCGGTGAGGCGGTACGGGCCGTTGGAGCGGATGTTGGCGATGAACTCATCGCTGTCCGGGATGAACTGGTCATACTCGCGCGGCGCGGCGGACGCGAACATCATCGACAGCAGGTTCAGCAGGTCGTTGGCGGGGCGGACGAGCTCGACGACCAGGGTGCGGTCGCCGTCGGCCCTCAACCCGGCGATCTCGTGCGCGTTCTGGTAACCCGCCAGGTCGGCGGCCGACGGGGTCCGTCCGGCGAACTCCCGCCGGTAGCCCTTGGCGAACTCGGCCATCCCCCTGATCGTGCTCGTGTAGTAGGCGATCGCCCCCGCCCCGGCCACCGGGTTGCACATCCGCTTGAAGCCGCGCACGAAGTCCTCCGCGGTCACCTCGCGCGGCGGGTCGGTGTCCCACATGACGCCCGGGCGCAGGCGGATCCGGTACACGAGCCCGTCCGGGCTCATCCCGCCGTTGGCGACCGTCGGCGCCTCCGCGGCGACATCGGGGACCGGGGTCAGGGCGCTCTCGTCCACGGCCGTCGGATAGCCGAACAACTGCCGGGCGAACAGCCTGATGATCTGATGCGAAAAGGCGTAATAGGCGCAGGCCGGATCGACATGGTCCATTCCGCCCGGTCCGAAGTAGCGGAGAGTACCGCCGTAACGAGGCTCCACACCGATCACCCTCCCTGCGCGTCACCGGGCCCCGCGGCCGCCGCCGGCGCCCCACCTGTCCCACGCTGGAGATTACCATCGTTTCTTAAAGCACAATAGCGACGCCATCCCCCTCGCTCGCGCCTCTCCCGGCTCCCCTCGACCAGGCCGGCCGCCCTCCCCGGCACCTCTCGATCCTCGCGCCCACCTCTGCCCACGGCAGCCATCGCCCCCCCCGGACGAAGCCCGGCGCGGGCTCCGGGAGCGACGGACGGAATGCCCTCATCCGGGGTCCATTGGCCGAGTAACTTCAAAAACATATTGTATTGTGAGGGCGACTGGTCATCCGCACGTGGAGGGGGTCACTCGTGACACAGTCCGTGAAGCCCGGCGAGCGCAGCGTCCCGGACCCGGCCGGGACGGCGAACGGCGGATCGCCGCGGCGGCTCCGCGACGCGCCATGGGAGAGCATCCGCGAGATGTTCGCCCTCGATCCGACCACCGTCCACCTCAACACCGGCACCGTCGGCGCGATGCCGTACGAGGTGCTCGACACGATGGACCGGGTCACCCGCGAGTGGACCGGCGGGCTCGCCGACGTCTACAAGCCGTCCGGCTACTACGAGCACCGCGCCCTCATCGGCCGGGCGTTCGGCGTCGACCAGGACGAGATCGTGATCTGCCACAACGCCACCGAGGGCGTCGCCCGGATCATCCAGGGGCTCGACCTCCACGAGGGCGACGAGGTGGTCACCACGAGCCACGAGTGCTACTCGGTGCTCTCGAACTTCAACCTCGTCCGGAACCGGTACGGCCTGACGATCAAGACGCTGACCATGCCGACCGGCTACGGCGTCACGGCCGACGAGATCGTCGATCTCTTCGAGGCGGCCATCACCCCCCGCACCAAGGTGCTCGCGTTCGCCGGGATCACCCTGTTCACCGGCACGATGATGCCGATGCGCAGGCTGTGCGAGCTGGCGCAGCGGCACGGCCTGACCACCGTGATCGACGGCGCGCTGCTGCCCGGCCTCGTGAACCTCGACATGCGGGCGCTCGGCGCCGACTTCATCGCGTGCTCGGGGTCGAAGTTCCAGTGCGGCCCGCTGGGCACCGGCATCCTCTACCTCCGCAACAAGGTCTTCCCGGAGTACAACCCGCTTCCGCTGCCGACGTTCTGGCCGGTGATCTCCACCTGGTACCCGATGATCGGCAGTCCCCCGCCGCGGACGAGGACGTCGGTCGAGAGCGACGACACCGCCCTGTACGTCCAGAGCGCCGGCAGCGCCAGCATCGCCCGCGGCGCCGCGCTGGCGCGGGCCTGCGAGATCTGGGACGAGATCGGCCGGGACCGCATCGAGAAGCGGGCGATGGAGCTCGGCGACCACGCCCGGGGGCGCCTCGTGGAGGCCTTCGGCAAGGAGTCGATCTTCTCTCCCGGCGAGGACCCGCTGCTGAAGTCCCCGCTCATCGCCTTCAACCCGTTCCGCGACCCCGAGGCCGCCTGGAACATCAAGAAGTTCACCGCGTTCACCGACCGGCTGGAGCGGGAGCACCGCATCTGGATCCGGTGGACCGAGTTCGACGTCCCGGGCTCGCCGCACCAGCACTACGCGGCGCGGGTCTGCACCCACCTGTTCAACACCCGCGAGGAGATCGACCGGGCCATCGGCATCATGGCCCGCCTCGGCGAGGAGATGTCATGACCGTGTCCGAGCAGCGCGCGGACGCCCGCTGGAGCGAGGACCTGCCGCGGCCCGGCGGGACGCTCCGCCTCCACGGCCCGGCCCCCGTCCACCGCCTCGACCCCTCGGCCTCCCACCAGGCGCCCGCCGACCAGGTCGTCAGGCTGTTCGCCCGGCAGCTGTTCGGCTACGTCCCCGCGCCGGACCTGCGCGACTGGCGGGCCATCGCCCCCGCGCCCGACCTCGCGACCGACGTCCCGTCCACCTACAACACCGGGATGGGCGCGCGGCACACGAACTACGTGGTCCACCTGCGCCGCGGCGTGTTCTGGGACACCGCGCCCGCCCGGGAGGTCACGGCGCACGACGTCGTGCGCGGGCTGAAGCGGCTGGCCAACCCGCTCACGAGGCCCGCCGCCCTGCCCTACTTCACCAGCACGATCAGGGGCATGGCGCGGTACTGCGAGGACTACGCCGCGGCGATCCGCCGCGACGACCCGACCGCCGAGGAACTGGCCGCCTTCCAGAACTCCCACGACATCCCCGGCATGCTCGTCCTGGACGACGAGTCGCTGGTCATCGAGCTCATGCGGCCGGCCATCGACTTCGCCGCCATCATGGCCCTGCCGTGCGCGTCGCCCGCCCCGGTCGAGTACGACGCGTTCGTGCCCGGCAGCCCGGAACTGCACCGCAACCTCCGGAGCAACGGGCCGTACCGGCCGGTCCGTCTGGTTCCGGGCCGCGAGCTGCGGCTCGAACCCAACCCCGCCTGGCGGCAGGAGTCCGATCCGCTCCGGCGCCGGCACCTGGACGCCATCGAGATCACGGTCGGGGACGCGGAGCCCGAACACGTCGCCGCGCGGATCGCGTCGGGCGCGGCCGACCTGCCCTGGGGCGTGCGGGTCGCCGAGCCGCACGACGCCGAGCCGGGCGATCCGGGCGACGGCCTCGGCCTCTCCCTCGACCCGTACCTCGTCTTCAACGTCGAGAGCCCCACCGCGGGCGGCGCGCTGGCCGACGTCCGGGTGCGCCGGGCGCTCTCGTACGCGATCGACAAGGCGGCGATCGCCGACCTGTACCGGCGGTCCGGCAGCGGTGCGCTGGTGCGGATCGCCGGCTCCGTCGTGCCGCCGGGCAACGACGCGCACCAGGAGCTCGACCTCTACGCGACCCCCGGGAGCCGGGGGGACGCGGCCAAGTGCCGGGCGCTGCTGGACGAGGCGGGCCACGGGAGCGGCCTGGCGCTCACCGCCGTCCATCTCGACACCGGCCTGGACGCCGCGGTCGCGCGGTCGTACGCCGCCGACCTGGAGAAGGCCGGCGTCACCGTCCGGCTGGTGGCGCTCGACCACGACGCCCGGGACGCCCTTCTCGGGGATCCGCGGCGCGCGGCGGCGGGCGAGTGGGACCTCGCGGCCGCGTCGTGGTCGCCGGACTGGTACCCCGCCAACGGCCGGGTCTTCCTGCAGCCGATGTTCCAGTCGGGCGACTCCCGCAACGCCGCGAACCGCGGCCGCTACCGCCGTCCGGAGGTCGACCGCCTGATCGAGCGGGCGCTCGCCACGATCGAGGAGCCGGCGCGGTCGACCGCGGCCTGGAACCAGGCCGAGCGGACGGTGCTGGAGGACGCCGCGGTCGTGCCCGTCCTGTTCCAGCGGCCGGCCGTCCCGGGCCTGCGCGGCCCGCGGGTGCGGGGCGCGGTCCCGATGCCGGCGTTCGGCCACGCCTACGACCTCGCCGGCGTCTGGCTCGACCCGCCGGACGACCCGCCGGGCACCCCCGCGGGATGACGGCGGCGGACCGCACGGCGGCGATCCAGGGAGCGCGGTATGCGTGAAGAGGTGGTGACCGAGTACCTCAGCCTCGGGCTGCGGTTCGGCCGGCTCGCCGACGGGTTCGTCGACTCCTGGTACGGCGACCCGGAGCTGGCCCGCCAGGTGGACGCCGAGCCCAGGCCCGACGCGTCCGGGCTGGCCGCCCGGTCGGCCCGGCTGCTGGCCGCGCTCCCGGACAGCGGCCTCGCCGAGCCGCGGCGCCGGTTCCTGTCCGCGCAGCTCGCCGCGCTGAACTGCGCGGCCCGCCGGATGGCCGGGGAGGAGATCCCGTTTCGGGACGAGGTCCGGACGTACTTCGAGGTCGACATCGAACCCGGCGACCCCGACCGCTACGCGGAGATCCACGACGCGATCGGCGCGCTGCTGCCCGGCTCCGGGGACCTGCGTGCCCGGACCGCGGCGTTCTACGAGCGCAACGCCGTCCCCCCGGACCGCCTGGCTCGGGCCGTCCAGGCGGTGTCCGGCGAGCTGCGCGCCATGACCCGCACGGTGTTCGGCCTGCCGGAACAGGAGAGCGTCGAGTACGTGGTCGTGCACGACAAGCCCTGGAACGCCTTCAACCGCTACCTCGGCGGTTTCCGCTCCAGGGTGGAGCTCAACGCGGAAGCGGGCCGCACCGTCGCCGCCCTGCCGCTGCTGGCGATCCACGAGGCCTACCCCGGGCACCACACCGAGCACTGCCGCAAGGAGGCCGGTCTGGTCGGCGGCGCCGGCCACGACGAGCACCTGATCTCGCTGGTCAACACCCCGCAGTGCCTGATGGCCGAGGGGACCGCGGAGATGGCCGACGCGGCGGTGCCGGGCCCGGGCTGGGGCCGCTGGACCGCCGACATCCTGGCCGGCGAGGGCGTCCGGGTCGAGGGCGAGCTGGTGGAGGAGATCCTGCGGCTGATCCGGCTGCTGATGCCCGCCCGCCAGGACGCGGCCATCATGCTCCACGACCGCGGAGCCGACGCCGACGAGGTCACGGACTATCTGGAACGGTGGCTCCTGGTGCCTCCGGAGCACGCCCGGCGGATGACGCGGTTCCTCACCGACCCGCTCTGGCGCGCCTACTCGGTGACGTACATCGAGGGCCCGCGGCTGGTGGGCGCGTGGCTCGGCGCCGGGACGGGCCGGACGTCCCTCGTCGAGCGCTACCAGAGGCTTCTCGACGAGCCGCTGCTGCCGTCCGACCTCCGCGCGGACCTGGAACCCGCGAACCCTCCGGGCCTCAGAACAGGTGCTCGATGATGCGCTGGGCGGTGGCGGCGGGGGTGGGCAGCGTCGCCATCTCCCGCTGAACCTCCGCGGTGGCGGCGCGCACGCCCTCGTCGGTCATCAGCCGGGTCAGCAGGTCGGCGTCGACGTCCTCGCGTTCGCTCACGAACCCGATGCCCCGCTTCCGCACCGCCTCCAGGGTCGTGTGCTGGAACAGGTCCCTGGGGTCGGGCGTGATGAGCTGCGGGATGCCGGCGTCGATCGCGGTCAGGGCCGTCCCCCCGCCGCCGTGGTGGACGATGGCGGTGCACGTGCCCAGCAGGAAGTGCAGCGGGATCCAGCCGACGGAGCTGACGTTGTCCGGCAGCGGGCCGAGCGAGCCGATGTCGACCCCGCCGAGCGCCAGCACGAACTCCGCGTCGACGCCCGAGGCCGCGTCGATGATCGTGCGCATGGTCCCGGTGCCCAGCATCTGGAGCTCGACCGTCCCCATGCTGACGGCGATCCGCGGCCGCCCGGAGGGCTGGGGCAGCCGGTCTCCGACGACCGATCCTCCGCTGTGCGGCAGCCAGCGCATGAACCATCCCTCGGGCTGCTCGCCGGCCAGCATGCTGGGCGGGAACTCCTCGATGGTGACGGCCGGCTTGGAGATGGACACGCCGTACCGCTCGCAGACGTCGGGCAGGTAGGCCTCGGCGGCCTCGTGCATGCCCCGGGTGCGCCAGGCGCTCACGTTCCGCTGCACGGCGGGCGCCCCGGCGCGGGCCGCCGCGAACAGGCCGGCGGTGGTGCCCTGGTCGTAGACCACCAGGTCCGGGCCCCAGTCGTCGGCCAGCGCCACCATGCCGTCGATCAGGGGACGGTTGATCGCGGCGAACCCGGGCCCCCACTCGTCGAGGTTGATCGCCGGCTTGGTCGCGACCGTCCGGACGAACTCGGGGTGCTCGCGGGCCAGCCGCTCGTTGACGGCCTCCATGCTGAAGCCGGGCGCGGCGTCGACGATCTCCACACCGGAGCCCGCCGCGCCCTCGGTGGGCCCCGCGAGCGTGGCGATCACCTCGTGGCCCGCCGTACGGAACGCCCAGGCGAGGTGGACGAGCGGGAAGAAGTGTCCGAGACCTGGGTGAGAACAGAACATCACGCGCATATCCGGAAGATCCCTTCTACCCCGTGCCCCCGTCCGCGACGGGACCGGACGGCACCCGGGATCGGGAGCCGCGGCACGCGGACTTCACTATATGAACTTAAACTACGATCTTCGCTCGTTCAATATCCGCGGCGGTACGGAGGCGGTGGCCGCTCACCAGGTGACCGGGAGCTCGCGCACCCCGTAGATGTTCGCCTTCTCCTTGAACGACAGCGCGCCGAACGGGACCGCCAGCCGCAGGCCCGGCAGGCGCCGGAAGAGGGCGTCGAACACGACCTGCAGCTCCATCCGCGCGAGGCGGTGCCCGAGGCACCGGTGCCGGCCGGCGCCGAACGCCAGGTGCCGCCCGCCGCCGCGCCCGACGTCGAACTCGTCCGGCCGCTCGAACACCTCCGGATCGCGGTTGGCGGCCGGGCCCAGCACCACCACGCCCTCCCCCGCCCGCACCGTGACGCCGCCGACCTCGACGTCGGCCAGCGCCGTGCGCGTGGTCGAGGCGTTGACCACCGTCAGGTACCGCAGCAGCTCGTCGACGGCGAGCGGCGTCCTGGCGGGGTCGGCGAGCATCGAGGCGAGCTGGTCGGGATGCTCCAGCAGGGTCAGGGCGCCGAGCGCGATCATGTCGGCGGTGGTGGAGTGCCCGGCGACGAGCAGCACGAACGCCATGCTCACGACCGCCTCGCGGTCGGCCGCGCCCTCCCGGCGCCCCCGGACGATGAGGCGGCCGAGGAGGTCGTCGGGCGGGTCGCGCTCCTTGTCCGCCACCAGCTCGGCCAGCAGGGACCGGATCTCGTGCGCCGCCCGGGTGCGCTCCGCGGCCGGGGTGGCGTGGCTGAACATCCGCCCCGTGCGCTCCTCGAAGTGGCCGTGCGCGGAGTAGGGCACCCCGAGAAGCTCGCAGATCACCAGCGACGGGACCGGGACCGCGAGCTCGCGCACCAGGTCGACCGGGCGCGGGGCGGCCGCCATCAGCTCCAGCCGCCGGTCGACGATCTCCTGGACGCGCGGGCGCAGCGCCTCCGTCCGCGCGGGGGAGAACTCGGCGCGGACGGACCGCCGGGCGGCGGTGTGCTCGGGCGGGTCCATCCAGTTCATCGGCGGCCGGAAGCCGCGGAAGGACGCCTGCCGCTCCTCCTCGGTGACGGGGGCGAACCGGGGGAAGCCCTCGCGGCGGCGGTCGACGCTCATCCTCGGATCACTGAGGACCTTGCGCGCGTCCTCATGCCGCGCGACCAGCCAGGCCGAGTTCCCGCCGGCCATGCGGGCGCGGACCGCGCGCCCCGCCGACAGCAGCCGCTCGTACTCCGGCGGCAGGCCGAACGGGCACGCGCGCGGGACGGGGAAGACGCCGGCGTCGGCCGCGGGCTGACTCGTCATCGGGACCCCCGATCAGCTCGATACTACGAAAATATATACCGAGTTGACCCCCGGGGGGCCGGGAGCGTTCCGATCGACCGGCGGCGCGCCGGGGCTCAGCCGCGCCCGGCGTAGGCGTTTCCGGCGTACCAGTCGCCGCGGCCGCCGGGCAGCAGGTCGAGCACGTTCCACACCGGGGAGAGCAGGTCGATGCCGCGCTGGGCGCCGTCGAGGAAGTCGGCCGGAAGCGTGTAGAAGTGGTGGACCCGCCCGTCCTCGCGGACCAGGACGCTGATCATGGGCCGCTGCGCCCCGTCCGGGCGCTCGGCGTGCATGTCGGCGTTGAACGACGTGCCGTGGCTGGACAGGACGCGCACGGCGTCCCATCCTCTCCGCCGCGCCCAGGCGCGCAGCTTCGGCAGGGGCGCCTTGCCGACGACGGCGAAGGCGGTGTGCTGCGCCAGGTGGGCGGCGACGCCGTTGAAGCCGTCCACCCACATCGAGCACATCGGGCACGCCGCCTCGTCGTCGGGGTGGAACATGAGGTGGTAGACGACGAGGGTCTCGCGGTCGCCGAACAGGTCGCGCAGCGACACCGAACCGGTCGGCTCGTCCTTCTCGAGATCCGCCGGCCCCTCGGTGAAGGTGTAGTCACCGAGCTCGGCGCCCCGGGGCATCCGGCGCCGGGCGGCGGCGACCTCCTCGACCCGGTCGCGCAGCCGCCTTTCGGCCTTCGCCAGTTCGATCCGCGCGTCGATGTACTCCCGGCTCGTCCCGACCGGCCACATCGGTGCGATCTCCGGCTCGTCGTCGCTCATCACTGGCCCCTTCGAGTCCGTGGGCGGCATGGGTCAATTCGATATCGGACTCTACGATAATGAACCCGCCGGCGTGCGCGGTTCGGCCCCATCCGGCGGGCGCGGCGGTCGGGGAGCACGCGCCGCCTCGGCCGCCTCGCCGTTCCGAAAACGGCATTAGATCAGCAGATACGCCGCGATTCACCGCATAGCAACTGGTCCGCATAATGAAGACGAAATCACTCTCCACGAGGTCCGGGAGAGTTGAAGGGAAACACGGCGCATGTTAAGCTCGTTATTGCGACAATTGTCAACTATGCCGATATTCTCAGACGCTCGCGATTCGAGGCACAGGAGGCTGGGATGGCCGGGACCGCGGTGGCCGACGTGATGGCCGAGCTGGCCGAGCTGGAGGACCCCAAGGCGCGCGAGGTGAACGAGAAGCGCGGCGACGACCACGGCGTGAACCTCAGCAAGCTGCGCGCGCTCGCGAAACGGCTGAAGACGCAGCAGGACCTCGCGCGCGGGCTCTGGAAGACCGGCGACAGTTCGGCGCGGCTGCTCGCGACCCTGGTCTGCCGCCCCAAGGAGTTCGAGCGCGACGAACTCGACGCCATGCTGCGCGAGGCGCGCACCCCGAAGGTGCACGACTGGCTCGTGAACTACGTGGTGAAGAAGAGCCCGCACTCCGAGGACCTGCGCCTGGCGTGGCTCGACGACGCGGATCCGGTGATCGCGAGCGCCGGCTGGGCGCTGACCACCGAGCGCGTGATGCGCAAGCCCGACGGCCTCGACCTCGGCAAGCTGCTCGACACCATCGAGGCGGAGATGAAGGGCGCCCCGGACCGCCTGCAGTGGGCGATGAACGACTGCCTGGGCAACATCGGGATCAAGCACGAGGAGCACCGCGCCCGCGCGATCGAGATCGGCGAGCGCCTGGAGGTGCTCAAGGACTACCCCACTCCGCCGAACTGCACGTCTCCGTACGTGCCCATCTGGATCAGCGAAGTGGTGGGCAAGAAGAAGGCGAAGTAGGGAGTCCGCGCGCCGGCCCGCTCAGGCGGCGAGGACCGCCGACAGTTCCAGGGGACGGATCGCGCGCGCGGGGAAGTCGCAGTACCAGAGTCTGCGGCCGTCCCACGTCAGCCCGGTGGGGCGGCCCGGGACGGGCAGGGCCCCCAGGTGCTCCCCGGTCTTCGGGTCCATGGCGCGGAGCACGGCGTCGTCGAAGTCGCCGTAGACGACCACCCCGTCGGCGTACGTGAGCCCGGAGGGCGACTCCCCCGCCGCCGGGAACTCCCGCAGAACGGTCATGGTGTCGTAGTCGCGGACCTGCACCACCGTCGGACCGCGCAGGCACATGTACATGCCCTCCGGCCCGTGCTCGATCCCGGTCAGCCTGCCGCTCGCGGGGAGCACCTCCTTCTCCCCCGTGATCCGGCCGTCCTCGGGATCGATCAGGACGATCCGCTTCGGGCGACCGCCGACCTGGCACAGCCGGGCGCCGTCGAAGGCCAGGTCCGCCCGCACCTTGTCGCAGGCGAACGTCCTGCTCACCCCGCCGGTCGCCGGGTCGATCGCGAAGATCTTCTCCGCGTCCTGGTCCGAATGCCACAGCAGGGCGCCGTCCCAGGTCAGCCCGCACATGTAGGCGGCGGGAGCGGGCAGGGCGCCGGTGCCCGCGGCCGTCGCCGCCGTCTCACCCGATGTCATGTCCCCTCGCTTTCCGGCCGTCCGCGGCCGTCGTGACGCCTGTGGGTACCAGCGGCCGCCGGGGCGCGCCCGCGACGGCGTCCAGCCACCACGGGCTCTCCCTCGCCCAGGCGATCGTCCTTGCGAGGCCCGCCCGCAGCGGGGTGCGGGCGCGCCAGCCGAGCATCTCCCTGGCCTTCCCGACGTCCGGGACGCGCCGGGGAATGTCCTCGTAGGCGCTGCCGAGCGCCGAGTCCGTGCTCACGCGGATCGGGGCGAACTCCGTCCCGCCCAGCCGGGTCACCAGCCGGACGGCGTCGGCCACGGAGGTCTCGCGGTCGCTGCCGACGTTGAAGCACTGGCCGTCGGCGATCTCCCGGGCGCCGACCCGCAGCGTGGCGTCCACCGCGTCCTCGACGAAGGTGAAGCAGCGCGTCTGGGCGCCGTCGTCGTACAGCAGCGGGGGCAGCCCGCGCAGCACCCGGTGGACGGTCTTGCTGATCACGTACGCCGGGCGCTGCCGCGGCCCGTAGACGTTGAAGTACCGCACGACCGAGGCGCGCAGGCCCCGGTGGCGGGCGTAGGCGACGACCATGTGCTCGGCGACGGCCTTGCTCGCGGAATAGGACCACCTGTCGGCGGCGACGCTGCCCAGCACCCGGTCCGCGTCCTCCGACCAGGGGACGGCGGGATTCTTGCCGTAGATCTCGCTGGTGCTGGAGACCACGACCTTCACGCCGGCGGCTGAGGCCGCGCGCAGCACGTTGCGGGTGCCGGAGACCGCGACGTCGATCACTTCGAGCGGGTCGTCGAGGTACTGGTCGACCCCGACCAGCGCGCAGAGGTGGTAGACGGTGTGCACGTCCGGGCCGATGGCGCCGGCGAGGGCCCGCTCGTCGCGGATGTCGGCCCTGACGTGGCGGACGGAGGCCCCGCCGCAGTCGAGGTCGGGCGGCGGCACCGCGGGGTCGTAGACGACGACGTCCTCGCCCTGGCGCGCGAGGCGTTCCACGAGGTGGCTGCCGATGAAGCCACAACCGCCGGTGACCACGACCGTCATCGGTCCTCCGCCCTTCGCCACGGCCGCCCCGCACGGGGCGGCCATCGTCGTGTCAGCGGACGGCGCCGAACGCGCCGCCCGACCGGGTTCCGGCCCTCCGCGCGTACGAGTCGATCGCCTCCGCGGCCCGGGCGGCGCCCCCGGCGTCGCGGGCCTCCGCGCGCATCCGCGCGATCCGCCGGCGGACGCCGTCGTCGGCGACCAGGTTCTCCACCGCCGGGACGAGGCCGCCGCCGTCGACCTGCTCGGGCCGGAGCACATGGCCCAGGCCGAGCTCGACGGACCGCTCGGCGAACGGCCTGGCCTCGACCGCGTACTCGGTGAAGAAGAGCATCGGGCAGCCCCAGTGGACGGCTTCCATGGTCGCGCCGAGGGTTCCCTGCAGGATGAAAGCCTTCGCGTGGCGAAGGACCTCCATGAAAGAGATGTACTGGTGGACCTCGACGTTGGGCGGCAACGGCTCCAGCGCCTTAGGGTCGGTGCCGTCGCCCGTCACCAGGACGACATGCCACGGCGTGCCCGCGAACGCCTGCGCGCAACTGCGGAAGAATTCCGGATGCCCGTTGAACGTCGAGCCCAGGGAAACGAGGAGCACGTTCGCGTCCTCGCGGGGAGGGCGCCATCCCGGCCGCAGCCGCCCCTGCGAGAAGCTCGGTCCGACGAAGACGAAACGGTCGTCGAAAGTGTCGCTCTTCACCTGGAACGACCGCGGCAGGAAGATGACGTTCAGATCCTCGATCGCGTTCCAGAACTCCGTCGGGGAACGGTCGATGCGATATTCCGGCAGAAGCTCGGACATCATCCTCTGGAAGGTCTCGGTCTCGACGATGGGCCGGTGCCCGTGCACCGCGCTGAGCGCCTCCCACACCGAGTAGTGCTCGTTCGAGGCGAAGCCTCCGTTGATGCAGACGGCCGGCCGCTGCCACCTGGCGGCCAGCAGGCGCCCGGCGATCAGGGGGAAGATGTCGTAGACGACCAGGTCCGGCGGATCGTCGTCCAGGGCGCTCTCCGCCGCCCGGAGCATCGCGAGGTTCTCGTTGACGAAGGCGCTCACCGTCAGCGCCTCGGCGTCCTCCTGCTCGACGATCTCCGGCAGGTCGACGCCGTCCTCGAAGATCGACCGGTGGCGGATCTGCCGGGCCCCGACCTCCGCGAGGTCCTCGGCGTAGTCGCCGGAGGTCACGAAACTGAGCCGGTGCCCCCGGGCGGAGAGCTCGTCGAGGACGCCGTAGGTCGGGCGGATGTGCCCGGACCCGCCGGTGACGGCGAAAAGGATGTGGTGTGGTCGCATCACGATTCCCCGGATCGGGCGAGATGAGCCATGAAAACGGACACTACTATGGTTTTTTCAAGTTAGCAAGAGAGTGATCACCCGGCACGCGCGCGCCGTCCGGCCCAGTCCTTAGGCATTGACTTATATAAGCTGCTGCTTTAAGATGAGCTCGATCTTCTGGTGGCGACGGGAGGCACAACCGTGGGATCGAATTCGACCCTCGCTGTCGAGACGTCCGGGCTGGTCAGGACCTTCGGCGAGACCCGGGCGGTGGACGGCGTCGACCTGGCCGTCCCCACCGGCATCGTCCACAGCCTGCTGGGACCGAACGGCGCCGGCAAGACCACGTTCCTCCGGATCCTGACGACGCTGCTGCGTCCGACGGAGGGCACGGCCAGGGTGCTCGGCCACGACGTGGTCCGGGAGGCCGACGCGGTCCGGTCGCGCGTGAGCGTCACGGGCCAGTCCACCTCGATCGACGAGGACCTCACCGGGAGGGAGAACCTCGCGATGGTGGGGCGGCTGCTCGGGCACCGGGGTGCCGCGGCGCGGCGGCGGGCCGACGACCTGGTGGACGCCTTCGAGCTGTCGGAGGTGGCGGACCGGCCGGTGAAGACCTGCTCCGGCGGCGAGCGGCGGCGGATCGACATCGCCGCCAGCATCATCGTCACGCCGGACCTGCTCTTCCTGGACGAGCCGACCACGGGCCTCGACCCCCGGGCGCGCAACCAGGTGTGGGACATCATCCGCGCCCTGGTCGCCGGGGGCACGACCGTGCTGCTCACGACGCAGTACCTCGACGAGGCCGACCGGCTCTCCGACCGGGTCGCGGTCCTGGACCACGGCAGGGTCATCGCGGAGGACGCGCCCGGGAAGCTGAAGTCCCAGGTCGGCACCGGCGCGCTGAAGCTGCGGCTCCAGGATCCCGGACAGCGCGCCCTGGCGGCGGAGATGCTCTCCCGCGAGCTGACCGTGGAGCCGGGCGCGGACTCCGATCCGCACCGGCTGTCGGTGCGGGTCGGCGACGCCCAGCAGGCGGCGCGGGCGGTCACCGCGCTGGCCGACGCCGGGATCGCCCTCGACGACTTCTCGATGGCCCAGTCGAGCCTCGACGACGTCTTCCTCGCCCTGACCGGCCACCCGGTGGCCGACGGCGGGCGAGCGGACAAGGACGAGGACGAGGCCGCGGACGACCAGACGCAGACGGTCAACTGAGGAGGGCGAGATGACGACGTCCCAGCCGATGACGCGCGCGCGGGGGCCGCTGGCGGCGCCGGGCGAGCGCCCGCCGAGGGCCGGCGCGCTGTCGGCGTCCATGACGTTCGGGTGGCGTGCGCTGCTGAAGATCAAGCACTCGCCGAACCAGCTGGTGGACGCCCTCATGCTCCCGGTCATCTTCACGCTCTCGTTCACCTACCTGGTGGGCGGCGCGATCGCCGGGTCGCCCGACCGCTACCTGCACTTCTTCCTGCCCGGCGTCATGGTCATGGCGGTGGCCCTGACCACGGCGTACACCGGGATCGTGCTGAACCAGGACGTCGACCAGGGGGTGTTCGACCGGGTGCGGTCGCTGCCGGTGTGGCAGTCGTCGGTGCTGGTCGGGGCGATGCTGGGGGACGTGGTCCGGTACGCGGTGGCCTCGGTGGTGCCGCTGCTGCTGGGGCTGGCGCTGGGTTTCCGCCCCGACGGCGGCCTGGGCGGCGTCGTGCTGGCGCTGCTGTTCCTCCAGGTGTTCGCCTTCAGCCTCGCCTGGATCGGGACCTTCGTCGGGGTCAGCGTGCGGACGCCGACCGCGGCGCAGACGCTGAGCTGGACGCTCCTGTTCGTCCTCGTCGTCGCCAGCAACGTCATGGTGCCGCAGCAGACGATGCCGGGCTGGCTGGAGGCGCTGATCAAGGTCAATCCGATCAGCGTCGTGACGACCGCCATGCGGGGGCTGATGGACGGCACCGTGACCGCGGGCCAGATGGGCTGGGCGTTCCTGGCCTGCGCCGTCCTCGTCGCGGTCTTCGCGCCGCTGACCATGTACCGGTACGGCCGCGGCCGCCGCTGAGCGCCCTCACATCGCGTGCAGGCAGAGCAGGAGACTGCGGGCCTCGATGTTGACCTGGTAGCTCTGGCGGGCCAGCGCCATCGCCTGGGGCACCGTGAGCCAGCAGAAGTCCGGAGGCGGCTGGAGGGGGAAGCCGCCTCCGACCTCGACCACGAGATGGCGGGTCAGGGCATGCCGGAACCGGCCGCCCTCCTCTGACTGCACCACGTCGTACTTCACCTGGACGGCTCTGGAGAGGACGAGGTCGAGATACCGGGGGCGCCGGTCGCCGGGCGCCTCCGCGTAGTTCTCGGGGGTGCACTGCACGGTGGGGCCGAGCTCCACGGTGTCGCGGCATCCCGGACGCAGGTCGGCGCGGGCCAGGAGATGCCGGACCCCGTTGATGCGGCGGACGACGAGGGCGGCCAGCCCGATGCCGGAGGGTTCGAGGAGCGGCTGGCACCAGTGGGACACCTCCCGGTTGCCCGCGTGGACCTCCACTCCGAGGATGCTGAAGAACCTGCCGTCGGGACGGGAGACCGCCTCGGCGCCGCGCTCCCATCCGTCCACGGAGTCCAGGGGGACCGCGCGCGTCGTGAGCGTGTACGCGGACTTGCGCTCGGTGAGCCAGCTCCTCACCTGCGCCGGGGAGAGGAGCGCGTCCCCGCCGGAGGCGTACGCCTCCGCGAAGGTGGCCGCGGCGCCGTCGTCCGGCCGCGCGCCCATGGACGGGGCCGCGGCGAGCAGGCAGGCCAGGACGGTCCTGGAGTCCATGTTCACGACGTTGGGGTGGTGGAGGAGGTCGAGGATCTGGCCGAGCGTCATCCACGCGAAGTCCTCGTGCGGCTCCACCTCCCCGGCGACCTCCATGACCACGTTCCGGTTGCGCTTGGCCCAGAACCACGCCCCCTGCTCGGACTGGAGGACGTCGACCAGCACGCGGGCCCGCCCGGGCTCGGTGAAGTACTCGACGAACCGGGACCGGGCGCCGCGGTGCGCGCGCAGGTAGTTGCTCGACGTGGACTGCACCGTCGGCGACAGCTGCACCGTGTTCACGTTGCCCGGCTCGATCTTGGCCTGCATCAGGAAGTGCAGGACGCCGTCGATCTCCCTGGCGAGGATGCCCACGATGGCGACGTCCTGCTGGTAGATGATCGGCTGCCGCCATTCGGGGGTGACGCCGTAGTCGGTGCGGGCGTGGATGCCGCCCACGGTGAAGAAGCGGCCGCTCTCGTGCACGAGGTCGCCCGACCCCGGCGCGAACGACCAGCCGGTCATGCGCGCGAACGGGATGCGCGTCACCTCGACCGGGACGCGGCGGCGGCGTTCGTCCAGCCATTCCAGGACGTCCCCGGCCGGCCGGGGCCGGCACTCGGCCGACGCCGCGAGCCGCCGGCCCAGCTCGGATTCCTCGCTCGGCGCCGCCCTCAGCGCAGAGCCCGCGTTCGCACCCGCCATGCCCGCCTCCGTCCGCGGCCGCCGGATCCGGCTGCCGTTCGCGCCCGGCTGTATCATCTACTTAAATTACATATAGCATTAGCAGCCGGGAAGGGAGAGCCCGTGTCCGCCTCGGAGCGCGACGTCGCCTTCGGCCCGCAGCACGCCGAGGTCTACGAGCTGACGTACCGGCACCGGGGCAAGGACTGGGGCGAGGAGGCGGCGCAGGTCGCGCGGCGCATCCGGGCGCGCCGCCCCGGCGCGCGGTCCCTTCTCGACGTCGCCTGCGGCACCGGGGCCCACCTGGAGGCGTTCCGGTCGGGCTTCGACCACGTCGAGGGCCTGGAGATCTCGCGCGCGATGCGGGAGCGGGCCGTCCGGCGGCTGCCGGGGGTGACCGTCCACGACGGCGACATGCGGGCCTTCGACCTCGGCCGCGCCTTCGACGCCGTGACGTGCCTCTACACCGCGATCGCCTATCTGCCGACCGTCGCCGCCATGCGCGCCGCGGTCGGGGCCATGGCGGACCATCTCGTCCCCGGCGGGGTGCTCGTCGTCGAACCCTGGTGGCCGCCGGAGAGGTTCATCGAGGGATACGTCGGAGCCGACCTGGTGCGGGACGGCGACACGGTCGTCGCGCGGGTCTCCCACTCGACCCGGCGCGACCGGGCCGCGCGGATGGACGTGCGCTGGCTGGTGGGCCGCCCCACCGGCGTCAGCGAGTTCCGCACCCTGGAGACCTTCACCATGTTCACCGCCGACGAGTTCGCGGCGGCGTTCGAGGACTCCGGATGCGACGTCGAGCACGAGGAGGCCGGCCTCAACGGCTACGGCCTGTTCGTCGGAGTGCGCAGGGGCTGACCCGCGGGCGGCGCCGGCGGGCGCTACTCACCCCAGCGCAGGTACGTGATGGGCGGCTCCCGTCCGGGAAGCGTGCGCAGAGTCACCTTGTCGAGGCCGACGGCCTCGCGCAGCGCCGCCGTCTCCCCCGGCCACTTGGAATAGGCGATCTCGTCGAAGGCGAGCACGCTGCCTTTCGTGAGGTAGGGCCGGATCGCCTCCAGCGCGGCGCGGGTCGGCGCGTGGAGGTCGAGGTCGAAGTAGGCCAGCGCGATCACGGTCTCCGGGTTGTCGGCGAGGTAGCGCGGCAGGGTCTCGCGGATGTCGCCCTGGACCACCGCGGTCCGCCGGACGTGCGCGAAGGGCTCGCCGGACTCGTGCGCGTCGAGCACCTCCCGCAGGTAGTCGGGGTAGCCCTCGCTCACCGCGAACCGGCCGGCCACCGCGTTGGGCCCGGCCCGGTCGACGTCGCCGACGTCGGGGAAACCGGTGAAGGTGTCGAAGCCGATGACGCGCCGCACCGAGGTGTAGGGCTCGTGGCAGCCGCGGAGCGCGGTCAGCGTGGCCAGGTGCCGCCCGTGGAGGACGCCGAACTCCATGATCACGCCGGGGACGTCGAGGATCATGCGGTACAGCGCGTCCATGCACAGCAGGTCGGTGAGCTGGGGCCGCCGCAGGTACAGGGCCAGGTTGTCGATCAGGTACTCGGGCGGGATGGGGGTCTCGCGCAGCAGCCGGGTGAGCCGCTCGCGCACGTCGCGCTCCTGGTCCGACTCGCGCGCCAGCGAGCGCGGGTCCCTGTGGTTCGGCGAGGTCACCTGTCTCGTCCTCCCAGCGGCAGAGATCGCGTCAAGACGGGTCAGCTCATCCACGCGGCCGGCGCCGGTCCGCCCCGGCCGACGGGCGGGAAGAGGGCCTCCAGCCGGTCGGTCTCCTCCTCGGTCAGCGGCTTGTCCAGCGCCCTCACCGCGCCGTCGACGTGGTCGGGGGTGCGCGGGCCGATGAGGGCCGCGGTCACCCCCGGCCTGGACAGCGTCCAGGCGAGGCCGACCTCCGCGGGGTCCCGCCCGATGTCGGCGCAGAACCGCTCGTACTCGGCGATGGCCGCCGCGTGCTCCTTCAGCGCGTCGACCGCGCGCCCCTGGGCGGACTTGACCGCGGTCCCCTCCGCCTTCTTGCGCAGCACGCCGCCGAGCAGGCCGCCGTGCAGGGGCGACCAGACCAGCACCCCGAGCCCGAGGGCCGTCGCCGCGGGGATCACCTCCAGCTCCGCGTGCCGGGTGACGAGGTTGTAGACGCACTGCTCCGAGGCGAGCCCCGGGACGCGGCGGCGGGCGGCGGTCTCCTGGGCCAGGGCGATGTCCCAGCCGGCGAAGTTGGAGGAGCCTACGTGGCGGACCTTTCCCTGGCCGATCAGCAGTTCCATGGCCAGCCAGATCTCGTCCCAGGGGACCGACCGGTCCACCTGGTGCATCTGGTACAGGTCGATCCGGTCGGTGTTCAAGCGGCGCAGGGACGCCTCGCACGCCGCGACGATGCGCCGCGCCGACAGGCCGCGGTCGCCCGGGTCGTCGCTCATCGGGCTCCCGACCTTCGTGGCCACGACGACCTCGTCCCGGCGGCCCGGGCGCGCCGCGAGCCAGTCTCCGATGACCTCCTCGGTGTGGCCCTTGTAGACGCGCCAGCCGTAGATGTCCGCGGTGTCGACGAGGTTGATCCCGCTCGCCAGCGCGTGGTCCAGGAGGCGGTGCGCGTCCGCCCCGTCGACCCGGCCGCCGAAGTTCACGGTGCCGAGGCCGAGGCGGCCGATCCGCAGATCGGTGGAACCCAGCGGTACGCGGAACTCTCCGGGATCGGGCATCGACCGCCTCCTCAGGCTCGAACGGCTTTCACGATACTAGTTATTAAAGCCAGATTCCCCTATGTCCCCTACTATCGCGTCCTGCGACGTCAATGCTATCGTTTTCTCAAGTGTAGGACCTTTGGCGGGTAAAGGTGGTCCACATGGCCCCGAGTGCGGTACCGCATCGGCGCGGGACGGCGATCCGGTCCACGGCGGACGACCCGCCGAGCGTGTCCGGCGACAGATCCTCGGTGACCCAGCCGAGGAGATCCGGGGGGTGGGGGATCGTCAGCGACTCCGACGCATCCCACGCGTGAGCACGGCACGGTGACGGGGAGCGCGCCGCCTTCTCCGGCGGCGCCGGCCTTCTGATCGGCCCCGCACGCCGTCGTCGGACCGCGGCCGAATTCCGCCCGGGCGAGGCCGCGGCCGACCTCGATGGACCGTCCGAACCGATCCGCTCTTCGCTTCGACCCGCCGAATCCAGGGTCGCGCGAGATGGGAGAAACGCCCATGGTAACGAAGGCCTCCAGCGGGGATGCTGTGGGAGCCGCCGCGCCCGATCCAGCGTCGGACCGGCCTCGTAAGTTCATCCCGGAGCTCGAAGGACTGCGCGGCGCCGTCGTGCTGCTCGTCGTCCTCGGCCACACCGGAGTGGCGACCAGCGTGCAGGGCTGGAGCTACATGCACTCCACCGGGAACGGCATCTGGGCCATCATGCTGAACCGGGTGGCGGTCGCCTTCCCGATCTGGTTCGTGATGACCGGCTACCTGCTGTACCGCGCGTTCGCGCTGTACACGCTCACCGGCGAGCGCAGGCCGAACGTCAAGCGCTACTTCTGGCGGCGGGCGCTGCGGATCCTGCCCGCCTACTGGGTCCTGACGATCACCGCTCTCCTCGTGCTCAACCGCGACAGCATCCACGGGGCCTGGGAAGTGATCCGCCCGCTGCTCCTGCTGCAGATCTGGGAGCACGGCGCCATTCCCATGGGGATGATGCACACCTGGAGCAACGCCAACGACTTCCTGTTCTACCTGGCCATGCCGGTGTTCGCCTGGCTCCTCCACCGCTACGCGCGGCGCGCCGAGACCCACGAGGCACGGGTGAAGCGGCTGCTCGTGCCGCTGGCCGTCCCGGTGTTCATCGGCTTCGCCTTCTTCACCTGGCTCCATTTCCCGCAGTTCCGGGACGACCCGATGAAGCTGTGGCCGACGCAGTACTTCTGGCCCATGAGCTACATGGGCTGGCTCTCGGTGGGCATGATGCTGGCCGTGCTGTCCGCCGCCGCGGAGACGCGCCCCGACGCGGTGCCGCGGGTGTACCGCCTGATCGGCCGGCACCCGGGCAAGCTCTGGCTGGGAGCCCTCGGCATCTTCGTCCTGGCCTGCCTCTCCCCGCTCGCGGACTACCGCCTGGTGGACTACGTGCCGGCGCCGGCCGCGGCCGCCGACTACTGGCTCTTCCTCGCGTTCTCCGTGGCCGTCTTCGCGCCGCTCACCGTCCCGGGCGTCCGGTTCAAGGTGGCGGGCCTCATGCTGGACAACTCGCTGCTGCGGTTCTTCGGCCGGATCTCCTACAGCGTCTACCTCTGGCACATCTTCGTCTACGCCAAGTTCGTCGGGCCGCTCTTCGCACCCGAGATCGGCGGCTACTGGGAGGTCCTGGCCGTCGAGCTGGCGCTGTGCGTGATGGTCGGCTACGCGAGCTACATCGTGGTCGAGAAGCCGTTCCACATGCTCCGGCCGCGGCTGGGCAAGGCGCCGGTCGAGTTGAGCGTCGCCGTCAGCACTCCCGCCGAAGCGGCGCCCGCCACGGCGGGCGCGGCTGGCACGGCGGGCGCGGCGGGCACGGCTGGCACGGTGCGCGCCCCCCGGGACGCGCAAGCCTGACCGACGCC
>NZ_JBEZJQ010000032.1:0-104133 GCF_040653135.1 Actinomadura sp. NPDC048021
CCACCAGATACGACAAGCTCTCCGTCCGCTACCAGGCAACCCTCGAGATCACCGCCATCAACGAATGGCTCCACCTACTTCGAAACACGGCCTAGACCGCCCCGCCCCGACCCGCGGCGGGGCGGAGCCGGTGGGTCAGAGCAGGTCGCCGTACTTGTCCATGCTGCCGGCGGGCAGGTCGAGCTTCTTCTCGATCTTCGGGTAGTACTCGGCGCGGCACGCCTGCTTGTCGGTGGTGGTGTTGGACGCGCTGACGCAGCTCTGGTAGCCGCTCAGCTCCGTCCACAGGAACGCCGTCAGGGAGACCGACAGCAGCGAGAACACCAGCCCGATCGTCCCGAGCACGATGCCGGGGACGGCGCCGGGTGCGGCGTCGTGCGTGCGGCGGGCGCTGCGGCGGGCCTTGACGCCGACGACGAGCGCGGCGATGCCGAGCACCAGGCCGAGCGGGTAGAAGAAGAACGCGGTCAGCAGGGCGATGCCGCCGAGCCACAGGGCCCGCCAGCCGGTGCCTCGCCCGCCCTGGCGCGGTCCCGCGGGCGGCTCTCCCACCGGCCGCCCGTCGGGGCGGTCTTCGGGCTGGGCCGGACGGTCCGGCTGGTCGCTCACGTTCTTCTCCTCCTGGGGCGTGCGCATCTCGGTTCCATGCGGGGTGTGCGTACGGTCTGCGTTCGTACGGGTCTGGGTTCGGGCGGGCTCTTGTTCGGGCGGGCTTCCGGTTCGGGCGGTCTGGGGTGAGGCCGCGCCGAGGTCGCCCGATAGGCTTCGTGTCGTCCCAGCAACGTCCACCGGGGAGAAAAGGTGTCCGCCCGGCTCGTCGTCCTCGTCTCCGGCGCGGGGACCAACCTACAAGCGCTGCTCGACGCGTGCGCGGATCCAGCCTACGGGGCGGAAGTGGTGGCCGTGGGGGCGGACCGCCCCGATATCGGCGGAACCGAACGCGCCGAACGGGCGGGATTGCCGACTTTCACCCTCTGCATACCGGATTTTCCGTCCCGGGACGACTGGGACGCGGCGCTCGCCGAGACGGTCGCCGAGCACGAGCCCGACCTCGTGGTGTCCGCCGGCTTCATGAAGATCCTCGGCCCGCGGTTCCTGGCGCGCTTCGGCGGCCGGACGGTCAACACCCACCCCGCGCTGCTGCCGTCCTTCCCCGGCGCGCACGCCGTACGGGACGCCCTGGCGTACGGAGTGAAGGTCACGGGCTGTACGGTTCACTTCGTCGACGAAGGCGTGGACACCGGACCCGTCATCGCCCAGGAGACCGTCCCCGTGGGCTGGCATGACGACGAAGACTCCCTGCACGAGCGGATCAAGCAGGTGGAGCGCCGGCTCCTGGTCGACGTCGTCGGACGGCTGGCCCGCGACGGGTGGACCGTGCGCGGCAGACGGGTCTCGATGAAGTGCCGGACCTGCGCGGACTCGCCCGGCGGCGAGACCTCCGCCCCGGGTCCGTCCGACAGCGGTTCGTCTGGCAGGGGTTCGTCCGATCAAGAGGGGAGCTCGACCGGTGAGTCGGGTGGCGATTAAGCGCGCGCTGATCAGCGTGTACGACAAGTCCGGGCTGGAGGAGCTGGCCCGCGGCCTGCACGAGGCGGGAGTGGAGATCGTCTCGACCGGGTCGACGGCGGGCCGGATCTCCGCCGCCGGCGTCCCGGTGATGAGGGTGGAGAAGCTCACCGGGTTCCCCGAGTGCCTGGACGGACGGGTCAAGACCCTGCATCCGAAGGTGCACGCGGGCCTGCTCGCCGACCGGCGCAAGGAGGACCACCTCCAGCAGCTCGACGACCTGGCCGTCGAGCCGTTCGACCTCGTGGTCGCGAACCTGTACCCGTTCGCCGACACGGTGGCCTCGGGCGCGACGCCGGACGAGTGCGTCGAGCAGATCGACATCGGCGGGCCCACGATGGTCCGCGCCGCCGCGAAGAACCACGCGAGCGTCTCCGTCGTGGTGGACCCGTCCGCCTACGGGACGGTCCTGGACGCCGTGAACGCCGGCGGTTTCACCCTGGACGAGCGCCGCCGCCTGGCCGCGCGGGCGTTCGCGCACACCGCGTCCTACGACGTGGCCGTCGCGTCCTGGTTCGCCGGCGACTACGCGCCCGACGAGACCGCCGCCGAGACGCGGTGGCCCGACTTCCTCGGCGCCACCTGGGAGCGCTCGAACACCCTGCGGTACGGCGAGAACCCGCACCAGCGGGCCGCCCTGTACCGCTCGCCGGGCGAGAGCGGCCTGGCCGGGGCCGAGCAGCTCTACGGCAAGGAAATGTCCTACAACAACTACGTCGACACCGACGCCGCGCGCCGCGCCGCCTACGACTTCACCGAGCCGTGCGTCGCGATCATCAAGCACGCCAACCCGTGCGGCATCGCGGTCGGCGCGGACATCGCCGAGGCGCACCGCAGGGCGCACGCCTGCGACCCGGTGTCGGCGTACGGCGGCGTGATCGCGGCGAACCGGCCGGTCACCGCCGCGATGGCCCGCCAGGTCACCGAGAGCTTCGCCGAGGTGCTGGTCGCCCCGTCCTTCGAGGACGAGGCCGTGACCGTCCTGAAGGACCGCTTCAAGAACATCCGCCTGCTGGTCTGCCCGGACGCCCCGGCGGGCGGCGTCGAGTACCGGCGCGTCGACGGCGGCGTGCTGCTGCAGGACGTGGACCGCGTGGACGCCCCCGGCGACGACCCGTCCTCCTGGGAGCTCAAGACCGGTGCCGCCGCGGACGAGGCGACGCTGCGCGACCTGGCGTTCGCGTGGCGGGCGATCCGCTCGGTGAAGTCCAACGCGATCCTGCTGGCCGCGGACGGCGCCACCGTCGGCGTCGGCATGGGCCAGGTCAACCGGGTCGACTCCGCCAAGCTCGCCGTCGCGCGGGCCGGGCAGGAGCGGGCCGCGGCGTCGGTGGGCGCGTCCGACGCGTTCTTCCCGTTCCCGGACGGCCTGGAGGTGCTGGCCGAGGCGGGCGTCCGCGCGATCGTCGAGCCGGGCGGGTCCGTCAACGACGACAAGGTGATCGCCGCGGCGGAGAAGGCCGGCATCACCCTCTACTTCACCGGCGTCCGGCACTTCTTCCACTGAGGGGCCGCGAGGCGCGCCGTCCGCCGGGCGCGCCGGCGGGGAACGTCCCGCCGGCGCGCCTGCGCGCTTCCCGGCCCGTGCCGCCGCGGGGCGTCGCGTCCGCGCTCCCCAGACGCGGGTCAGCCGCGTCCCTGGCGCGGGCCATCGGGCGGACCGCGGGGCAGAAAAAAAGGATCGGCTCCCGGTCAAGAACGCGTCGGCCGACGGACCGAGCCCCGGTCGCTCCTCTAGCGTGAGCCCTGACGAGGGGCGTCTCCCGTGCGGCGGGAGCCACGGCGGGGGAGGGGCCATGAGCTTTCAGGTGCTCCCGCTGGCCATCACGATGATGGCGGGTCCCCAGATCATGTCGGCGATCATCCTGGTGACGACCCCGAGGCCCGTGCGGGTCTCCCTGGCGTTCCTGGCGGGCGTGGCCATCTCGGCGAGCGCGGGCGTCGCCGCCGCGCGGGGCATCTTCGCGCTGGTGGGCAACAGCGTGGACATCGGCAAGCCGTCCGACGACAGCTCGGTCGGCAAGATCGTCCAGTATGTGCTGATCGCGCTGCTGCTGGCCGCCATCGTGCGCAACTACGTGAAACGGGCCACGATCGAACCGCCCAAATGGCTCGGCTCGCTGATGAACGCCGGGCCGGGCCGGGCGTTCAAGACCGGGCTGCTGCTGATCATCCTGATGCCCTCCGACATCATCGTGATGCTCACGGTGGGGGCCAACCTGGAGCAGCACCACGAGGGCGCGGCGGAGGCCGCCGTCTTCGTCGGGGCCACCCTCCTGGTCGCGGCGCTGCCGCTGCTCGCCGTGCTGCTCTTCCACCGGCGCGCCGAGCGCGCCATGCCCCGCGCGCGGGAGTGGATGACGAACAACAGCTGGATGGTCAACATCATCTGCTGCCTGATCTTCATCGCGATCATCCACTGACGGCGGCCCGCCCGGCCGCCCTCGCGCGACCCGTTCCGCGGCGCGGGACCACACACGGCCGCCGGGCGGGTACCCTCAGGCTGCCGCGCCCCCCTGTGACCCTCCCTTGACCCCGGCGCGGGCGTTCCGTGGTGGAGGCAGGATGAATCTGCTGATGTCCCTCATGCTCGGCGTCGTCTACCAGGCCGACTTGCTGCTGATGGAGTCGCGCCAGGTGATCGGGCTGGTCGCCGCGTTCCTGGCCGCGGTGCTCGCCGCCCAGCTCGGCTGGCACGGCACCGACCGCCTCATCGGCTGGCGCCAGCGCTCCGAGGACTGAGCGCCCCGCCCACCGGCCGTCAGCGCAGTCTCGCGCGCAGGGCGCGTTCGGCGGCGGGCCAGTCGTCGTCCGTCATCGCGTAGACGGCGGTGTCGCGGATCGAGCCGTCCGCGCGGATCCGGTGCTTCCGGTGGACGCCCTCGAACGCCGCCCCGAGCCGCTCGATCGCCGCGCGCGACCGCTCGTTGCTGACGTGCGTGTGCCAGCCGACCCGGATCGCCCCTAGGTCGGCGAACGCGCGGCCTATGAGCAGCAGCTTCGCCTCGGTGTTGAGCCCCGTCCGGTGCCACCGCGCCCCGATCCACGTGTGGCCGATGCACAGGCCGCGGTCGGACGGTGAGATCTCGTAGTACGACGTCGTCCCGGCGACCTCCCCGGTCACCGCGTCGATCTGGACCCAGGGCAGGCGCAGCCCGCGCTCGCAGGCCGCCAGCGCCTGGTCGACCTGCGCGCGCATGTCGGCGACGCTCTCCGGCCGGCGCTGGCTCATCCACGTCCACAGGTCCGGGTCCTTGGACGCCTCGAACAGGCCCGGGGCGTGGTCGGCGGACAGCGGCTCCAGCCGCACGTACCGCCCGGTCAGGACGGGCCGCTCGAACCATTCCTCGTTCATGCGGAGCACGCTAGGACCCCGGGGGCGGCCTCCGGCAGAGCCACTCGGCGCCCTTTTCCGCAAGCCACTCGCGGGGGGCCTCCTCCACGGAGCCGCGGGGCCCGCCGTCTCCGGGCGGCCGGTTAGCATGGGGGCCTACGCGACTGGCGCGGTCAAGGTGGATCACCACCGGGGAGCGAACGACAGTCCGGACACCGCGCGCCTGGGTGGACGGGACCCATCCGGCCGGGCTGTGCGCCCGGGGCCCGGTCCCGCCGAGATCCACGCGGAGGAACGCATGACGGCACAGATTCTGGACGGCAAGGCCACGGCCGCCGAGATCCGCTCGAACCTCAAGGTCCGCGTCGAGGCGCTGCGCGAGCGCGGCGTCTCCGTCGGGCTCGGCACCGTCCTGGTCGGCGACGACCCCGGCAGCCACTCGTACGTGAACATGAAGCACCGCGACTGCGCCGAGGTCGGCATCGAGAGCATCCGCCGCGACCTGCCCGCCACCGCCTCGCAGGACGAGGTGGAGCGCGCCGTCGCCGAGCTGAACGCCGACCCCGCCTGCACCGGCTACATCGTCCAGCTGCCGCTCCCGAAGGGCCTCGACGAGCAGCGCGTGCTGGAGCGCATCGACCCCGTCAAGGACGCCGACGGCCTGCACCCGGTCAACCTCGGCCGGCTCGTCCTGATGCAGCCGGGCCCGCTGCCGTGCACGCCGAAGGGCATCGTCGAGCTGCTGCGACGCTTCGACGTCCCGCTGAAGGGGGCCGAGGTCACCGTCGTCGGCCGCGGCATCACCGTCGGCCGCTCCCTCGGCCTGCTGCTGACCCGCCGCACCGAGAACGCGACCGTCACCCTCTGCCACACCGCCACCCGCGACCTCGCCGAGCACACCCGCAAGGCCGACATCGTCGTGGCCGCGGCCGGGGTGCCCGGCCTCATCACCGCCGACATGGTCAAGCCCGGCGCCGCCGTCCTCGACGTGGGCGTGTCCCGCGTGGACGGCAAGCTCGCCGGGGACGTCGCCGCCGACGTCCGCGACGTCGCCGGCTGGGTCGCGCCCAACCCCGGCGGTGTCGGCCCGATGACCCGCGCCATGCTCCTCGCGAACGTCGTCGAGGCCGCCGAGCAGGCCACAGGGCAGGCCGTCTGACCACCAGCCCGACCGGCCGGCCCCGCCGGGCCGGCCGGGCACGGGCCGCGGACAGGCACGCTTCGGGGGCCGCCACCAGCACCTGGGTGGCGGCCCCCGCCGGCGAGTCCCTGGGCCGCGCCGTCACTTACGCGGCCGCATCGGGGGCTGAGCGATCGCCCTCCTGTCGCGCTGCCGGGGAGGGCGACCGCGGGTCTCACATCAGCTGGCCCTCCGTCCCGCGGCCGTGCTGTGCGCCGGACGGCCCGGGCCGTGCGCGTGGCCGGTGGCGCCCGGCCGGCGCGTCTCGGTGGTGCCGCGCACCCCGGGGACGCGCCCGTCCATCGGCGGACGGCCCTGCTGGGGCACGTGCACCGGCGGCAGCGGGCGGACGAGGCCCATCGCGATGACCTCGTTGGCGAGCCGGGTGCGCCGGTTGGCGCCCTCGGGGATCCGGAACTTCTGGTAGAGGCGCAGCAGGTGCTGCTTGACCGCGGCCTCCGTGACGACCAGCTCGCCGGCGATGTCGCGCGCCGTGGCCGGGGCCACGAACGCCTCGTCGGACAGTGCGGGCCGGCACAGCGAGGTCAGCACGTCGACCTCCCGGCGGGTGAGCTCGGGCGCGACGGCGCGCCGCAGTTCGACGTCCGGGTCGACCTCCTCACGGGGGATGCCCCCCAAGCGGCAGCGCGCCGTGCCGAAGCTCACGACGTCACCGTCCTCCAGCACACGGCGGGCGATCGGCCGGCCGTTGACGCGCGTCCCGTTGCGGGACAGGCCCATGTCCACCACGTAGACGTACGGGCCACGTCGGACGATCTCTGCGTGCAAACGGGACACAGACGGGTCGTCGAGGCGGATGTCCACTCCTCTCCCTCTCCCGACCGTCGTCACGTCGGGGCGCAGCGGCACCACCAGCCCGCTGTCCTCGATCCGCATGAACGGCCCCTCCACGGCAGTCCTCCCAGCTAGTTAGCGACCCCTGTCTGCCGGGTTACCCGGGTGCCATGCCGTCACACCCTCCTACTGGCGAGTAGGACCGATGGCGCAGGGGATTCCGGGCTCTCGGCCATCACCTTGAGCACATAGGTCCCATCCGCATTTCGGCGGCGTGTGACAAACCGGACGCTCCCCCCCGCCGCCTCGCTTGCGTCTCCGCCCCGACTCATTCGCGTCGCCCCGCGGACCGCTCCCGCCGGAGGGGTGCGCGATGTCGTGCCGGGGCCCGATTGCCTATACCGTGAGGGCCATGAGCACCCAGGTGCACCGGCGCAGGCGCAAGGCGCCGCGTCGGAGGAGCGCCGCCCCGCACTGGCTCGCGCGGCTGCCGTACCTCCTCGTGCTCAGCGGCGTCGGCGCGGGGCTCACGCTGTGCGCCTTCAACTACTTCCGCAAGGGCTCGGGCCTGATGGCCGCCGCGCTGCTCATCGGCGCGCTGGCCCGGCTTCTGCTGCCCGAGTCGCAGCTCGGCCCGCTCGCCGTCCGGAGCCGGTCGGTCGACTGCTGGACGCTCGTGATCCTCGGCGAGATGGTCGCGTTCGTGTCGCTGAGCGTCCCGCCGATGAACAAGACCGGGCTCGTCCTCGCCGGCGCGTTCGGCGTGCTGATCGCGTTCACGATGATGGTGCGCGGGGCGCGGCTGCTCCTCGCCGGGCGCTCCTCCCGGACGGCCAAGGAGCCCCCGGGCTAGCGCGTCGCCGCAGGTCAGGTCGGAGGCGGCGGGTCCCAGGGCAAGGCCAGGTCTAGACCTCATGACCGCCTCGGCTAGCCTTGCCAGTTGAGCCTTACAAGGACTGCTGGCCAGGTGTAGGAAAGGGACAGCAACAGCATGCCCAAGATCAAAGTAGCGGGCCCGGTCGTCGAACTCGACGGCGACGAAATGACGCGGATCATCTGGAAATTCATCAAGGACCAGTTGATCCTGCCCTACCTCGATGTGGACCTGAAGTACTACGACCTGGGGATCGAGCACCGTGACGCCACGGACGACCAGGTCACCGTCGACGCCGCCAAGGCCATCCTGGAGCACGGCGTCGGTGTGAAGTGCGCGACCATCACCCCCGACGAGGCGCGCGTCGAGGAGTTCGGCCTGAAGAAGATGTGGCGGTCCCCGAACGGGACGATCCGCAACATCCTGGGCGGCGTGATCTTCCGTGAGCCGATCGTTGTCTCCAACATCCCGCGCCTGGTCCCCGGCTGGACGAAGCCGATCATCATCGGCCGCCACGCCCACGGCGACCAGTACAAGGCCACCGACTTCGTCGTGCCGGGCCCGGGCAAGGTGACGATCACCTACACCCCCGAGAACGGCGACGAGCCGATGGAGTTCGAGGTCGCCTCGTTCCCCGGCGGCGGCGTGGCCATGGGCATGTACAACTACGACGACTCGATCCGCGACTTCGCCCGGACGAGCATGCGGTACGCGCTGAGCCGCGGGATGCCGCTGTACATGTCGACGAAGAACACGATCCTCAAGGCCTACGACGGCCGGTTCAAGGACCTCTTCCAGGAGATCTACGAGACCGAGTTCAAGGCCGAGTTCGAGGCCAAGGGCCTCACCTACGAGCACCGCCTGATCGACGACATGGTCGCGGCCGCGCTCAAGTGGGAGGGCGGGTTCGTCTGGGCCGCCAAGAACTACGACGGCGACGTCCAGTCCGACACCCTCGCGCAGGGCTTCGGCTCCCTCGGCCTGATGACCTCCGTCCTCATGACCCCCGACGGCAGGACCGTCGAGGCCGAGGCCGCGCACGGCACGGTGACCCGGCACTACCGGCAGCACCAGCAGGGCAAGCCGACGTCGACCAACCCGATCGCGTCGATCTTCGCCTGGACGCGCGGGCTGGAGCACCGCGGCAAGCTCGACGGCCAGCCCGAGGTCATCGACTTCGCCCGCAAGCTGGAGCAGGTCTGCATCGAGACCGTCGAGAGCGGCCAGATGACCAAGGACCTCGCCCTGCTCGTCGGCGGGGAGACCCCCTGGCTGACCACGCAGGGCTTCCTGGAGGCGCTCGACACCAACCTCCAGAAGAAGATCGGCGGCTAGCGTCTCGCCGGTCGCCCCCCGCGCACGCGGGGTGAAGGCCGTTCCGGATCCGTCCGGGGCGGCCTTCCGCCTGTTCGGGGCGGGGGGCGTGCCGGGAGGCGCACCTGCGCGGTGGCGGGCGGGACGTGCGCGATAGCCTGGCACCGCAACTATCTCGACGGCGAGAGAACCCGCGCGACGGAGTGCGGGCGGGCGGCCTCTCGGGCGGTCGGGTTCCCAAGGATGGCCGCCTGAGCCCCGTCAGGTCACAGCAGGAGAAGGACGCATGACTCGCACCCCAGTCACCGTTACCGTTACCGGCGCCGCGGGCCAGATCGGCTACGCGCTGCTGTTCCGCATCGCGTCCGGGCACCTCCTCGGCGCGGACGTGCCCGTACGCCTGCGCCTGCTGGAGATCCCGCAGGCGGTGAAGGCCGCGGAGGGCACCGCGATGGAACTGGACGACTGCGCGTTCCCGCTGCTGTCCGGCATCGACATCTTCGACGACGCCGGCCGGGCGTTCGAGGGGACGAACGTGGCGCTGCTGGTCGGCGCCCGCCCGCGCACGAAGGGCATGGAGCGCGGCGACCTGCTGGAGGCCAACGGCGGCATCTTCAAGCCGCAGGGCGAGGCGATCAACGCCGGCGCCGCCGACGACGTCAGGGTCCTCGTGGTCGGCAACCCGGCCAACACCAACGCGCTGATCGCGCAGCAGCACGCGCCGGACGTCCCGGCCGAGCGGTTCACCGCGATGACGCGCCTGGACCACAACCGCGCCCTCGCGCAGCTGGCGAAGAAGACGGGCGCCTCGGTCTCCGACATCCGCAGGATGACGATCTGGGGCAACCACTCCGCCACGCAGTACCCGGACCTGTTCCACGCCGAGATCGCCGGCAGGAACGCCGCCGAGACGGTGAACGACCAGGACTGGCTGGAGAACACCTTCATCCCGACCGTCGCCAAGCGCGGCGCCGCGATCATCGAGGCGCGGGGCGCGTCGTCGGCGGCGTCGGCCGCGTCCGCCGCGATCGACCACGTGCACACCTGGGTGAACGGCACCGCCGACGGCGACTGGACGTCGATGGCGGTCGTGTCGGACGGCTCCTACGGCGTCCCCGAGGGCCTGATCTCCTCCTTCCCGGTCACCGCCGCGGACGGGAAGTGGGAGATCGTCCAGGGCCTGGAGATCGACGACTTCTCCCGCGCCCGGATCGACGCGTCCGTCGCGGAGCTGTCGGAGGAGCGCGAGGCGGTCCGCAAGCTCGGCCTCATCTGACCTGAGCGCCGACGAGCCCCGGACCCCGTGGTCCGGGGCTCGTCCGCGTCCGGGGCCGCTTCCGGGCGGCGGCGGGGCGGCGATCACGCGGTGGCGACGGCAAATGATCTGAATGCGTCGGTATCGGTCGCTAGGGTGTGATCGCTCGGAAAGTGATCGGGGGAGGCGTGCCGGTGGCCGAACAGGCGTTCCAGGTGGACCTGCGGGGCGTGGTGGATCTGCTGAGCCGCCATCTCTACGCGAGCCCGCGCGTCTACCTGCGGGAGCTGCTGCAGAACGCGGTGGACGCGATCACCGCGCGCGGCGCCGGCGGCCGCGTCGAGATCGAGACGGGCGGCGGCGTGCTGCGCGTCCACGACGACGGCGTCGGCCTGACCGAGGACGAGGTGCACACGCTGCTGGCGACCATCGGGCGGTCGTCCAAGCGGGACGAACTGGGCTTCGCGCGGCACGACTTCCTCGGCCAGTTCGGGATCGGGCTGCTGTCGGCGTTCCTCGTCGCGGACGAGATCGAGGTCGTGACGCGGTCCGCGCGCGGCGGCGGCGCCGTCCGGTGGACGGGACGGTCCGAGGGCAGCTACCTGGTCGAGCCGGGCGAGCGCGACGAGCCGGGCACGACGGTGACGCTGCGGGCGCGGCCGGGCGCGGGGGAGCTGCTCAGCCCGCCGGTCGTCGCCGAGCTGGCCGCCACCTACGGGTCGCTCCTCCCGGTCGAGCTGGTCGTGGACGGCGTGGCCGTCACCGGCGACGGGCCGCCGTGGCGGGCGTCCTACCGCGATCCCGCCGACCGCAGGCGGGCGCTGGAGCGGTACTGCGAGGAGGTCTGCGGGTTCACCCCGTTCGACGTCGTGGACCTCGACGTGCCGGAGGCCGGGCTGACGGGCGTCGCGTTCGTCCTGCCCGAGCCGGTGTCGCCGTCCGCGCGCGCCGCGCACCGCGTCTACCTGAAGCGGATGCTGCTGGCCGAGAGCGTCGAGGGACTGCTTCCCGACTGGGCGTTCTTCGCGCGCTGCGTCGTGGACGCGGGGGAGCTGCGGCCGACCGCGAGCCGCGAGGCCCTCTACGAGGACGAGCTGCTCGAATCGACCCGGCACGGCCTCGGCGAGGTGCTGCGGCAGTGGCTGGTGAAGCTCGCCGAGACCGACCCGGCGCGGCTGCGGGCCTTCCTGCGGCTGCACCAGCTCGGCGTCAAGGCGATGGCCCTGCACGACGACGACATGCTGCGGATCGTCGACCGGTGGCTGGAGTACGAGACGTCCTCCGGGCCGATGACCCTGCACGAGTTCCGCCGCCGCCACCCGGACGGCCGGTTCACCGCGGACGTGGACGAGTTCCGGCGGCTCGCGGCGGTCGCGGGCGCCCAGGGCGTGGGCCTGGTCAACGGCGGCTACGTCCACGACACCGAGATCATCGAGCGGCTGCCGGACCTCGATCCCGACATCCGGCTCGCGCGGCTGGACGCGGCCGAGCTGACCACCACCTTCGGCGTCCTCGACCCGGCGGCGGAGCTGGCGCTGCGGCCGTTCCTCGCGGCGGCGCAGCGGGCGGTGGAGCGGCTCGGCTGCGAGGTCGTCGTCCGCGACTTCGACCCCGCGTCGCTGCCCGCGCTGTACCTGACGAGCCGGGATGCGCAGTTCCGCGAGGAGCTGGCCCGCGCGCAGGAGGAGGCGGGCGAGCTGTGGGCGGACGTGCTCGGCGCGGTCGGCGCGACCACGAGCGCCGACCGCCCCCAGCTGGTGCTGAACTACCGCAATCCGCTGGCGCGGCGGGTCACCTCGCTCGGTGACGGCGGGCCGGTCGAGGCGGCCGTCCAGGCCCTGTACGGGCAGGCGCTGCTGCTCGGCCACCATCCGCTGCGGCCCGTCGACACGGCGGTCCTGAACCGTTCCTTCATCGGCCTGCTGGAGTGGGCCGTCCACTCCCCGGAGGGCCCCGTTGAGCATGGATGACGTCTACGCGCTGATGGCGCGGTCGCAGGAGCTGCCCTACGGGGAGGCCCGCACCGTCCTGATCGAGGACGCGCTGCGCCGCGCCGAGGCGGCGGGCGACGAGGTCCTCGCGTTCCACGTGCGGGTCAGGCTGACCGACGCCTACCGGTACGGCGGCGAGCCCGTGAAGGCGTTCGCGACGTTCAGCCGCACGCTGGCCGACCACGACCGCGACCCCGCCCGGTTCGACGAGACGCACAGCCTGCTGTGGCAGATGAAGGCGGTGGTCAGCTCCCTGACCTCGTTCCCCGAGATCCCGCTGGACCGCGCCTACGCCGTCCTCGACGACATGGAGCGGCGCTACAAGGCGGGCGGGCACAGCCTCCAGGCGGTGTACCACTACCGCAACGTGGTGGCGCGGCACATCGGCGACGCTTCGGCGCACGAGTGGTTCGTGAAGTGGCGCGCCGCCGAGCGGGACGAGCTGTCCGACTGCGAGGGCTGCGACCCGACCGGCATGGCCCGCCACCTGGTCGAGGCCGGACGGCACGAGGAGGCGTTCGAGATCGCCGCGCCGGTGCTGAGCGCGCGGCTGTCCTGCAACGAGCAGCCGCAGTCGATCCAGACGGCGCTGCTGCCGGTGTACCTGCGCATGGGCCGCCTGGAGGAGGCCGCCGCCGCGCACCGCCGCGCCTACCGGGTGCACCGGGCGCGCCTCGCCGACCTCGGCGACATCGGCGAGCACCTGGAGTTCTGCGCGGTCACGGGCAACGGGGCGCGCGGCCTGGAGATCCTGCAGCGGCACCTCGGCTGGCTCGACCGGGCCCCGAGCGCGCACGCCGACATGGAGTTCTCCGCCGCGGCGGCCCTGCTGCTGGGGGCGGTCGAGGCGGCCGGGCACGGCGCGGCGACCGTCCGACGACCGGCGGCCGACGACCGCCCGGCGGCGGACGTGCCCCTGCCCGAGCTGCGCGCCGAGCTGGCCGAGCGCGCGACGGCGCTGGCGGCCCGGTTCGACGCCCGCAACGGCACGTCCCACCAGGGCGACAAGGTGCGCGCCACGCTGGAGGCCGAGCCGGTCGTCGACTTCCTGCCGCTGGCCCCCCACCACCGCCGCCCCGCGCCCGCCCCCGCCCCGCGGACCCCTTCCGCGGACGACGCCGCCTCCGCCGACGCCCTCGCGTCCATGGACGATCTCGGGGAGCTGCTCGACCTGGTGGACCGGCGCCGCGCCGACGGCGACCTGCCCGGCATGCTCGCGGCCTTCCGGCGGTTCGACGCCGTCGCCGAGACCACCGGGCCGACGCCCTTCCAGAAGGCCCGCCGCCTGGACGGCCGGGGCGTCGAGCTGGCCGTCGAGGGCGACGGCCAGGGCGCCGCGCGGTGCTGGGAGGAGGCCTCCCGGCTGTACGCGGAGCTGGGCGAGGAGACGCGCCGGTACCGCGCGCTCGGCCGCCTCGGCGCGATGCGCGTCGACCTCGGCGACGAGGGCGGCCTGGAGCAGGTGGTCGCGTCCGCCGAGCACCTCACCGCGCATCCGGGGGAGGACGGCGACGCCACGGCCGCGCTGCTCCGCCTCGCCACCGCGCACCTCGGGCTGGACCGCCCGGCCGAGGCCCTGGCCGCGCTGGACCGGGTCGACACCGGCGACGCGCCCGACCGCGCCGGCGAGCTGTGGTTCCTGCGGGGGCAGGCGCTCCTGCGGACCGGCGACACCGGCGAGGCGGTGGCGGCGCTGCGGCGCTCCGCCGACGCGGCGCGCGCCTCCGGCGAGCCGGAGACGGTCGCCTCGCCCGGCCTGCTGCTCGCCCGCACCCTCGCCCGCGGGGAGACCGGCCCGGACGAGGAGGTGTTCGCCCTGCTCGACGAGGTGATCGCCGCGCTGCCCCCGTCGCCGATGCGCGCGGTGGCGCACTGCGACCGCGGCCTGGCGCTCCTCGCCGCCGACCGGCCGGCCGACGCCGTCGCCGACCTCGCCGAGGCCATCGCGGCCTGGACGGCCGAGGGCATGCACGAGCAGGCCGTCCACCTCCGCGTGGACCTCGCCGCCGCGTACCTGGCCGTGGGCCGCCACCTGGAGGCCGCCGAGACCGCCGAGGAGGCGCTGCCCGGACTGGACGGCGACCCCGCCCGGCGCTGCCGCCTGATCCTCGCGCACGCGCAGAAGGACATGGGCGAGGAGGACGCCGCCGCGACGTTCGCCGACCTCGCCGAGGACGCCGCGCGGGACGGCCGGCACGACGCCGTCGCGCACTTCCTGGAGGAGGCCGGGGGCGTCCTGACCGCCCTCGACAGGGACGCCCAGGCCGCCGCCCGGTTCGCCGAGGCCGCCGAGGCCAACGAGAAGGCGGGCGATCCCTACGGGGTGGTCCGCACCCGCCGCCGCGCCGCGATGAGCCTGCTGTGGAGCGGCGACGCCGACGAGGCCGTCGCCGTCATGGACACGGCCCGCGCGGCCCTGGCCGGGCTGCCCCCGGACAACGAGCCCGCCCGCGTCTGGGAGACCGCCCTCGTCTCCTACGACCAGGCCCGCGTCCTCGGCCAGGTCGGCCGCCTCCCCGAGGCGGCCGCGCACGCCGCGGCCGCCGCCGACGGCTTCACCACCCTGGACGAGACCGGCGCCGCGGAAGAGGCCACCCGCCTGCACGACGACCTCAAGTCGGCCCTCAGCTGACGCGGTGGGCGCCCTCGGAGGGGGGCGCCTCCAGGAACTCCGGGGCCGTCCAGCCGCGGTCGGCGTAGGCGGCCGTGATCGCGTCCCGCACCTTCTGGGCCCGGGCGGCCGGGGTGAGGACGATGGCGGAGCCGCCGAAGCCGCCGCCCACCATGCGGCCGCCCCGGGCGCCCGCGCGCACCGCGGCGTCGACGGCGGCGTCGGCCTCGGGCCAGGAGACCTCGAACTGGTCCCGCAGGGACAGGTGCGAGGCGTTCAGCATGGCGCCGAGCTCGGGGAGGGCGCCGGCGCGCAGCAGCCCGACGGCGGCCTCGACCCGGTGGTTCTCGGTGACGACGTGCTGGACGCGGCGGCGCAGGACGGGGTCGCGCAGCGCGGCGAGGGCGGCGGCGAGGTCCTTGACGTCGCGCAGGGCCTCGACGCCGAGCAGGGACGCGGCCTCCTCGCACTCCGCGCGGCGGCGGCCGTAGTCGCCGCCCGTCAGCGCGTGCGAGGCCCGCGTGTCGACCACCAGCAGGACCATGCCCGAGGCGGCCGGGTCGAACGGGACCTGCGACGACAGACCGCTGCGGCAGTCGAGCATCAGCGCCCGGCCGGGCGTGCACAGCAGGGACGCCGACTGGTCCATGAGGCCGCAGGGCATGCCGACCTGCTCGTTCTCGGCGCGCTGGGCCAGCCGGGCCAGCGCGGGACGGTCGATCTCCACGCCGTGCAGGTCGCACAGCGCCAGCGCCGTCGCGCACTCCAGGGCGGCGGACGAGGAGAGGCCCGCGCCCTGCGGGAGGTCGGAGTCGATCAGCAGGGACGCGCCGCCCGTGCCGTGCTCGCGCAGCACGCGCGCGACGCCGACCGGGTACGCGGCCCACTCGCGGTCGGCGGGCCAGTTCTCGGCGGCGACCGTCCCGCCGTCCACGGGCGCGGTGACGGTGGTGGCGGCCTGCAGCGAGCGGACCTCCACCACGCCGTCGTCGCGGCGGGCGGCGGCGACCGAGACGCCGTGCGGGAGCGCGAACGGCAGGACGAAGCCGTCGTTGTAGTCGGTGTGCTCGCCGATCAGGTTGACCCGGCCGGGCGCGCGCCACACGCCCTCCGGGGCCCGCCCGAACGCCTCGGCGAAGGCCTCGCTGAGCGCGCCGCTCATCGGGAGCGCAGGAAGGTCCACGCGTCGCCGACCATGGTGCGCAGATCGCGTTCGGGCTTCCAGCCGAGCCGTGCCTGGATCTTCTCCGAGGAGGCGACCAGCACGGCCGGGTCGCCGGGACGGCGCGGCGCCACCTCGGCGGGGATGTCGCGGCCGGTCACCTCGCGGCAGACCTCGACGACCTCGCGGACCGAGTTGCCGGTGCCGCTGCCCAGGTTGAAGATCTCGTGGCGGCCGGGCTCGCAGGCGTCCAGCGCGAGCAGGTGGGCGCGGCCGAGGTCGGTCACGTGGATGTAGTCGCGGACGCAGGTGCCGTCCGGGGTCGGGTAGTCGTCGCCGAACATCTTCACGGCGTCGCCGCCGCCCTGCGCGATCCTCAGCACGTTCGGGATCAGGTGGGTCTCGACCGTGTGGCGCTCGCCGAGCCGCCCGTACGCGCCGGCCACGTTGAAGTACCGCAGCGACACCCCGCCGATCCCGTGCAGCCGCGCGTACTCGGCGAGGGCCGTGTCGATCGCCAGCTTGGACGCCCCGTAGGGGTTGGTCGGACGGGTCGGGTCGGTCTCCAGGATCGGCGTCGACTCCGGCTCGCCGTAGGTCGCGGCCGTCGAGGAGAACACGATCCGGGGCACGCCCGCGACGCGCATCGCCTCCAGCAGGGCGAGGGACTCGCCGAGGTTCTTGTCCCAGTACAGGCCGGGCTTCTCGACGGACTCCCCGACGAGCGAGCGGGCCGCGAAGTGCAGCACGGCGCCGAACCCGGCGCCGCCGAGCACCTCCGCCGCGGCGTCGCGCAGCGTGCCGCGCACCAGCCGTGCGCCCTCGGGCACCGCGTCCGCGTGCCCGGTGGACAGGTCGTCGAGCACGACGACCTCGTGCCCCGCCTCCAGCAGCAGAGCGGAGACGACGCTGCCGACGTAGCCGGCGCCTCCGGTGACGAGCAGCTTCACTGACGGACCTCCACGACGAGACTCTCGGCCGGTTCACGATCATCAGGACGGCGAGACCCGTCCAGGCCGAGGGGTCCGCCCAGGCTATCCGGAACGCCGAACGGGGAAGGCTGAACCCATGGACCGGACGCCGTCCCGGACGCTCGTGGGGCCCGCGGGAGCGCTCGCCCGCCCCCTGGCGCGGCTGCTGTCGAGCTCGACCCACCTCGTCGTGCGGCTGTCGGGCGGCGACCCGGGCACGCTCCGCGGGGAGATCACCGCGGAGCGGATGCGCACGCTGGTCGCCCAGAACACGCAGCTCACCCCGGACGAGCGGGCGCTGATCGGGGAGGTGTTCGCGGCGGGGGAGCGGCCGCTGCGCGAGGTCCTCGTCCCGCGCACCGAGGTGGAGTTCCTGGACGCCGCGCTCCCGCTGACCGCCGCCGCCCGGATCGCCGCCGGCAGCCCGCACTCGCGGTTCCCGGTCTGCCGCGACTCCCACGACGAGGTGATCGGGTTCGTGCACATCCGCGACCTGCTGGCGCCCGTCCTGCCGGACGGGCCCGCCCCGGGCGTCCCCGGCGACGGCCCGGTGGGCGGTCTGGTGCGGCCGGTGAAATTCCTGCCGTCCTCCAAGCGGGTGCTGCCGGCGCTGTCGGAGATGCGCCGCGAGGGCTGCCACCTGGCGATCGTCATGGACGAGTACGGCGGCGTCGCCGGCATCGTCACGCTGGAGGACCTCCTGGAGGAGCTCATCGGCGACATCCGCGACGAATATGATGTCCAGGACGCGCAGGCACGGCGCCTGCACGGCGGGGTGGTCGAGGTCGACGGCCTGCTCAACCTGGACGACTTCGCCGCCGAGACCGGCATCCGGCTCCCGGCCGGGCCGTACGAGACGGTCGCCGGGCACATCATGGCGGTGCTGCGCCGCGTGCCCGCCGAGGGCGACTCGGTGGACGCCGGCGGTCGCCGGCTCGCCGTGGCCCGGATGGAGGGCCGGCGGGTGGCCCGCGTGCGCGTCATGCCGCGGGCGTCGCCGCAGGCCGCACCGGTGCCGCCCGGCACGCCGTCCGCGACCCCGCGGGCGGTGGCAGGCGACGCCGCCGCCGGCCCCGGCACCCGGCAGGCCACCGGCGGCGAAGTCTCAAGCGACACCTGAGAGAATCGGTCCGTGCACATGCCCGAAGCGCCCAGCCCCGAAGCGTCCGCCGGAACGGCCGCGGCACCGCCGCGCGTGCTGTCCGGCATCCAGCCCACCGCCGACTCGTTCCACCTCGGCAACTACCTGGGGGCGCTCCGGCAGTGGGTCTCGATGCAGGACACCCACGACGCCTTCTACTGCGTGGTGGACCTGCACGCGATCACCGTCGAGCACGACCCCGCGCTGCTGCGCCGCCGGACCAAGGTCGCCGTCGCCCAGCTCCTCGCGATGGGCCTGGACCCCGAGCGCGCCACGGTGTTCGTGCAGAGCCACGTCCCCGAGCACGCCGAGCTGGCCTGGGTCCTCGGCTGCCTCACCGGCTTCGGCGAGGCCCAGCGGATGACGCAGTTCAAGGACAAGTCGTCCAAGCAGGGCACGGGCGGGACGACGGTCGGGCTGTTCACCTACCCGGTCCTCCAGGCCGCCGACATCCTGCTCTACTCGCCCGACCCCACCGCCGAGGGCGGCCGGGCGCTGCGCGTCCCCGTCGGGGAGGACCAGCGTCAGCACCTGGAGCTGACCCGCACCCTCGCGCAGCGGTTCAACCACCGCTTCGGCGACACGTTCGTCCCGCCGGACGCGCACATCCCCGAGGGCGCCGCGAAGATCACCGACCTGCAGGAGCCGGACGCCAAGATGAGCAAGTCGGCGTCCTCGCCGCAGGGGATCATCGACGTGCTGGAGGAGCCCGGCCCGATGCGCAAGAAGATCATGCGCGCGGTCACCGACACCGGCTCCGAGGTCGTCTACGACGAGGAGAAGAAGGCCGGCGTCACCAACCTCCTGCGGATCTTCTCCGCGCTGGAGGGCACCTCCGTCCCCGACCTGGAGAGCCGCTACGCGGGCTCGGGCTACGGGCAGTTCAAGAAGGACCTCGCGCAGGTCGTCCTCGACACGTTCACGCCGATCAGGGAGCGCACCCTCACGCTGCTGGAGGACGAGGAGCGGCTCGACCGGGTGCTCGCCCTGGGAGCCGAGCGCGCCTCCAGGGTCGCCACCGCGACGATGGAGACCGTGCGCGAACGGGTGGGATTCGTGGGACGTGGCCGCTGACGGCCCCGCCCGCGACGCCGCGGAGGGCCCCGGGAAGGCGCCCTCCGCCGCCGGGGGCGTGACCCCCGGCGGGGACGGCGGCGTGCGCACCATCGGCGTCGCCATCCCCATCCCCGACCCGTTCGGGGCCTTCCTCCAGGCGCGGCGGGCCTCGTTCGGGGATCCGCTCGCCCACGCGATCCCGACGCACATCACGCTGCTGCCGCCGACCGAGGTCCCCGAGTCGGGGATCGACGCCGTCCAGGAGCATCTGCGGGCCGTCGCGGCGACCGAGACCCCGTTCCCGATCAAGTTGCGAGGCAGCGGAACGTTCCGGCCGGTGTCACCGGTCGTGTTCGTGGCGCTCGCCGAAGGAATCGGCGGTTGCGAGCGGGTTCAGGCGAAGGTTCTGTCGGGTCCGCTCGCCCGGCCGCTGCCGTTCCCGTACCACCCGCACGTGACCATCGCCCACCACCTCCCCGAGAGCGTCATGGACCAGGCGTTCAAGGAGCTCGCCGGCTACAGCGCCGACTTCGAGGCGTGGGGGTTCTCCCTGTACGAGCACGGGCGGGACGGCGTCTGGCGCCCGCAGTGCGACTTCATCTTCGGCGACGGCGCGGTGCCGTCCCCGGGCGGCGACCGCGGCGGGCCCGCCCCCGGATGAGCGGGCCGCACGAGACGCTGCGTTGACCGTTCGATTACCGTCTGCGGCATCGACCGGCCCGCGTTGGGTACGTTGCGTGCATGCGGCAGGTGATCGGCAGGGTTCAGCGGCGGAGCGAGTCCCTGCTCGGCGACGGGAAGGCGCTGCTGCAACGCTCCCGGGAGCGGTCACGGTGGTTCGACCACCAGGTGCGCGCGTTGGAGCGGTACCAGGAGCGCCGCGGCGACCGGCTCGCCGCCGCCCTCACCAGCTACGCGTTCCTGTCGTTCTTCCCGCTGATGGCGCTGGCGTACGCGCTGCTCGGCTATCTCGTCGGGGTCAGCGACGAGGCCCGCGCCTACTTCGTCCGGGCGATCAGCTCGCAGCTGCCGGGGCTCGCGGGCCAGCTGGACGTCGAGCAGATCGCCCAGTCCAAGACCGCCGTCGGGGTCCTCGGCCTGGTCGCGCTGCTGGTCACCGGGATCGGCTGGGTGCAGGTGCTGCGCGAGTCCCTGCGCGACATCTGGGGCAACGAGCCGGGCGGCGGCGGCAACTTCTTCCTGAAGCGGCTCTGGGACGGGGGCGTGCTGGCGTTCCTCGGGCTCATCCTGATCTGCGGCATGGCGGTCACGACGGTCACGACGTCCGCCACCCACACCGTCCTCGGCTGGCTCGGCCTGGAGCACGTCCCCGGCGCCGGGACCGGGCTGCGGCTGCTGTCCCTCGCCTGCGCCATCTTCTTCGACACCGTGGTCTTCCTGGCCCTGTTCAGCCGGTTGTCGGGCACCCGGGCGCCCTGGCGCCGGATCATCCGGGGCGCGCTCTTCGGCGCGGTCGGCTTCGAGATCCTCAAGCAGATCGCGGCCTTCCTGATCGGGCGGACGACGCAGAACCCCGTCTACGGCACGTTCGCGGTGCTGGTCGGCCTGATGGTGTGGATCAACATCGCGACCCGGTTCGCGCTGTTCGTCGCCGCCTGGACCGCGACGCGCCGCGTCGTCCTCACCGCGGATGCCGCCAACCCGGAGAACAGCGTCGACCGCGCGGAGGTCGAGGCGCTCCAGGAGCGCGCCGGGGAGAGGCCCGGCAGGCACGAGAGGCCCGCGAGGAACGAGGACCCGGCCGAGGACGGGGCCGAGGCCCGCCGGAAGCCCGGCCGCCACGAGAAACCGGCCGAGACCGGCGACCGCGCGGAAGACGAGAAGGCCGCAGAGGCCACGAAGCCCAAGGAAGACGAAAAGCCGCTCGAAACCGGAAAACCGGCCTAGGACCTGTCTCGAAGTGGCCCTGCCCGCACGCGCGAACGCGTGACCTGGCCGGTGGAGCGAAGCCGGAGGCGAGCGGAGCCGGGCAGATCGCGAAGCGATGCCGCGTTCGCCCAGGCCCGGTCACGCAGCGAACCGCCAGGCGAGCGAAGTGGGCCGGGACGTTGAAACACAGCCGCCAGGCGAGCGAAGTGGGCCGGGACTGTGAAACACGGTCAGGTCCAGAAGGCGTCGTTGGCGTACTGGTCCTCGGCCAGGGTGCGAATCTCGGTGATCTTTCCGTCGCGGAAGCGGAACAGGTCGACGGCGCGGCCGTCCAGGATGCGGCCGGGGCGCTCGGCGCAGGTCTGGACGAGGGCGGCGCCGTACTCGTCGTTGGCCATGACCGAGTAGGGCTCGGTGTGGAACGTCCCGCCGGACAGCTCGAACAGCCGGACGTAGAAGCCCAGGACCTCCTCGGGCGTCCGGTACACGCCGCAGACGGGCCCGCGTCCGGGGACGCGGTGCACGACGTCGTCGGCGAGCAGCTCGCGGATGAGCTCCATGTCGCCCTTGTCGAAGGCCGTGTAGCCGTCCTTCAGCAGCGTCACGTTCGGATGCTCGTACGTCGGCGGCGGCTCCGGCGCCAGGGCGAGGGCGCCGGGCAAGGGGACATACAAGTCGGACATGGCGCAGTTCCTCCCCGCGGCGCCGTTCCGCCGTCCCCCCGGCGGTGACGCGATCACCGGCGCCACCGCGAGCGTAAGCCCGCCCGGCGCGGCGGTGCCAGGCCCGTGGGAAGGGGTGGGGGAAGCTTTACCGGCCGCCGCGGGAGCGGGCCGCCTCCAGCCGCCGCCTGCGGCGCAGCACCACGTACAGCACCGCGATCGCGAGCAGGGCGCCGACCGCGCCGCCGCCGACGAGCAGCCACATGCGGGACGAGTCGTCGGAGGCGAGCGGCGCGTCGGGCAGCACGCCCGAGCCGCCGTTCTTGCGGGTCTGCTCGATGTCGCCGGGCGGGACGAGCGTGCCCACCGGCTGGACCCTGCCGCGCGCGGCGAAGCCCCAGTCCAGCAGCTTGGCCGCGTACGCCGACGGCGGCATGTCCGCCCGCATCAGCGAGATCACGATCGTGTGCCCGCCGCGGCGCGCCTGGGCGACGAAGGTCTGCTGGGCGGCGATCGTGTAGCCGTTCTTGCCGCCGAGCATCCCGGGGTAGGCCAGCCGCTCGCCCGGGAGCATGTGGTTGTGCGTGTGGATCGGGTACCCGCCGACCTTCTTGCCCTTCTTGCGCTCCTTCTTGGTCGGGGGCGCCGGGAACGGGAAGTCGATCGCCTGCATGTAGGCGCGGTACTGGGGGTTCTTCATCCCCTCGCGCAGGATGAGCGCGAGGTCGTAGGCCGAGGTGTGCTGCGTCCGGACGTTCAGCCCGAGGTCCTTGTCCAGCCCGTTCGGGGATCCGGCGAGCGTGTCGCGCGCGTTGATCCGCCGGGCCTCGGCGTTCATGTCGGCGAGGGTCCTGCCCATCCCGCCGTCGGCCTCGGCCAGCGTCACCGCCGCGTCGTTGGCCGACATCATCAGCAGCGCGTGGAACAGGTCGGAGACCTTGTACTGCATCTTCGGCGTCAGCCCGACCTTGGTGCCCTCGGTGTCGCACGCCTTCTGGGACGGCCGGACGAGCCGGTTCGGGTCCAGCTTGGGGACGAGCGTCAGCGCGGTGAGGGTCTTGAGGGTGCTGGCGGGCAGGTAGTGCCCGTGCGGGTCCTTGGCGGCCAGGACCTCGCCGGTGTCGGCGTCCGCGATCAGGTACGAGGCCGCCTTGATCTTCGGCGGGGCCGGGACGCCCGGGGCCGTGTTCGCGACGACGCCGCGGCTCGCGAGCCGGGGCCCGCCGACCGTCTGCGCGGACGGCGACGCCACGGGCGACGCCTCGGCGCGCGCGCCCCCGCCCGGGGGGGCTCCGGCACGCGCGGCGCCGGCCGGTGCGGCGGCGAGCGCGGGGGCCGCCGCGAGCGAGGCGGCCGTGACCGGCACGGTGATCAACGTCAGGGCGCGGCGGACGCCGGCCGGCCCTCGTCGCTGTCCTGGCAAGCTCCCGACGCTCCTCAGTCCCATGGGAGCGCGATCGCTCCCGGCGCGCAGGCGCCCAACGCCCATGACTCCCCCCGAAGACTAGGCGACCTATCCGGCGAAGAGGTACCCGATCGCGAATCCGGCAAGCGCGGGGCGCAGGCGACGGACGTGACGACAGGGTGCAGCGGTCATAACCCGGTACGTATGGGGCGAGGCCGATCGGTTACCATCCGTCATGGACGAGACTTTGAGACGGGCTGACGGTATTTTGGACGGACTGACTAGTTCGATCTAGCGGTGCGGACGCCAAGATCGTGACCGAAAAGTAGGACGTCCGCCCCCCTTCCGACGGCTCGCATGAGTCAATTGATCCGCAAAGGGCATGGACGCCCGGCAGGGGGCGGGCACGGACGCCATCATGGAACGAACACGTGACCTGGACCGGCGTTTGTCCAGGCTTAGGGACCCGCTGGCTGAATTGCGCCACGTGCCACGCAACGACCTGCAAGGATTGTGGACGGAGGTTGGCCGTGGCCATTGACTTCAACGCATCGCACGGGGCGACGCTCGGCGTCGAGTGGGAGATCCAGCTCGTCGATGCGGAGACCAGGCACCTGCGGCAGGACGCACGCGAGGTGCTCGCCGCCCTGCCTTCGCTCAGTGACGACGGCGACAACCCGCGCGTCCGGCACGAGCTGATGGAGTCCACCATCGAGGTGGTGACCGGGATCAGCGACACCGTGGGGGAGGCCAAGGCCGACCTGGCCGGCACCCTCACCGACCTGCGCGCCGCCGCCGCGGACCGCGGCCTCGCCCTCGCCTGCACGGGCACCCACCCGATCAGCGACTGGCGGGAGGCGGTGATGGCGCCCATGGGGCGCTACGCCAAGCTGGTCGAGGAGATGCAGTGGCTGGCCCGGCGCATCCAGACGTTCGGCGTTCACGTCCACGTCGGCATCTCCGACGGCGCCAAGGCGATCCCGATCGTCAACGCGCTCTCGTCCTACCTTCCGCACTTCCTCGCGCTCACCGCGTCCAGCCCGTTCTGGAGCGGCAGCGACACCGGCCTCGCGTCCTGCCGGGCGGTCGTGTTCGGCCAGCTGCCCACGGCCGGGCCGCCCCATCTCCTAGACGACTGGGCGGCCTTCGAGGATTACATGGACACGCTGATGCGTTCGGGAACCATAAGGAGCATCAAGGAGGTCTGGTGGGACATCCGGCCGCATCCTGACTTCGGCACCGTCGAGATCAGGATGTTCGACGGGATTCCCACCCTGCGTGAGGTGGGGATGGCCGCCGCGCTGTGCCAGAGCCTCGTCACGCTGTTCGAGCAGCAGCTGGACCGCGGTTACACGCTGCCGCGGCCGGCCGCCTGGGTGGTGCGCGACAACAAGTGGCGCGCCACCAGGTACGGGCTCGACGCCATCGTCATCACCGACGACACGGGGAACACCGCTCCGCTCCGCGACGACCTGTACGAGCTGATCAGGGAGCTGGAACCGGTCGCCGACCGGCTCGGCTGCGCCGAGGAGCTCAAGGTCGCCGGCGAGGTGCTGGAGCACGGCGCCCCGTACGAGCGCCAGCGCGCGATCCGCGCCGGCGGAGGGACGCTGGAGAACATCGTCGACGCGGCGATCGCCGAGCTCGCGGAGGACAGGTTCGTCACACTGGGGGAGGTCGCACATGCCGGAGCCTGAGCAGCCGGACGGCGCCGGGAACCCCGCGAACACCGATCCCGCGAGCAGACCCGAGAACCGCACCGCATCCACCAACGAGAACATCACCCGGCGGGCGCCGCTAGGCTCCGCCGTCGCGCAGGGGGCGCACATGACATATCCGGGACCCGGGGTGATGCCCGGCCTTGAACCACCCGCCGCCCCGGGACACGAGAGTCCCGAGGGCCGGGAGGACCGGGGCGCCGCCGCCGGCGCCGCCGGAGTGAACGGGACGGCCTCCGGCGGGCCCGCACCGCGCGACGCCGAGGGCTCGGCGCGGCGGCGGGACGCGTCCGCCGCGGCGGCCGGAGCACCGGTCGTGTCCGGGCTCCCGGCGGTGCTCGGCGGCGCCGTGCTGCAGCCGCAGCTCGACGCGTTCCTCGCCGGGCACGAGGCGGAGCTGATCGCCTTCCGCCGCGACCTGCACATGCACCCCGAGCTCGGCTACGCCGAGCACCGCACCACCCGCAGGCTCGCCGAGCGGCTCCGCGCGGCCGGGCTCGAACCCGTGATCCTGCCGAAGGGCACCGGGCTGTTCTGCGACATCGGCCCCGCCGACGGCACGACCGTGGCGCTGCGGGCCGACATCGACGCGCTCCCGCTCCAGGACGAGAAGGAGGGCGTCGCCTACCGGTCGACCGTCCCCGGCGTCGCGCACGCGTGCGGCCACGACGTGCACACCGCGATGGTGCTGGGCGCGGGCCTGTTCCTGGCCCAGCAGGCGGAGGCGGGGCTGCTGCCCGGCCGCGTCCGGCTGCTGTTCCAGCCCGCCGAGGAGACGCCCGGCGGAGCGCTGGACGTCATGGCCGCCGGCGGCATCGCGGGCGTCGACCGCGCCTTCGCGCTGCACTGCGACCCCCGCATCGAGGTCGGCCAGCTCGGGCTGCGCACCGGCCCGATCACCGCGGCCTGCGACAAGGTCTACGTGAAGGTCACCGGGCCCGGCGGGCACACCGCCCGGCCGCACCTGACCGCGGACCTGGTCTACGCGCTCGCCAAGATCGTCACCGAGCTGCCGTCCGCGCTGTCGCGGCGCGTCGACCCGCGCTCCAGCCTGTCGCTGGTGTGGGGCCGCGTCTCGGCCGGGTCCGTCGCCAACGCCATCCCCGACGACGGGATCGCCGAGGGCACCGTCCGCTGCCTGGACGACGAGGCGTGGCACCGGGCGCCGGAGATGATGAAGGCGCTGCTGCAGTCGGTCGCCGCCGCCTACGACGTGGAGGCGTCGCTGGACTACGTGCGGGGCGTCCCGCCGACCGTGAACGAGGTGGCCAGCGTGCAGATGTTCCGCGACGCGGCCGCCCAGGTCATGGACGAGGACGGCGTCGTGCCGACCCCGCAGAGCCTCGGCGGCGAGGACTTCGGCTGGTACCTGGAGTCGATCCCCGGCGCGCTCGCCCGGCTCGGTGTCCGCACTCCCGGTTCGCCCGGCGAGTACGACCTGCACCGCGGCGACTTCGACGTCGACGAGCGGTGCATCGCCGTCGGCATGAAGGTGCTGAGCGCGACCGCGCTGACCGCGCTGTGGGACGGCGGACGTCCCGGCGACGCCGAGTCGATCGAGGGCGCCGCGCTGGCCTAGACTCCCCCCGCCGGCCGGGCTTGATCACCAGGCGTCATCGCCCGGCCTGTCGCTTTCCGTCCTTTCGGACGCCCGCGCACGAGGGCCTCGCGCGCCGGTCAGCGCCGTCCATGGCGGCGCTGACCTGTGGCGATATGCCTACGCATTGGTAACGGACCTGTTGCGAAACCGTGCAAGCAAGAGGTTTGCCCTCATTCGCGAGGTAGCGTCCTGACGATTTCGGTGACCGGATCTGTCACCGGACCGTGGGTGGGACGGAAGGAGCGCTACCTTGCGCCGTGGACTGAAGATTACGCTCGTCACCGTGACGGGTGCGGCGCTGACGCTCAGCGCTTCCGCGTGCGGTGGCAAGAAGGCCGACAGCGGCGACGGCGGCGGCGACGGCAAGAAGACCCTCAAGATCGGTCTGGCCTTCGACATCGGCGGCCGCGGCGACCAGTCCTTCAACGACTCGGCGGCCGCGGGCCTCGACAAGGCCAAGAAGGACCTGGACGTCAAGACCGAGGAGATCTCCGCCAAGCCGGACGAGCCGGACTCCGACAAGGAGTCGCGCCTGCGTCTGCTGGCCAACAAGGGCTACAACCCGGTCATCGGCGTCGGCTTCGCCTACACGGCCTCGATCAACAAGGTCGCCAAGGACTTCCCGAACACCAAGTTCCTCGTCGTCGACGCCGACCAGTGCAAGGTCGAGGGCGCCAACGTCAGCGGCGCCTGCTTCTCCGAGGAGCAGGGGTCCTACCTGGTCGGCGCCGCGGCCGCGCTGAAGTCCAAGACCGGCACCATCGGGTTCATCGGCGGCGTCAACGTCCCGCTGATCAACAAGTTCTTCGCCGGGTACCAGGCGGGTGCGAAGAAGGCCAAGCCGGGCATCAAGGTGCTGCCCGCCAAGTACCTCACGCAGCCCCCGAACTTCAACGGCTTCAAGGACGCCGGACTCGGCAACGAGGCGGCCAAGGGCCAGCTCGACGAGAACGCCGACGTGATCTACCACGCGGCGGGCGGCGCGGGCATCGGCGTCATCAAGACCGTCGGCGCGGCCAAGAAGTGGGCGATCGGCGTCGACTCCGACCAGTACAACCAGCCCGCGGTCGCCGGGGTGAAGGCCCAGATCCTGACGTCCATGGAGAAGCACGTGGACGTCGCGGTGTACGACTTCGTCGAGAGCGTCGCCAAGGGCACCTTCAAGGCCGGCACCACGCAGTACAACCTGAGCAACGACGGCATCGGGTACGCCACCTCCGGCGGCAACGTCGACGACATCAAGGCCAAGCTCGACGAGCTGAAGGCGGAGATCGTCAGCGGCAAGATCACCGTTCCGACCAAGGCCTGACGCCGCGGCCGGGACGCGGGAGCACGCTCCCGCGCGGCGACGTGCCGGCCGGTCCGCCGGCCGACGCGCGCACCGGGCGCCATCTCGTGGTGGCGCCCGGTGCGGCGGCACGTATCCCCGTCCAGGACCTCTCTCACGTTCTAGGCAGGAGGAGGGGCACTCGTGCCTGACCAGGTGCCGGCCGTGCGGCTGACATCGATCACCAAGCGGTTCCCCGGAGTGGTGGCCAACCGCGACATCAACCTCACCATCGAGCGCGGCGAGGTGCACGCGCTCTGCGGTGAGAACGGCGCCGGCAAGTCCACGCTGATGAAGATCCTTTACGGGATGCAGCGGCCGGACGAGGGCACCGTCGAGGTCGACGGCGAGCAGGCGGCCTTCCGGACGCCGGCCGACGCGATCGCCCGCGGCATCGGCATGGTGCACCAGCACTTCAAGCTGGCCGACAACCTCACCGTCCTGGAGAACGTGATCCTCGGCGCCGAGCCCCGCGCCAAGGGCCGGCGGCGCGGCCGGATCGACTTCGCCGCCGCGCGCGCCAAGATCAAGGATATGTCGCAGGCGTACGGGCTTCGCGTCGACCCCGACGTGCTGGTCGAGACGCTCGGCGTCGGCGAGCGGCAGCGCGTGGAGATCCTCAAGGTGCTCTACCGCGGCGCCCGCGTGCTCATCCTGGACGAGCCGACCGCGGTGCTCGTCCCGCAGGAGGTCGAGGAGCTGTTCGGCAACCTGCGCGAGCTGCGCGCCGAGGGCCTGACCGTCCTGTTCATCTCCCACAAGCTGGACGAGGTGCTGACCGTCGCCGACACGATCTCGGTGATCCGGCGCGGCACGACGGTCGCGACCCGGCTCGACCCGCGCGAGGTGACGTCCCGGCGCCTGGCCGAGCTGATGGTCGGGTCCGAGCTGCCCACCCCGGAGCTGCGCGAGTCCACCGTCACCGAGGACGTCCAGCTGGACGTGGCCGGGCTCACCGTGCTGACCTCCGAGGGCCGTCCCGTGGTGGACGGCGTGTCGCTGCGCATCCGCCGCGGCGAGATCGTCGGGCTGGCCGGTGTCGAGGGCAACGGGCAGACCGAGCTCATCGAGGCGATCATGGGCATCCGCGGCGCCGACGCCGGGACCATCGGCTACGGCGGCGAGGACGTCACCTCGTGGTCGACGCGGCGGCGCCGCGAGGCCGGCATCGCCTACATCCCCGAGGACCGGCACCGCCACGGGCTCGTCCTGGAGGGGACGCTCTGGGAGAACCGCATGCTGGGCCACCAGACCCGGCGCCCGAACGTGCGGGGCCCGTGGATCGACCGGCGCGGCGCCCGCCGCGACACCACCCGGATCGTCCAGGCCTACGACGTGCGGACGCCGGGGATCGACGTGCCCGCCGCCGCGCTGTCGGGCGGCAACCAGCAGAAGCTCATCGTCGGGCGGGAGATGTCCGGCGACCCGCGGCTGCTGATCGCGGCGCATCCGACGCGCGGCATCGACGTCGGCGCCCAGGCCGCCATCTGGGAGTACCTGCGGCAGGCCCGCGCGGACGGGCTGGCCGTGCTGCTGATCAGCGCCGATCTTGAGGAACTCATCGGTATGTCCGACACCCTGCACGTGATCCTGCGGGGGCGGCTGGTCGCGGAGGTCGATCCGCGGACCGTCACCCCCGAGGAGCTCGGCTCCGCCATGACCGGTGCCGGAGCGCCCGCATGAGCGACGAGCGCAAGGACCTGGACCCGGCGGGCGAGGAGCCCGCGGGCGGCGGGGAACCGGCGGGCGCGACGCCCCCGGCCGACGTCCCCGCGCCGCGTCCGGGCGAGAGCCCCGATCCCGGGAAGCGGCCCGAGAAGGCGTCCGGCCCGGTGGAGCCGGAGACGGTGCCGTCGTGGAAGGCGATGCTGCGCGGCCTCGGCCCGCGGGGGCTCGGCCTGAAGATCGGCGCGCCGGTGCTGGCGCTGCTGATCTCCCTCGGCATCACGATGATCCTGCTGCGGGTCACCGGCGCCGACCCGGTCAGCTCGATCCAGAGCATGATCGACTACGGCACGACCGACAACTCGATCGTCGACATCGTCAACCGCGCCACCCGCTACTACCTGTCGGCCGTGGCCGTGGCCATCGGGTTCCGGATGGCGCTGCTGAACATCGGCGTGGACGGCCAGTACCGGATCGCCGCGTTCCTCGCCGCCGCGCTCGGCGGCGCGCTGGCGCTGCCCGCCCCCCTCGGCCAGATGCTGACGATCGTCGCGGCGATGGTGGTCGGCGGGCTGTGGGCGGCGATCGCGGGCGTGCTGAAGGTGACGCGCGGGGTCAGCGAGGTGCTGTCCACGATCATGCTGAACGCGATCGCGACCGGCCTGATCGCCTACCTGCTGAACGACAAGCGGCTCGCCGAGGTGCGGCCGGGCAGCAACAACGTCGCGACGCCGCAGATCCCCGAGTCGGGACGGGTCGGCGGCCTGAACGGCCTCCTGTCCTCGATCGGCATCGATCTGCCGGGCGACGTCTACGGGCTGCTGCCGCTGGCGATCCTGGTCGGCGTCGTGTTCTGGGTCGTCATCAACCGCACGCGTTTCGGGTTCGACCTGAAGGTGTCGGGGCTGTCGCCGTCGGCGGCGCAGGCCAGCGGCGTCAACGCCCGCCGCATGATCGTCTACACGATGGTCGCGTCCGGCGTGGTGGCGGGCCTGATCGGCATGCCGGAGCTGCTCGGCGCGTCCTACGAGTACTCGCTGAACTTCCCGGCCGGCCTCGGCTTCACCGGCATCACGGTCGCGCTGCTCGGCCGCAACCATCCGGCCGGGATCGCGCTGGCCGCGCTGCTGTTCGCGTTCCTCGACCAGACCTCCGACGTCCTCCAGGAGGTCGATGTCCCGAAGGAGATCGTCGGGGTCATGCAGGGCGTGGTCGTGCTGACCGTCGTCATCGTGTACGAGCTCGTCCGGCGCTGGGAGATCCGGCTGCAGCAGCGGGCCGTCGCCGCCGAGCTGGCCACCGGCCACGACCTGGCCCGCGAGGCCGCTGGGAGCGCCTCATGAGCACCGCCACCGAGACGGCCCCGGCCCGCAAGGCCGCGGGCGGCGCGCGCCGGCTGCGCTGGCCGCACTACCTGCTCATCGCGTCCGGCCTGCTGGTGCTGCTGTCGCTGGTCCGGGTGATCGACGACGCCGACCCGGTGACCTCCAGCGGGACGGTCAGCGCCGCGCTGCGCCTCGCCGTGCCGATCTTCCTGGCCGGGCTCGGCGGGCTGTGGTCCGAGCGGTCCGGCGTGATCAACATCGGCCTCGAGGGCATGATGATCCTCGGCACCTGGACGGGCGCCTGGGCCGGCTACCAGTGGGGCCCGTGGATCGGCGTCCTCGCCGGGATCATCGGCGGCGTGCTCGGCGGGCTGCTGCACGCGATCGCGACCGTGTCGTTCGGCGTCGACCACATCGTGTCCGGTGTCGCGATCAACATCCTCGGGCTGGGGCTCACCCAGTTCCTCGCCGGGCTGATCTTCGACAAGGGGGAGGCGAAGGCGCTCGGCGGCGGCCCCCGGCAGTCTCCGCCCGTCGATCCGATCCCGACGCTGACGCTGCCGGTGCTGTCCGGAGGCAAGATCGGCGGCTGGCAGAGCCCCGACTGGCTCGGCTCGCTGGAGAGGCACCACTGGTTCCTGGTGTCGGACCTCGCGGGGATCGTCCGCGGTCTCACCAGCGACATGTCGCTGCTGACGCTCGTGGCCCTGCTGCTCCTCCCGGCCAGCTTCTTCGTGCTGTGGCGGACGGCGTTCGGTCTGCGGATCCGCTCGTGCGGCGAGGACGCGTACGCGGCCGAGTCGCTCGGCGTGCAGGTCTACCGGATGAAGTACGCGGCCGTGATGATCTCGGGCGGTTTCGCGGGCCTGGCGGGCGCGTTCCTCGTCACCGTCGCCGCGCCGATCTACCAGGACGGCCAGACCAACGGCCGCGGGTTCATCGGCCTCGCCGCCATGATCTTCGGCAACTGGCGTCCGGGCGGCCTCGCCGCGGGCTCGCTGCTGTTCGGCTACACCGACGCGATGAACGTGCGCGGCGGCGGCCAGTCGGTGCACGCGCTGCTGCTGTTCGTGGCGATCCTGCTGATCGGCGTCGCGGTCTGGCAGGGCGTGCGCGCGAACCGCCTGCTCCCGCAGGCGGCGCTGGACGTGGCGCACCGCCGCGACATGCGGGGCGCCGTCGTCGGCTCCGCGCTGTCCCTGGTCACGGCCGCCGCGCTGCTCACGTGGTTCCTGCTGAGCGACATCGTCCCCGGCGAGCTGGTCTCCTTCACGCCGCACCTGACGACGCTGCTCGTCCTGGCCCTGGCCAGCCAACGCCTCCGCATGCCCGCCGCCAACGGGCTCCGCTACCGGCGCGGTGAGGCACGATAACTCTTATGGAGATTGATTGGCCTGTTCTGCGCGCTGAGGCGCGGGAGGCTATGGAACGTGCCTACTGCCCGTACTCCGGGTTTCCGGTCGGGGCCGCCGCGCTGGTGGACGACGGCCGGGTGATCACCGGGTGCAACGTGGAGAACGCCTCGTACGGGGTCGGGCTGTGCGCGGAGTGCGCGGTCGTGTCGGCGCTGCACGGGCCCGGCAAGTCCGAGCGGCCGCGGCTGGTCGCCATGGCGGTGGTCGACCGGCACGGGAATCCGCTGATGCCGTGCGGGCGCTGCCGGCAGTTGCTGTGGGAGCACGGCGGCGCCCCGATGCTGCTGGAGACGACGCGCGGCATCCTGCCCATGTCGGACGTCCTGCCGGACGCGTTCGGTCCCGACGATCTCGTGGACCGGGCCTGACCGACGCACCCTGGCCGGCACACCCTGGCCGGCTCGGTTTCACCTTCTGAGAGGATTTCGTGGACGCCACCGATGTCATCCGCGCCAAGCGGGACGGGGGGACGCTGACCCCCGAGCAGATCGACTGGGCGGTGGACGCCTACACGCGGGGCGTGATCGCCGAAGAGCAGATGTCGGCGCTGGCGATGGCGATCCTGCTGAACGGCATGTCGCGGGCCGAGGTGGCCCGGTGGACCGAGGCGATGATCCGGTCCGGGGAGCGGATGGACTGGTCGGCGCTGGACCGTCCGACCACCGACAAGCACTCCACCGGCGGGGTCGGCGACAAGATCACTCTGCCGCTGGCGCCGCTGGTGGCGGCGTGCGGGGCGGCGGTCCCGCAGCTGTCGGGGCGCGGCCTCGGGCACACCGGCGGGACGCTCGACAAGCTGGAGTCGATTCCGGGCTGGCGGGCGTCGCTGTCGAACGCCGAGATGCTGGACGTGCTGCGCTCGGCGGGCGCGGTCATCTGCGCGGCGGGCGGCGGCCTCGCGCCCGCCGACCGCAAGCTCTACGCGCTGCGGGACGTGACCGGCACGGTGGAGTCGATCCCGCTGATCGCCTCCTCGATCATGTCGAAGAAGATCGCCGAGGGCACGGGCGCGCTGGTGCTGGACGTCAAGGTCGGCTCGGGCGCGTTCATGAAGACGGCGGACCGGGCCCGCGAGCTGGCCGAGACGATGGTCGCGATCGGCGCCGACCACGGGCTGCGCACGGTCGCGCTGCTGACCGCGATGGACCGTCCGCTCGGCAACGCGGTCGGCAACGCCGTCGAGGTGGCCGAGTCGGTGGAGGTGCTCGCCGGGGGAGGCCCGTCCGACGTGGTCGAGCTGACCCTGACGCTGGCGCGGGAGATGCTCGCCGCCGCCGGGATCTCCGGGAGGGACCCGGCGGACGCGCTGAAGGACGGCTCCGCCATGGACGCCTGGCGCCGCATGATCACCGCGCAGGGCGGCGATCCGGACGCGCCGCTGCCGGCCGCCCGCGAGACCCATGTGGTCACCGCCCCGTCCTCGGGCGTGCTGACCAGGCTGGACGCCTACGGGGTGGGCGTCGCGGCGTGGCGTCTGGGCGCCGGCCGGGCCCGCAAGGAGGACCCGGTGTCGTTCGGCGCGGGCGTGATCTGCCATGCCAAGCCGGGCGACACGGTCGAGGCGGGCCGGCCGTTGCTGACGCTGCACGCCGACGACGAGGCCAGGTTCGGTCGCGCGCTGGAGGCCCTGGACGGCGCCTTCGACATCGAGGCAGGCGGCACCGTGCCCGCGCTCCCCCTGGTCATCGACCGGATCGCGTGAACCGGCCGGTTTGTTAAGAATCACCGTTGACGGGCGTTGTGTCCGCTCTGGAAGCTGATCAGGTTTCTCTCAGCAGCCAAGGAGCGGACGTTGCGACTCTCACTCCTCCCCGCCGCGGCGCTCGCGGGCGCGGTCGGCCTCGCGGCCGGCACCGTGCCCGCGTACGCCGACGCGGGACGTCCTCACATCGTGGTGAAGGACGGCAAGACGCAGCCCACGTTCTCGTTCAAGGACGCCATCCGCGAGAAGGTGTTCGTCGAGACGACCGTGGACAGCGACCGGGACGGCAAACGCGACCGCGTCTCCGTCTACATCACCCGCCCGAAGGAGACCGGCGGCGGCCTCAAGGTCGCCTCGATCCTTGAGGGCAGCCCCTATTACGCGGGCCTCCAGGACCCGCCGTACCACCCGGCCGACGTCACCGACCACCCGCGCCTCGCGCCGTGGACGCCGCCGCCCGGTCCGCCCGGACCGACGAGCTACTCGCGCGTCTACTACGACAACTACTTCGTCTCCCGCGGCTACGCCATCCTCGCGGCCGACACCCTCGGCACGGGCGACTCCGACGGCTGCCCGACCGCCGTCGGGCCGAACGAGGCGCAGGGCATGAAGTCGGTCATCGAGTGGCTCACCGGCAAGGCCACCGCGTACGACGCCCAGGGCAACAGGATCCGCGCGGGATGGTCGACCGGGAACGTCGCCATGGCCGGCAAGTCCTACGACGGCACGCTGCCCCTGGCGGCCGCCGCGACCCGGGTGTCCGGCCTCAAGACGGTCGTGTCCATCTCCGGCGTGTCGAACTGGTACGACGAGTACCGCGCCAACGGCGGCGTCGTCGCACCGGACGGCTGGGAGGGCGAGGACCTCGACCTGCACGCCAAGGCCGTGCTGACCCGGCGCGACCCCGAGGTCTGCGCGCCCGTCATGCACGACCTCGAGAAGAAGATGGACCGGGTCACCGGCGACTACAACCGGACCTGGGACGAGCGGAACTTCGCCAAGTCCGCGCCCCGCTTCAAGGCCAGCGTGTTCATGACCAGCGGCCTCGCCGACTGGAACGTCAAGCCGATCCAGATGTCCCTGCTGTGGGACGGCCTGAAGAAGGCCGGCGTCGACCGCAAGCTGTGGATCCACCAGGCCGCGCACGACGAGCCCCTGGACGTCCGCCAGAGCGTGTGGCTCGAATCCCTGAACCTGTGGTTCGCGCATGAGCTCTACAACGTCCGCAACGACATCATGCGCCAGCCCAAGGTCGACCTGGAGCGCACCCCCGGCCAGTGGGAGACGCACAAGGACTGGCCGGAGGCCTCGGCTCGCCCCGTGCCGCTCGGCCTGTCGGCCAAGGGCCTCGGCGAGCGCGGCGCCGGCACCCAGCAGCTGGTGGACGACCCGTCCCGCAAGGCCGAGGAGCTGGCCGCGAACCCGGACGCGGCGGACCCGAACCGCCTGGTCTACCTCACGCCGAAGCTGACCAAGGCCATGCGGCTCAGCGGCACGGCGCGGATCAAGCTGCGCGCCTCCGTCGACGGCCGCTCGCCGTACCTGTCGGCCCTCCTGGTCGACTACGGCTCCGACGAGCGCGTCTCCGGCTTCGGCCCGACGTCCGACCGGTGGTGCTACGGCGACTCGATTCCCGGCGACGAGGGCTGCCGGACCGTCCGGAAGTACACCACCGCCGTCAGCCCGTTCAAGATCGTGACGCGCGGCTGGACGGACGTGCGCAACCGCGAGTCGATCTGGCGCAGCAGCCCGGTGACGCCCGGCAAGGACTACACGTTCAGCTGGCCCATGCAGCCGTACGACTACGTCTTCAAGCCCGGCCACCGGATCGGCCTCATGGTGCTGGCCACCGACCACGCCTACACGCTCCGCTACCCGGCGGGCACGAAGGTCAAGGTCGACCTGCACGGCAGCACCCTGACCCTGCCCCTCACCAGCGGCTGACCCGGCACGCCCTGAGGTAGGGGCGGCCATTGAAGAGCTGCGCCCGGAACGCCGAATCGGCGTTCCGGGCGCACGCCTTCATGGCCCGTGCGCGCTCGCCCCCACGCGCGGCGGGGCCGTCCCTTCACCGACTCCCGCAGCGCGGGCAGTTCGGCGGGCCTTCGGCTCCCCCGCGGGGTCCTGGACGCCTCGTTCGGGCTTGCTCGCCGATGTCCGACGACACCTGCGACCGCACGGAACCTGACCTGTTCACCCTCCGGTCGTCGGCCGGCGGCATCCAGTTGAGGCCCCAGGGCCGCGATCTCTGCGTCGGTGTGAAGGGCGAGCCCGCGGTCCGCGCCCCGGTGCTCCAGTTGCCGTGCGACGAACGCGCGCCCGGCCAGCTCTTCACCGTCGCCGACCGCTAGCGCCGTTCACTACTTGACGCGGAGGAGCAAGTACTTGCTATCGTTCGTCAAGTGACGACCACGCAAGACCACATCGAGCTCGTCGCCGAGCTGGTCCGGACGCTGGAGACGCGGATCTTCGATCCCCTGGAGATCCTGCTGGCCTCCGACGAGCCGCTCGGGCCGATCAGGGCGCGGCTGCGCGTGGAGGCCGAGGTGTGGGCGGCCCAGCTGCTCGGCGCCGACCGGGAGCGGGCCACGCTGACCGCGGCACGGCTCATCGGGGTGCTGTTCCCCGGTGACGGGCCCTTCGACCCGCCCGCCGCGTGGTGGCGCACCGCGCTGGGACGGGCCGTGGCCCGCACGACCGCCCACCCCGCGGCGGCCGTCCCGTACTCCACGGCCGGGGCGATGCTCGGCATCACCCGGCAAGGCGTCCACGACCTGGTGAAACGCGGAAAGCTCGACAGGGATCCCGGCGGCGGCGTCACCACCTCCTCCATTCGCGACCGGCTCGACCGACCCCAGGAGAGCACCCGTGGCACCGCAAGAAGTGATCATCGATGACCGTCCGGTCCGCCTGGCCGCCCGCGACCACGGCGGGGCCGGGTCTCCGGTGCTGCTGCTCCACGGCCTGGGCGGCACCCTCCTGCACTGGGACGCCGTCGCGCCCCTGCTGACCGGCGCGCACCGGGTCGTCGCGATGGACCTGCGCGGCCACGGGCTGTCCGGCGACGGGCCGTGGGAGTGGGAGGCCGTCCTGGACGACGTGCAGGCGGTCGTCGACCACTTCGGCCTGACCGCTCCTCTCGTGGTCGGCCATTCCTTCGGCGGCATGGTCGCGGTGCGGTGGGCGCTGCGCCATCCGGACGGTCCCGGGATCGTCAACATCGACGGCCTGCGCTCGGCCGAGACCGCGCCGGAGCACTACGCGGGCATCGAGCCCGACGAACTGACCCCGCTGCTGGCGGAGCTGAAGTCCCTCTTCGACGCCCAGGCCGAGGCGATGGCCCGGCCGCTGCCCGAGGCCCAAGCCGCGATGCTTCCCTCGCGGGCGCTGCGCACCATCGATGAGGGCGTCTACGCGCGGCCGGACGCGGAGCTGGCCGGGCAGATCAGGTACGACCCGTACTTCCAGGACAGCGTGGCGGCGGTGGCCGGCATCCGCTGCCCCGCCCTGTTCGTCCTGGCCACCGAGAACCTGCCCGGCCTGCCGGGCCGCGTCGGCGACCTCATGGCGGCGCAGCGTGCGGGCGTCCGCCGCGACCTGCTGGCCCTCACCGCCGATCGGCCGCACCTGCGCGTGCTCGAACTGGCCGGCAGCCACGCCGCGGTCGCGGAACGGCCCGAGGAGATCGCCCGGGCCGTGCTGGAATGCGGCGCCCACCGCCCGAACCTTTCCTAGAACACCGGGCGGGCGCGTCGCCGGCCATTGAAAAAAGGATCACCGAACCAAACCGGGGCCGTCCTCATCAGAGATGGGCATAAGGGGGACACGGTCCAGCGGGCTGAAAGTCGAGTAAGCCACCGTGTCGATATGGGGAGAACATGCGACTCGGTAAGGCGGCCGTTCTCGGCCTTGTGATCGGTACGGCGACGCTCGGCGCGGCCGCGCCCGCGATGGCCGACCCCGGCGACGTCGTCGTGAAGCCCGCGCAGGCGCGCCCCGGCGAGCAGGTCACCGTCGTGGGGAAGAAGTGCGAGGTCGACGGCACGGCGGGCTCGCTGGCCTTCGTGGGCGGGGCCGTCCCGCTGAACGGCGCGGAGGAGGTCGACGGCCGCGCCGGTCTCGCGACCATCAAGAAGGACACCTTCGCCGGCACCTACACGGTGCTCGTGCGGTGCGGCGCGTACAAGGGGACCGGCGAGGTCCACGTCGTGGACGGCAAGGCGCGTCCGATGTCGCAGCCCACCCCGACCGGCGGGCCGGCGACGGGATTCGGCGGCGGGACGGGCGGCGCGGACACCGCCCTTCTGGCCGGCGGAGGCGTCCTGCTGCTGGGCGGGATCGGTGTCGGCGCCATTGCCGTCCGACGCAGGAATGGCGCGAGCGCGTAATACCGCAGCCTTTCTCGCGAAGGCTGACTCCGACAATTCCAAGGGGACGGGAAGGGCGATGGGGAGAAAGGGCGGCCGGTGGGGCCCGGGGGCGGCGGCAGCGGTCCTGACGGCCGCCGGTCTCGTCCTGGTCGTCCTCGGGCTGGGCGGGCGGGCCGGTCCGCCCAGCCCGCCCGCGTGGGCCGCGACCCCGCGGGCGGTCGACCGGCACGGGCCGGTGCTGGACCGCTCCCTGCCCGTCCGGGTGTCCATCCCGTCGATCGGGGTGCGGGCGCCGCTGTCGCGCCTGGGCCTCGGGGCGGGCGGCGAGGTGCGGGTCCCCCCGGCCGACCGGCCGGGGGAGGCCGGCTGGTACCAGGGCGGGCCCACTCCCGGCGAGCGCGGCGCGGCGGTCATCCTGGGCCATGTCGACTCCGGGAAGGGCGCCGCGGTCTTCTACGACCTGGGCCGTCTGAGGCCCGGGAACCGCGTCGAGGTGGAACGCGCGGACGGCCGGGTGGCCGTGTTCACCGTCGAGTCCGTGGAGCGCGTCCCGAAGGGCCGCTTCCCCACCGCGCGCGTCTACGGCCCGCTCGACCACCCCGGGCTCCGCCTGGTCACCTGCGGCGGCGCGTTCGACCGCGCCGAGCGCAGCTACCGCGACAACGTCATCGTCTACGCCGCCGAGACGGCGGTCCGGTAGCCCCGGCCGAAGGCCGATCCGGTCACTGCGCGGGGGAGACGAGGGTGCCGGAGGACTGGAACGCGGTGGTCAGGATCCGGCCGACCTTGTCGAGATTCTTCCGTAGCTTGACGGCGCCGGTGGCGCCGCCGGACAGACCGGTCGTCGCGAGCCCGAGCTCGACGACCACGGTCCCGTCGGGCTGCGGCCTCAGGAGCAGGTGGTACTTGTAGTGCGTGGCGAACGCTCCGAGGAGCATCGCCTTGGTGCGGGTCCCCTTCTCGACGATGCCCTGACCGGGGTTCTCCCACGTGAAACGAAAGCCCTCGGGCTGCAGGGCGGCCTCCACGACGGCACGGACCTGGTCGAGGGTGCCGGACACCGCGAGGCTGACGGAATTGGCCATGGTTCTCCTTGATCGAGTGGGATCGGGGGGCCGGCGCCGCCGCCCCCCGACATGAGACGTCCGTCCACTCCCCGAGTACGCAAGTCCGATCGGTCACCTCGTTCGCCCATGCCAGGGGTGACAACGCGTGGTTGTGACCTGGGCGGGCGGTTGTTTGATCCGCGGCCCCGCCGCCCGCTTGGATCTCCCTGGCCGCCGGAGGCGCGGCCGGCGGAAGGGGCGTGGCGATGGTGCGCACGGGGGAGCGACGGTCGCTCGGCCGGGGGTTCGGGTGGCTCTGGACGGCCTACGCGGTCAGCGCGTTCGGGACGTGGCTCGCCTTCGACGCGTTCCCCCTGATCGCGATCACCGTGCTGCACGCCGGGCCGGCCCGGGTGTCGGCGCTGGCCGCCGCGGGCCTGCTGGCGGGGGCGGCGGTGGCGGTGCCGCTCGGCCCGTGGGTGGAGTTCCGCCGCAAGCGGCCCGTGATGGTCGCGATGGACCTGGTCCGGTGCGCGGCGCTGCTGAGCCTGCCCGCGGCGTTCCTCCTCGGCGGGCTCGGCTTCGCCCACCTGCTGGTCGTGTCGGTCGTCGTCGCCGCGGCCGACATCGCCTTCACCGCGGCGAGCGGCTCCTTCCTGAAGGCGCTCGTCCGGCCGGACGACCTGCTCACCGCGAACGGGCGGCTGGAGTCCACGAGCTGGACCGCCACCATGCTCGGGCCGCCGCTCGGCGGCGCCGCGATCGGCCTGTTCGGCCCGCTGGTCACCGTGGCGGCCAACGCGGTCAGCTTCCTGCTGTCGGCGGCCGGGATCCGCGCGATCGGCGGGACGGAGCCGCGCCCGGCCCGGAGCGCGGGTGCCCGGCTCCGGGCCGGGGACCTGCTCGAAGGGTGGCGGCACATCCTCACCGGCCCGGCGCTGCGCTCGCTGTTCCTCAACCAGATCCTGGTCGGCGGGCTGATCATGGCGACGGCGCCGGTGCTGGCCGTCCTGATGCTCGGCGACCTCGGGTTCGCGCCGTGGCAGTACGCGCTGGCGTTCGCCGCCCCGTGTGTGGGAGGGCTCGCCGGTTCGCGGCTGGCCCGGCCGCTGGCCGCGCGGTTCGGACGGGCCAGGACCATGCTGGTCTTCGGCACCCTGCGCGCGTGCTGGCTGCCCGGGCTGGCCTTCGTCCGCCCGGGCGTCGCCGGCCTGGTGCTCGTCATCGCCGTCGAACTCGGGCTGATCACCTGCATGGGGGTGTTCACCCCGCTGTACGCCACCTGCCGGCTGGAGTGGACGCCGCCCGACCGCGTCGCCCGCGTGCTGTCGGCGTGGTCGGTGACGAGCAAGCTCACGATCGCGGCCATGACGGGCCTGTGGGGCGTGCTGGCCGGGCTCACCGGCCCCCGCACGGCCGTCGCGGTCGCGGGAGTCCTGTCCCTGGCGACCCCGGCGCTGCTGTTCCGCAACCGCCGCGCGCTCGCCGCTCCAGACGGCTTGACGCAGGTCAGCACCAGTGCGAGCGTGAAAAGAGAGGGGGAAGGGGGACCCGACATGATTGAGATCAAGAGCATCGAGAAGCCGGACGACCGGCGTGACTTCCCCAGGGGGCACCTGGAGATCGCCAACCTCAGCGGCCTCGTCTTCGGGAAGGCGACGTTCGAGCCCGGATGGCGCTGGACGGAGTCGGTGAAGGACATCGCGGGCACCGACCTGTGCGAGGTCCACCACAACGGCTACGTCGTCCAGGGGCGGATGCACATCCGCATGCGCGACGGCGCGGAGCAGGAGGTCGGCCCCGGCGACGTGTTCGTCGCCACGCCCGGCCATGACGCATGGGTCGTCGGAGACGAGGCCTGCGTCATGTTCGACTTCGCCGGCGGCATCGGCGAGTACGCCAAGGCCGGTCACTGAGCGTTCGGTTCCGTGAGGCGGGGGCGCCGTCGGGTGCCCCCGCCTCCGCGTGTCAGGAGGACTCCGGGCCGGGTTCCGCGGGCCTGTGCCGCCGGTAGTGCCGCGCGACGCGGACGCGGTTGCCGCAGCGCGCCGCCGAGCACCAGCGGCGGCGCGGGTGGGCGGGCAGGAAGAGCAGCACGCAGTCGTCGGCCTCGCACTTCCGGATCCTGGTGACCGCCGGGTCGGCGAGGAGTTCGGCGGCGGCCTCGGCGAGCCAGGACGCCGGGCGCAGTTCCGGCGGGCCGGTGCGGCGGCGGGCCGCGAGCAGGGACCGCCCGTCCCAGACCGGCTCGGTGACCGCGGGCGCCGCGCACTGGGCCCGGGTGAGGGCCTCCAGGTCGGCGGCCGAGGGCGGCTCGCCGCGGCGGACGCGGTCGAGGGCCCGGGCCGTGTGCTCCCGGACGTCCCGGACGGCGGCCAGCGACGCGGCCCCCGTCTCCGCGGCGGCGAGCGCCGCGGCCTCGTCGGACCGGTCGGCCTGCAGGCGCAGCCAGGCCCGGAGGTCGTCGGGCGTGGACAGCAGGTCGGCGCCCGCCGGTCGCGTGTTGACCAGGTCCAGGGCCGGGGGCTCGCCGGTCAACGGGGTCGGGTCGCTCATGTCCTAACGGTACATCGACCGATTGACCCGTTAGGTGTGCGATCGTTGTACCTAATGCAACATCTCGACAGTTAGGCGTTAGGTATGTTTTCGATCGCCCGCACCGCCCACCGGCACGCCGACGTGAACGGTGTCCGCGTCTTCTACCGCGAGTCCCTGCCGGAGAGGGAGGACGCGCCCGTCCTGCTGCTCCTGCACGGCTTTCCGTCCGCCTCGCACCAGTTCCGCCGGCTCGTCGACGTCCTCGGCGCCCGCTACCGGCTGATCGCCCCGGACTACCCGGGCTTCGGCCACACGCGGGCGCCGGACGACTTCGCCTACTCCTTCGACGGGCTCGCCGACGTCATGGAGGGCTTCGTCGAGCGGCTCGGCCTCACCCGTTTCGCCATGTACGTGTTCGACTTCGGGGCGCCGGTCGGGTTCCGGCTGGCCGAGCGGCGGCCCGAGCGCATCGCGGGCCTGGTCGTCCAGAACGGCAACGCCTACGCCGAGGGCCTGTCGGACGGCGCCCGCGACTTCATCGCCCTGCGTCCCGGTGCGCCGGGGGCGGAGGAGGCCGTCCGGGGCCTGCTGACCCTGGACGGGACCCGGAGCCAGTACGAGACGGGCGTCGCCGACCCCGAGGCGATCGCACCGGAGGGCTGGACCCTCGACCAGCACTTCCTCGACCTGCCGGGACGCAAGGAAGCCCAGGTCGCGCTGGCCTTCGACTACCACTCCAACGTCGAGCGCTACGGCCGCTGGCAGGCCTGGCTGCGCCGGTGCACGCCGCCCACCCTCATCGTCTGGGGAGCCGGCGACCCGTTCTTCACCGCGTCCGGCGCCCGTGCCTACCTGCGGGACGTCCCGGACGCGGAGCTCCACCTTCTCGACACCGGCCATTTCGCCCTCGAAACCCACCTCTGCGAGATCGCGCCCCTCGTCGCCGCGTTCCTCGACCGTCTCGGGGTGTAGCGGGCCGGAAGGTCCGCAGGTCGCGAGGGCGGGGGGCGGCGGTTCCGGCGAGAATTGATGACGCCGGGAGAGGCCGGGACGGGTAGGTTCGGGGAATGAACGATCGGCCTACTCTCGAGGACATCCGCCGCGCGCCGAAGGTACTGCTGCACGACCACCTTGACGGCGGCGTGCGGCCCGCCACCATCGTGGACCTGGCGCGGGAGACCGGGTACGGGGACCTGCCCACCACCGACGCGGACGCCCTGCGGACGTGGTTCGAGGAGGCCTCCAACTCCGGATCGCTCGAACGGTACCTGGAGACGTTCTCCCACACGGTCGGGGTGATGCAGACCGTCGAGGCGCTCACCCGGGTCGCCTACGAGTGCGCCGAGGACCTCGCGAACGACGGGATCGTCTACGCGGAGGTCCGGTACGCCCCCGAGCAGCACCTGCGCGAGGGGCTGTCGCTGGAGCAGGTCGTCGAGGCCGTCCTGGACGGCTTCGCCCGCGGCCGCGAGGACTTCGGCATCCGCGTCGGGACGCTCGTCACCGCGATGCGGCACCAGGCGCGCAGCATGGAGATCGCGGAGCTGGCCGTCCGGTACCGGGACGCGGGCGTCGTCGGGTTCGACATCGCGGGCGCCGAGGCCGGGTACCCGCCCACCCGCCACCTGGACGCGTTCGAGTACCTGCAGCGCGAGAACGCGCACTTCACGATCCACGCGGGCGAGGGGTTCGGGCTGCCGTCGATCTGGCAGGCGATCCAGTGGTGCGGCGCCGACCGGCTCGGGCACGGCGTCCGGATCATCGACGACATCGAGGTCGAGGGCGGCGAGGCGCGGCTCGGCCGGCTCGCCGACTACGTGCGCGACAAGCGGATCCCGCTGGAGATGTGCCCGACCTCCAACATCCAGACGGGCGCGGCGAAGTCGATCGCCGAGCACCCGATCGGGCTGCTGCGGAGGCTGAGCTTCCGGGTCACGGTCAACACCGACAACCGGCTGATGAGCGGCACGACGCTGTCGGAGGAGTTCGCCAAGCTCGCCGACGCGTTCGGCTACGGATGGGACGACCTGCAGTGGTTCACGGTGAACGCGATGAAGTCGGCGTTCGCGCCGTTCAACGAGCGGCTCGAACTGATCAACGGGGTGATCAAGCCCGGTTTCGCGCAGCTCAAGTGGAGCGGCGCCCGGCCCCTGGCATGATCGAGCCATGACCATTCGCTCCACCGGCGGGCGCGTCGCGGCGTACGCGTGGCTGGTGTTCGCCGCCCTCAACCTCGTCGACCTGTTCGTCGGCATCACCGGCGACCCCGACTACTCGCTGACGACGGTGACGATCGCGTTCCTGCTGCTGCTCGGCTGCGGGATCGCCTACACGGTCGGGCTGCGGCCGCTGATCGCCGGCGACGAGGACGGGGTGACGATCCGCAACCCGCTGCGGGACGTCCGGGCGCCGTGGGGCGCGGTCCGCCGGATCGAGGGCAGGAACGCGCTCACGGTGGTGTTCGCCGGCCCGGACGGGACGGACCTGGAGACCCGGGCGTGGGTGCTCCAGACCTCGCCCCGGGCGCAGGCCAAGGCGGAGGCCCGCGCCGAGAAGGAGGCCCGCAAGGGCAAGGGGCAGGCGCAGGGGCTCGATCTGCGGGGGCGGACGCCGACCGCGTACGCGGCGCAGCAGTTGAACGAGATGAAGGAACGGCAGCGCTCCACGGCCCGGTCGGGCGCGCCGGACAAGGCGGCCAGGGCCAAGGCCGAGGCGGAGGAGCAGGGGCCCGCCAGGGGGAGGGTCACGTGGTCCGTTCCCGCGGTGGCCTCGCTGGCCGTCCCGCTGGCGGTGGTCGTCGCCCTGCTGATCGTCGGCGCGGTCGGCTGAGGGGCCCGGTCGGCTGAGAGGGGCCCGGTCAGCCGATGGCCGCGGACACGTCCGCGCGGAGGGCCTCCAGGTCGGCGGCGGCGCGCGCGCGGACCTCGGCGACGTCCCCGTCCACCGGGAGGACGACCTCCAGGTAGCACTTCAGCTTCGGCTCCGTCCCGGAGGGGCGCACGACCACCCGCGAGCCCCCGGCCAGGCGGAACCGGAGCCCGTCGGTGGGCGGCAGGTCCCCGGCGGGCAGGGCGAGGTCGTCGAAGGACTCGACGCGCCGCCCGCCGAGCTCGCGCGGGGGATCGGAGCGCAGCCGGGCCATCGCCGCGGTGATCAGCGAGAGGTCGCTCACCCTGACCGACAGCTGGGACGTCGCGTGCAGCCCGTACCGGCGGGCCTGCGCGTCCAGCAGGTCGAGAAGCGTGCGGCCGTCGCGCCTGGCGTCGGCCGCGAGCGCGGCGACGGCGAGCGCGGCGCCGATGCCGTCCTTGTCGTTGACGAGCACGCCCCGGTCGCCGCCGACGCTGTAGCCGAGCGCCTCCTCGTAGCCGAACACCATCCTGAGGCCCGGACCGCCCGCCTTCATGATCCACTTGAAGCCGGTGAGCGTCTCGGCGAACCGGACGCGGTGCGCGGCGGCGATCGAGCGCAGCAGCGACGACGACACGATCGTCGTCGCGACCAGGCGGTCGTCGCCCGTGGTGTGCCGCAGCACGTGCTCGGCCAGCAGCCCGCCGACCTCGTCCCCGGTGAGGGTCCGCCACCCGGACGGGCCCGGGACGGCGACGGCGCAGCGGTCGGCGTCCGGATCGTTCGCGATCACCAGGTCGGCGCCGCGGGCCTCGGCGAGGCCGAGCGCCAGGTCGAGCGCGCCCGGCTCCTCCGGGTTCGGGAAGTCGACGGTCGGGAAGTCGGGGTCGGGCTCGGCCTGCTCCGGGACGACGGCCGGCGCGGGGAACCCGGCGCGCTCGAACGCGGCGAGCAGGACGTCCCGGCCCACCCCGTGCAGGGGCGTGTAGACGATCGAGACGTCCCGGTCGCCGCCGAGGCGCAGGGACGACACCGCGTCCAGGTAGAGGCCGGCGCCCTCGTGGACGGGCCACCCCTCGCCGAGGGGGAGCTCGTCGACGCGGCCGACGGCGTCGATCGCGGCGGAGATCTCCGCGTCCGTCGGCGGGACGATCTGCGCCCCGTCCGCCCAGTACACCTTGTAGCCGTTGTCGCGCGGCGGGTTGTGGCTGGCCGTGACCATGACGCCCGCCACGATGTCGTCGAACGCCCGGGTGAAGTGCGCCAGGACCGGCGTCGGGACGGGGTCGGCGAACACCTCGGGACGCAGCCCCGCCCCGCTCAGCACGGCCGCGGTGTCGTCGGCGAACCGCCGGGAGCCGTGCCGCGCGTCGAACCCGATCACCACCCGGCCGCCGGCGGGCAGCCGGGCGGCCAGACCGGCGGCGGCGCGCATGACCGTCACCCGGTTCATCCGGTTCGGCCCGGCGCCGAGCTCGCCGCGCAGCCCGGCCGTCCCGAACTCCAGCCGCGTCCCGAACCGGTCGGCGAGGACCGCCTCGTCGCCCGCGTCGAGGATCGCCCGCAGTTCTGCGCGGGTCGCCGGGTCGGGGTCCTGGGCGAGCCACTCCCCGGCCCGCGCGCGCAGGTCGCTCACAGCTTCGCCAGGACGGTGGCGAGCAGGGTGCCCATGCGGCCGGCCGACGCGCGTCCCGCCGCGAGGACCTCCTCGTGGTCGAGCGGCTCGTCCGACAGCCCCGCCGCGATGTTGGTGACCAGGGAGATGCCGAGCACCTCCGCGCCGCCCTGGCGGGCCGCGATGGTCTCCAGCACCGTCGACATGCCGATCATGTCGGCGCCCAGCGTGCGCAGCATCCGGATCTCGGCGGGCGTCTCGTAGGTCGGGCCGCGGAACGCCGCGTAGACGCCCTCCGACAGGCTCGGGTCGGCCTCCTTGGCCAGGGCCCGCAGGCGTCCCGAGTACGCTTCGGTCAGGTCGAGGAACGTCGCGCCGGTCAGCGGGTTCGCGCCGGACAGGTTCAGGTGGTCGGAGATCAGCACCGGGTCGCCCACCCGCTGGTGCTCGGGCCGCAGCCCGCCCGCCGCGTTCGTGAGCACCATCGTCTTGACGCCCGCGGCGAGCGCCGTCCGGACGCCGTGCACCACGGAGTCGACCCCGCGCCCCTCGTACAGGTGCGTGCGGCCGAGGAACACCAGCGCGTTGCGCCCGCCGATCTCCACGACCCGGATCCGGCCGGCGTGGCCCTCCACGGCCGGCGGCGCGAACCCGGGCAGCTCGGCCACCGTCAGCTCGGCGACGGGCTCGCCCAGCTTGTCGGCCGCCGGAACCCACCCGGACCCCATGACGAGGGCGACGTCGAAGGAGTCGATGGACGTGCGGGAGCGCAGCGCGTCCGCGGCGTCCCGTGCCAGTGCAAAAGCGTCGTTGCTCACGCCGCCGACACTACCGCCGCGCCGCCCGGCCGCCGCCGGTCAGTCGCCCAGCGACTTGCAGGGGCGTGTGCGCAGGTCCTTGACGTAGTCGTCGGGCGCGCCGGCCTTCTCGGCGGCGTCGGCGAGGATGCCGAGATAGCGCGCGGACGGCAGCCCGCCCTCGTAGTCGTCCAGGACGTACATCCAGCACAGCGCGTCGCCGTCGAGCGTCTGCACCCGCACCCTGATCTTGCGGTAGACGTTGAGCGCGGCGCCCTCCCAGGCGTCGAGTTCCTTCTCGTCCCAGGCAGGCACGTCGTAGATGACTACGAAGACCTGCTCGGAGTCGTCCTCGACGACCGTCGCGAGAGCCCCGTCCCAGCCCTTGTCCTGCCCGCCGAAGGTCAGGCGCCAGCCGGCGAGCCAGCCGGTGCCGCGCATGGGCGAGTGGGGAGCCCGGCCGGCCATCTGCTCGGGATCCATGTTGGAGGCGTACGCCGCGTACAGAGCCACGGGGGAAGGCTACGCCAAGTAAGGCTCGGGGGTGTGGGGGACGCCCCCCACAGGGAAGACGCCACCGGGGAGGCGGGGGTGTGGCTGCTGTGGTCTGCGATGGAACGCGCCACACCGGTTGATGGGCCACTCGGGGGTTGTTGCAGGAAGAAAGGGTCCGGAGCGGGACTTTTCACTGCCGTGAGTAGGAAACAATGGAAGATGTGACCCGCATCGTGATCATCGGAGGAGGCCCGGGCGGTTACGAGGCCGCGCTCGTCGCGGCGCAGCTCGGCGCCGACGTGACCGTCGTCGAACGGGACGGTCCGGGCGGCGCGTGCGTGCTCACCGACTGCGTGCCCTCCAAGACGCTCATCGCCACCTCGACCCGCATCGCGGTCATGTCGGAGTCGGCCGGCCTCGGGCTGCGCTTCAACGGCGGCCCGGACGGGATCGTCGGCGCCCTCGAAGCCGACATGGCCATCGTCAACAAGCGCGTGAAGGACCTCGCACGGGCCCAGTCGTTCGACGTCGCCGAACGGCTCGCCTACGAGGAGGTCAAGATCGTCCGCGGCGAGGCGCGGCTGGTGGAGCCGCACGTCGTGGCGGTCGGCGAGCGCCGCATCCACGCCGACATCGTGCTCATCGCGACCGGCGCGACGCCGCGCGTGCTGCCCGGCGCGGAGCCGGACGGCGAGCGCATCCTGAACTGGCGCCAGCTCTACGACCTGCCGGAGCTGCCCGAGGAGCTGATCGTGGTCGGCTCCGGCGTGACGGGCGCCGAGCTCGCGGGCGCCTACCTGTCCCTCGGCTCGAAGGTGACGCTGGTCTCCTCGCGCGACCGGATCCTGCCCACGGAGGACGCCGACGCCGCCGCCGTCCTGCAGGACGTGTTCCTGCGGCGCGGCATGAACGTCATGTCGCGGTCGCGGGCCGCGGCCGTGGAGCGGTCGGGCAACGGCGTGATCGTCACGCTGGAGGACGGGACGAAGGTCGAGGGCACCCACTGCCTGATGACCGTGGGCATGGTCCCGAACACCCGGGGCATCGGCCTGGAGGAGGTCGGCGTGCGGTGCGACGCGCGCGGCTTCGTCGAGGTCGACAAGGTGTCGCGGACGTCCGTCCCGCACATCTACGCCTCCGGCGACTGCACCGGCGTGCTCATGCTGGCGTCCGTCGCCGGCATGCAGGGGCGCATCGCGATGTGGCACGCGCTGGGCGAGGCCGTGCAGCCGCTGAAGCTCGGCTGGGTCTCCTCCAACATCTTCACCGATCCCGAGGTCGCGTCGGTCGGCGTGACGCAGCACATGGTCGACTCCGGGGACGTCAACGCCCGGACGGTCATGCTGCCGCTGTTCACCAACGCGCGCGCCAAGATGCAGGGCTTCGAGGACGGCTTCGTGAAGCTGTTCTGCCGCCCGTCCACGGGGATCGTGCTCGGCGGCGTCATCGTGGCGCCGCGGGCCAGCGAGCTGATCCTGGGCGTGTCGATCGCCGTCCAGCAGCACCTCACGGTCGACCAGGTGGCGCACACGTTCGCGGTCTACCCGTCGCTGTCGGGCAGCATCACCGAGGCGTCCCGCCGGCTGATGGCCGAGCACGCCTACTAGCGGCGTGCCCGGCCGGGCCGTCCGGAGATCCGGCTAGAAGTAGCGCAGGGCGACGTAGACCCACGCCATCAGCGTGCTCAGCACCGTCACGATGATCCCGTACCGGGTGAACTGCCAGAAGCTGATCGGGTTGCCGGTCTTGGCGGCGATGCCGATCGCGACCACGTTGGCGCTCGCGGCGACGGCCGTCCCGTTGCCGCCGAAGTCCGCGCCGAGGGCGAACGACCACCACAGCGCCTGCGCGGTCGTGGGGTCGGGCGCGCCCGCGGCCATCCCCTCCACGATCGGCGCCATCGTCGCCGCGTAGGGGATGTTGTCGAAGAACGCGCCGAGCACGGCCGACCCGAACAGCAGAGCGGTGGCGCCCGCGAAATAGTTGTCGCCCACGGCGTCCGCCGACCAGGTCCCGATCCTCTCGATGACGCCGGTGTGCCCGAGGGCGGCCACCATCACGAACAGCCCCATGAAGAAGACCAGGACGGGCCACTCCACCTCTTCGAGGACCTCGGAGACCTGGACGCGCGACACCAGGAGCATCACGCCCGCGCCGACGAGCGCCACGATGGACGGCTCGACGTGCAGCACCGAGTGCAGCGAGAACCCGGCGATGACCAGGCCGAGCACGGCCAGGCACCGGACGAGGAGCGCCGGATCGGTGATCGCCTTGCGCTCGTCCAGCGACATCACCTCCGCCGCGTACCGCTCGTCGTACCGGAAGGAGGAGCGGAACAGCACCCGGGCCAGCAGCACGAACGCGATGAAGACGATCACCGTGATCGGCGCCATGTGGACGAGGAAGTCGTTGAACGTCAGCCCCGCCCGGCTGGCGATGATGATGTTCGGCGGGTCCCCGATCAGGGTCGCGGCGCCGCCGATGTTGGACGCCAGCACCTCGGCGATGAGGTAGGGGTGGGCCGGGACGCGCAGCCGGTTGCAGACCACCACCGTCACCGGCGCCACCAGCATGATCGTGGTGACGTTGTCCAGGAACGGCGAGGCGACCGCGGTGATGAGCATCAGCATCACCAGCAGCCGGTACGGCCGGCCCCTGGAGCGCTTGGCCGCCCAGATCGCCAGGTAGTCGAAGAGCCCGGTGCCCTTGACGACCCCCACGATGATCATCATTCCGAGCAGCAGGAAGATGACGTTCCAGTCGATCCCGTCGTGCTCGGAGAAGAAGACCTCGGCGCCGGGGGCGAGCCCGAGGACCGTCAGCACGCCCGCGGCGACGAGGACGACCTTGACCTTGTCGACCTTCTCGGTCGCGATGAAGAAGAACGCGACCACGAACACGGCGAGTGCCGCGACCGCGGTCACCGCGCGCCCTCGCGCCGGGCGCCGGCGGGGGAGCCGTCCCTCAGTCGCCGGGCCTGGTCAGCGCCAGCGCCGACAGCAGCCGGTCGAGCGTGACCGCCCCGGCCAGCAGCCCGGCCTCGTCCACCACGGCGACCAGGGGGCTGCGCTGGCGCGCCATCAGCGTGGCGAGCTCCAGCAGCGTCGCGGACGTCCTGACGATCACCGGGCGGGGAGTGGGCGTTGCGAGGCAGTCGCCGACCGTGAGGTCGCGGATCTCGTGCCAGAAGACGTCGGCGTGCGCCTCGTCCACGGTCCGGGTCAGGGCCGGATCCTCCTGGTAGGCGACGGGGACCGCCAGCCGCAGCACCTGCGTGCCCGGCAGGACGACCAGGGGGCGCTGCGCCCGGTCGATCACGATCAGGCCGGGCAGCCGCCCGAGCGCCATGACCTGGATGGCGTGGGCGATCGAGTCGCCCAGGGTCACGGTGGGCACCTGTACGGCGATGTCCCGCGCTTGCATGGTGTCCTTTCGGCTTCCGGAAAGCCTGGTCCTCCGGGTGGATAGGGTCCTCCTTCTGGCGCCGGGGGCGGACCCGTCACGGGACGGCCTCCGCGGTGCCGTGGGCGGGGGACGGTGCCCTCCGCCCGTTCGCCGTGCCATGCGTCCGCCCCTTTCGTCCTGCGGCTTCCAGTCTTTTCGGCGGCGGCCCGCGTCCCCATCGGGCGCGGCACCCATATCGGGCGGTGCGGATCATGTATTCGCGGGCGGCGGCCCGGTCCCGCCGGGGCGGCGCGCCTAGGATGAGGACGAGACCGCAGGTGACCGGTGCGCACGAGAGGCGGTGATCGGTGCACGCGGGAGGCTTCGCGCACACCCGGGAGTCGGCGACCCGGATCCTGCTCGCCGACGACCACGCGCTGGTGCGCCGGGGGCTGCGCCTGATCCTGGACGCCGAGCCCGACCTGACCGTGGTGGCGGAGGCCGCCGACGGGGCGGAGGCGGTCGACGCGCTCGCCGCGGGCGGCGTCGACCTGGCGATCCTCGACATCGCGATGCCCCGCATGACGGGGCTGCAGGCCGCGCGGGAGATCTCCCGCCGCTTCCCCGGCGTCCGGACGCTGATCCTGTCGATGTACGACAACGAGCAGTACCTGTTCGAGGCGCTCAAGGCGGGCGCGTCCGGGTACGTGCTGAAGTCCGTCGCCGACCGCGACCTGCTGCACGCCGTCCGCGCCGCGATGCGCGGCGAGCCGTTCCTGTACCCGGCGGCGGTGACCGCGCTGATCCGCGAGTACCTCGACCGCGACCGGCGCGGCGAGGGCCAGGCGAGCATCCTGACGCCCCGCGAGGAGGAGATCATCAAGCTGGTCGCGGAGGGCTACTCGTCCCGGCGGATCGCCGAGACCCTCACGATCAGCGTCAAGACCGTCGACCGGCACCGCGCCAACATCCTCGGCAAGCTCGGGATGCGCGACCGGCTGGAGCTGACGAAGTACGCGATCCGCGTCGGGCTCGTCGAGCCCTGAGGGGCGGGCGCGGCGCCCGGCGGGGTCAGGCCCGGCGTGCGCCGGGCGGGGGGACGACCAGCCTCACCTCGGTGCCGCCGCCGTCCGCCGGGCCGATCGTCAGCTGCGCGCCGACGAGCATCGCGCGCTCCCGCATCCCGTGGATGCCGGACCCCACCCGGTCCGGCGGGCCGGTCCCGTCGTCGGCCACCCGCAGGACGACGCGCCCCTCCTCGTCCTGGGCGAGCGACAGCTCGGCGTTCCGCGCGCCCGAGTGCCGCCACACGTTCGTCAGGCTCTCCTGCGCGATCCGGTAGATCACCAGTTCGGCGTCCGCGCCGAGCCCCTCGGGGACGGGCTGGACGCGGCGGGTCACGCGGGGGCCGCCCGTCCCGGAGAAGTCCGTGGCGAGGGCGGTGAGCGCGCTGGTCAGCCCCAGGTCGTCCAGGACGCCGGGGCGCAGCCGCCGGGCGACGCGGCGCACCTCGTCCAGGCTGGACCGGACGGTCTCCTGGACCTCCCGCAGCTCCTCCGAGATCTCCTCCGGCGCCCGGTTCGCCACCGACTTCAGCTCCAGCAGCACCACGGTGAGGGTCTGGCCGATCTCGTCGTGGAGCTCCTGGGCGATGCGGCGGCGCTCCGCCTCCTGCGCGTCCAGGACGAGGGCGGTGCTGGTGCTGCGGTCGGCCTCCAGCCGGTCGAGCATCGCGTTGAACTCGTCGACCACGTGGAACAGGTCGCCGCTGCCGCCGGCCGGCAGGCGGTCGCCGGAGCGCAGCGAGTCCATGCGCGCCATCAGCGCGGTGAGCCCCTCCAGCGGCGCCAGGCCGGCGCGCAGCAGCAGGGCGTTCGCCGCGACCATGACCGCCAGCCCGCCCAGCAGCACGAAGAACTCGTTCAGGAGGATCGGCGTCGACACGGTCACCGGTCCCACCGCCAGCACGAGGGTGCCGACCACGAACACCAGGCCGTTGATGCCGAGGATGCGCCAGAACAGCGCGGACGCGGGTGTCCTGCTCACGGGGAACGCCCCTCAGAAGCCGCCGAAGTCCCCGCCTCCGCCGAAGTCGCCGCCGCCCCCGAAGTCGCCTCCGCCGAAGTCCCAGCCACCGCCGACGTCGCCGTCGCCCCCGCCGAAGTCGCCTCCGCCGAAGCCTCCGCCGAAGCCGCCGCCCCACATCGAGCCGAGCGCGGTGCCGATCAGCATGCCGCTGAGCAGGTCGACGCCGCCGTAGCCGTAGTAGTAGCCGCCGGCGTAGGGCGCGTAGGCGGGGCCGGCGTTCCAGTAGGGCTGCCGCCCCCCGCCGACCGGGACCATGCGGACGTCGGGGTCGTTCCCGTGCAGGACGGCCTCCGCGTCGGCCGCGCACGCCGGGACGGAGCGGGCGACGCCGCCGGGCGGCGCCCACGTCACGTCCTGGACGGACGGGCCGTGCTGCGGGTTGAAGAAGCAGGGCGGGCGCCGCTCGGGCACCGGGTCGCCGGCGACCCGGGCGCGCGTCGCGGTCATGTAGTAGCGGCCGTCCTCCAGCGCCGTCGTGACCTCCTGCATGTCCTGCGGCCGGGCGGCGCGCTCGGTCGCGGACTTGGCGCGGTCGTAGGAGTTCATCGCGCGCTCGTAGTCGGCGCGGGTGTCGGGATCGAGGCCGCTGTCCATGACGTTCAGGTCGAGGCGGGCGATGTCCTCGCCGAGGAGCGTCACGTCCTCCTGCACGCCCGCCTTGAGGTCGGCCATCTCGCGCGCCGCCCGCTCCCGCCGCTTCCTCCGGGCGTTGAGCATGACGCCCGTGATCGCCGCCACCACGAGCACGAGCACGCCGAGCAGCACGTAGCCGATCGTCGCGCTGGACCTGGAGTCGCTGTCGACCTTCTTCTCGGCGAGGCCGCCGAACTGGATCAGCCGCTGCTTCAGCGGCGCGCCCTCGGTGCGGGTGACCAGCTGGTTGATCTCCGCGCGGTCCAGCTTCTTGGAGATCGCGCCCATCCGCGCGCCGTCGGCGGTGACCGCGACGTAGGTCTGGCCCTTGCCGACGCGCTCGGCGACGGCCGGGAGCAGTTGCCGGACCTCGGTCCCGGTCACGTCGTTGCGGACGACCACGGCGCGGATGTCGGCGTCGCTGTCGCCGCCGAGGGACGTCTCGATCTCGTTCCGGTCGGCCGGGGTCAGCGGGTTCCCGGCGCCGCTCGTCACGTACAGCCGCGAGTCGATCAGGCCCTTGGCGATCTGGCCGACGGTGTCGTCCGCCGCCGCCCGCGGAGCCGCCGCCCGCACGGCGGTTCCCGTCGCCGTCGCGGTCGCCGTCGTGCGGGTGGCGGCGGCCTGCGACGCGGCGGCGCCCGCCGGGGCGGCCAGGGCGAACGCCGGGACGGCGACGGCGGCGATGACCGCCGCCGCGGCGCCCCCGCGAGCCGCTCGAACGGCCCGGTTCTCGGTGCTCATGCTCTCAGTCTGCCCACGTGGACGCACCGATGCGTCCTTCGCAGGACGGATTTGCGCACGCGCCGCATGGGCACCGCGCCCCATCCCCTCCAGGGACCCGGAGCGCCGGGGCCCTGGAGGCGGCGCGGGCCGGGGGCCGCGCTCAGGAGTCCTTGATCTCGCAGATCACGGCGCCCGCGGAGACGGTCTGGCCCACCTCGGCGGACAGGCCGGTGAGCGTCCCCGCCTTGTGCGCGGTGAGCGGCTGCTCCATCTTCATGGCCTCCAGGACCACGATGGTGTCGCCGGCCGCCACGGTCGCGCCCTCCTCGACGAGGAGCTTGACGATGGTGCCCTGCATCGGGCTGACCAGGGAGTCGCCGGACGCCTGCGCCGCGCCGCCCTTTTTGGCGCCGCGCCGCCTGGCGGGCGCCGCCTTGCCGGCGGCGGGGGCGGCGGAGGCGCCGAACCCGGCGGGCAGGACGACCTCGATGCGGCGGCCGCCGACCTCCACGGTGACGCGCTCGCGCTCGCCCTCGTCCTCCTCGCCCGCGGGGGGAGCCTCGTGGGGCGGGATCGTGTTGTCGAACTCCGTCTCGATCCACCGGGTGTGGACGCTGAACGGGGTCTCGTCGTCCGCCGGGACGAACGCGGGGTCGTCCAGCACCGCCCGGTGGAACGGCAGGACCGTCGGCATGCCCTCGACGACGAACTCGGCGAGGGCGCGGCGGGACCGCTCGACGGCCTGCCGCCGCGTCGCGCCCGTCACGATCAGCTTCGCGATGAGGGAGTCGAACTCCTGGGGGACGGTCTGCCCGGCCTCGTAGCCGGCGTCCAGGCGGACCCCGGGGCCCGTCGGGGGGTGCCAGGCCGTCAGGGTGCCGACGGCCGGCAGGAACCCGCGCCCGGCGTCCTCGGCGTTCAGCCGGAACTCGATCGAGTGGCCGCGCAGCTCCGGGTCGCCGTAGCCGATCTCCTCGCCGTCGGCGACGCGGAACATCTCGCGGACGAGGTCGACCCCGGCGACCTCCTCGGTGACGGGGTGCTCGACCTGCAGGCGCGTGTTGACCTCCAGGAACGAGATCGTCCCGTCCTGGCCGACGAGGAACTCGCACGTCCCGGCGCCGACGTAGCCGGCCTCCTTCAGGATCGCCTTGGACGAGGAGTACAGCAGCTCCAGCTGCTCCTCGGACAGGTACGGCGCGGGCGCCTCCTCGACGAGCTTCTGGTGGCGGCGCTGGAGCGAGCAGTCGCGCGTGGACACCACGACCACGTTGCCGTGCTTGTCGGCCAGGCACTGCGTCTCCACGTGCCGGGGCTTGTCGAGGTACCGCTCGACGAAGCACTCGCCACGCCCGAAGGCGCCCACGGCCTCGCGGACGGCCGACTCGTACAGCTCGGGCACCTCCTCCAGCGTCCGGGCGACCTTCAGGCCGCGCCCGCCGCCGCCGAACGCGGCCTTGATCGCGATGGGCAGGCCGTGCTCGCGCGCGAACGCGACGACCTCGTCCGCGCCCGACACCGGGTCGGCGGTGCCGGCGACCAGCGGCGCGCCCACCCGCTGGGCGATGTGCCGGGCCTGCACCTTGTCGCCGAGCGCGGTGATCGCGGCCGGCGGCGGACCGATCCAGGTCAGTCCCGCGTTCTGCACGGCCGCGGCGAAGTCGGCGTTCTCCGCCAGGAAGCCGTAGCCGGGGTGGACGGCGTCGGCGCCCGACTCCGAGGCGATCTTCAGCAGCTTGTCGATGTCCAGGTAGCTCTCGGCCGCCGTCCGCCCGCCGAGGGCGAACGCCTCGTCGGCGACCCGAACGTGCAGCGCCTCCAGATCGGGCTCGGCGTACACCGCCACACTGGCCAGCCCCGCGTCGCGGCAGGCACGGGCGATACGGACCGCGATCTCGCCGCGGTTGGCGATCAGGACTTTGCGCACGTGGGTCTCCTCCTTCAACCTCGCAGGCAGTCTAGATAACCCGGATCCCAGGTTTTCGTAAGCCCCTCCTTATTGGGGGCGAGGTCCCGGATAGTGGGAGGCTTCCCCAGAAAGCGGTACCCCCAGGGGGATCCGGGCGGGTCTCCGGTCCGTCTCATCCGGGAACCCGCGGCACGACCCCCCGTGCGGGCATGAGAGGAGCCACCGTGGCCGAGAAGAAGACGTCCACAGCCAGGGAGAAGGCCGGCGCGACCCGGCGCTCCGGGGTGAGGGCGCCCAGCCGGCGCACCGCCATCGTCGCCGCCGTGCTGCTGGTCGTCGTGGGATGGCCGGTGCTGAGCGCGCTGTTCGGCGGCTTCGAGCGCACCGGCGGCGGCGAGATCGCCGTCGTCCGCAACGGCGGGTTCTTCGACAACAACAGGATCCGGCAGGTCATCGACCCCGGATCCGGCCGCGTCTGGGTCGGGCTCTACTCGCAGGTCCACAAGTACCCCGCCCAGCAGCGCTTCTACACGATCACCTCGGACTCCGGGAAGGGCGACGAGTCCGGCGTGGACGTCGTCACCGTGCCGAGCTCGGACGGCGTCAACATGGGCATCGAGGGGACGCTGTACTTCACGCTCAACCAGGACCACAAGGCCCTCAGGCAGTTCGACGACAAGTACGGCACCCGCAAGTTCCGCAGCGCCAGCGGCGAGACCTACAACGTCTACGACGGCGACAAGGGCTGGTCGGCGTTCCTCGACCAGATCGTCCGGCCGGTCATCGACAACGACCTGCGCAGCCAGATCAACAGCTTCCGCTGCGCCGAGCTCGTCTCCTCCTGCGCCCTCGTGCAGAACTCCTCCGCGCCGAGGAACGTCCAGACCGCGGGGCAGCAGGCGCAGAGCAACAACGGCAACATCGCCAAGGTGCAGAACGCGATCAACACGAGCCTGGCCGCGGACCTGGAGCAGACGCTCGGCGGCAAGTTCGTCACCAACATCCACTTCAACCTGGTGCGGATCACCCTGCCGGCCAAGGTGCAGGACGCGGTGGACCGCGCGCAGGCCGCGTTCGCGCAGATCAGCGAGGCCCAGGCCAAGGTCGCCTCGGCCAAGGCGGAGGCCGCGGCCAACAAGGCCCGCCAGGACGGCTACAACAAGTGCCCGACCTGCGCGAGGATCGAGGAGCTGAAGGCCCTTCCGCAGGGCATCACGGTCTACGCGCCCGGCAACCCGAACGGCTCGCTCCTGCGGGGCAGGTAGGCGCCGGGGCGGCGGCGGGCGCGGACGGCGAGGGAGGCGGTCGTGCGGTTTCTGATCGTTCTGGTGGCGCTGGCGGTGGCGGCCGTGGTGGTCGTCCTGCTGCTCTACGGGTTCTCCGACCGGTCGTCGCGGAGCCGGGCGCGGCTGGAGGACGGCGCCCGGTGGGAGGCGCACACCGAGTCGACCGGCGGCGTCACCACGGTCGTCGTCCGGCGGGTCTCCCGCGGCGGCGCCGGGGAGGTGCTCGCGGAGATCGGCCGCCAGGCCGTCGCCGCCATTCCGGACGGTGATCCGGAATGGGAGGAGCGCTACCACGAGGCGATGGCGCGGGCCCGCTCGCGCGTCGCCGCACTGGAGAGCGAAGCGGACTGAACCGGCGTTCCTCCCACGGTCCGGCCGTGTAATGTCGGCTCGGACCCACCAGCCTTTGATCAGCGGGAGAGGCCGATGGTTCGCCCGTGGCCCCGGGCCGGACTGGCGGTCGTGCTGGCCGCCTGCCTGCTGGCGCCCTCGTCGGGCGTGCGCGGGCCGACCCCTGCGGTGGAGGACTACCTCACCCGCCAGCTCACCGTCGCCGCGAACTCCTACCTGGAGCGCCGTTCCCAGGCCCTCGTGCAGAAGGACGGCCGCGACCGCGGCGCCGCCCCCACGGAGGTGCTCGGCGTGCGGATCTCCCCGTCGCTGGTGCGGTCGCAGGAGAAGGCCGTCCGGGAGCTGGAGACCCGCAACCGCGCCCCCGTGGAGGGCGGCCCCGCCTATACCGGGGCCCGCACGCGCCTGGACGAGGGCCGCGCCGTCCGCACGGGCGACCGCATCACGCTGGAGGCGGTGGAGCACACGGAGATGCGCTACGGCCTCGGCGGCCGCGGGAAGGTCACCCAGTCGGTGCGGCGCCGGTTCGAGTTCCGCGCGTCCGGCGAGCAGATCACGATGGTCGGCGAGCGGGTCCTGGACCCGGGGGCGCACCCGGTGAACGACCCGATCGGCGAGAACCGCTGACGCGCCGCTCCTCCCTTTCTTACGGCGATCTCCATTCGCATCCGGAAACCGCTCTGAAATTCTCTTGACGCGCAGTAATTATCCTCGTCACAAGCCGTTCGGCTTCGCCCTCGCTGGCCACATCCGGACAGGCCGTCATGGTGGGAATGTGGCCGTTTCGACGGGGGATACCCGGGGGGTCGCTGGATGGATGTGATCGGTGGGGCGTAGGCTGGCGCCATTCCTGCGGCAGCGGCTGGAAACGTTCCAACGATCAGCGAGGAAAGGGCCGGGGCGATGGGTGACAAGCGCGGCGCCAACCTGGGCGAGCTAGAGGAACTGTCCCGCATCTTCAGCAAGCACTCCCGCAACCTCGACGCCCTCATCAAGGACCTCAACGGCCGCACCGTGAGCAGCAGCGCGGCCTGGTGGGGCCCCGGGGCCGACCGCTTCCGCGCCTCCTGGGCCGAGGCCAAGACCGCCTTCGACAAGATGGCCGTCGCCCTCGAACAGGGCAGCCAGGACATCCGCAGGTCCCAGCAGAACATCGAGGCCGCCACGCGCTGAGCCTCCGCGAGCCGCGGGTCCCGGCCCATCCCCCCGAGGCCGGGACCCGCCTTTTTTCTTCGCCCGGCGCCCTCCGCCCGGCGGAGGCCGGTCGCGATCAGTCGGAGCCGACCGGAGGGGGAAGCGCCACCTGGATCCGGGTGGTGGCGCCCGCGGCCACGAACAGGCCCCGGCCGGTGGGCCCGCCCAGCGGCGCGTTGCGGGGCAGGCGCAGCCCGAACAGGTCGCCGTCGTCCGGGGAGTCCACCGACAGCAGGACGCCCGACCGCGAGCGCCGGGTGTCGGACAGGAAGCCCCGGTAGCCGCGGCCCAGATCGTCGGTGGTGCCGCCGATCACGACGGCGTGCTCCCCGTCCCGGGCGGTGCGCAGGACGCCGCTCAGGGCCTCGTCCAGCTCGGTCTCGTCCAGGAGCTCGGCGTCGTCCACGACCACCGCGAAGCGGTGCTCGTCGCCGATCGCGCGTTCCAGGTCGTCGGCGCCGGCGTCGGACGTCAGCACGCCGAGCACGCCGGGCCGGCCCGCCAGCAGGCGCAGCGGGGAGCGGCGCGGCGTCACCAGGACGACCGGGACGAGCCCGCCGCCGACCGCGGGGTCGAGCAGCGACTGGACGATCGTCCGCAGCGTCGTGGAGCGGCCCGAGCGGGGCGGCCCCGCGACGGCGAACCCCGGGCCCTCGTTGAGCAGGTCGACGCCGACGGGCGCGAGCGTGTCGCCGCCGACGCCGACCAGCGCCCACAGCGCCGAGGGGGCCAGGAACTCCGGGTCGAGCGACATCGCCTCCCGGTAGGTGACGCGGACCGGCAGCTCGTCCACGTGCAGGGGACCCCGGCGGCGCGGCAGCCGGCCGTAGCGGGACACGCAGCTCCGGGCGATCTCCTGCAGGGCCGCGACCTGGGCCGCGCCGGACGCGTCGTCCCCGAGGAGCGCGATCTGCGACTCGCGGGGAGGCGCGCCGGGCCCCGCGGGCTCCAGGGCGCGCCCGGGCGGCATCTCGGCGGGGATCTGCCGGTCCTGCAGGCCGCCGTACCCGTAGTCGTTCGGGTCGGCCATGCGCAGGATGAGGCGGCGGTCGAAGACCGTGGAGACCTGCCCCCCGAGACCGGAGCGGTCGCCGGTGAACACGGCGCGCAGCCCGGCCGCGGCGCCCTCACGCAGCAGCCGGACGACCTGGTCGACGAGGCGCCCGTAGTCGTAGTGCTCGAACGCGCCGAGGAAGCCCTCCCAGCGGTCCAGGAGCAGGACCATCCACGGGAGGCGGTCGGTGGCGGCGACGGCGGCGCGCTGCTCGGCGAGGGAGGAGAACCCCGCCTCGGCGAGCACCTGCTGGCGGCGGGCGACCTCGGCGGAGAGCGCGGTGAGGAGGCGCTCGCAGCGGTCGAGCTGGTCGCGGGTCACGACGGCGCCGCAGTGCGGCAGGGAGACCAGCGGCAGCAGGGCGTTCGCGCCGCAGTCGACGGCGTACAGGTGCGCGTCGTAGGGGGAGCACGCCCCCGCCAGGGACCCGGCGATCGTGCGCAGCGCCGTGGAGCGGCCCGACTGCGCGGACCCGGCGATGTAGAGGTGGCCGCCGGCCGCGAGGTCGAGCGTCAGCTCCTCGCGGGACTGGACGGCGGGCAGGTCGGTGACGCCGAACGGGATCGGCGGGACGTCCACGACGGAGCCGCCCGCGGCGGTGCGGGGCGCCAGCGCGACCCGCTCGGGCAGCGGGCTCAGCCACGGCGAGGGCTGCCGGGCGATCCCGGCGCGGCGCGCGGCCTCGTCGACCGCCTGGACGAGCACGCCGAGGTCGGTGGCGAGCACGGCGTCGTCGGCCGCCTCGCGCGGCGCGGGCAGCGGATGGCCGAGGCCCTGCCACGGCAGCGGGTGGACGGTCGGCCCGCCGGACCCGGACGCGGCCCCGGGGCGGCGGCCCCCGATCCGCGCCGACTGGACGGCCTGCGGCGACGACGCCCCGGAGCGGACGTAGCAGCGCCCGGGGGTGGACTTGGAGATCTGCGCCGCGTCAGGGGAGTCCAGGACGTCGGCGGACTCGTCGGGGTCGGTGACGCGCAGCGCGATGCGCAGGTTGGTGTTGGCGCGGATGTCGGCGGTGACGACCCCGGCGGGGCGCTGCGTGGCGAGGATGAGGTGGACGCCGAGGGAGCGGCCCCGGCGGCCGATGTCGACCAGGCCGGCGACGAAGTCGGGCAGCTCGGTGACCATCGCGGCGAACTCGTCGATGACCAGGACGAGCCGCGGCACGGCCGGCAGCCCCGGATCGGCGGGGCGCAGGTCGTCGTAGTCGTCGACGTCCTTGGCGCCCGCGCCGAGCAGGATCTCCTCGCGGCGGCGGAGCTCGGCGGCCAGCGACTCCAGGGCGCGCTCGGTGGCGTGGCCGTCCAGGTCGGTGACCATGCCGACCGTGTGGGGGAGGTCCGCGCAGTCCTTGAACGCCGCGCCGCCCTTGTAGTCGATGAGGACGAACGTCATCTCGTCGGGGCGGTTCGCCACGGCGAGCGAGGCGATGAGGGTCTGGAGCAGCTCCGACTTGCCCGCGCCCGTGGTCCCGGCGATGAGGCCGTGGGGGCCGTCCGCGCGCAGGTCGATCTCGTAGCGGCCGCCCGAGGCGAGGCCGACGGGGACGCGGGTCGTCCGGCCGCCCGTCCTGTTCCACGACTGCAGGACGTGCTCGGCCGTGGGCTCGGGCATGTCGAGAATGTCCAGGAGCCGCACGTCGGCGGGGAGCGAGTCCTCGGCGTCCTCGCGGGACACGTCCCGGACGGGGGCCAGCGCGCGCGCCACCCGGTCGGTCCAGGTCGCGGAGACCTGGTCGGCGAGGACGGGGCCGACGGCGTCCAGGCCCCGCCCCTGGAGCAGGAGCGTCGAGTGCCGCTGGGCGTCCCAGGCGGCGACGGCGCTGCACTCCTCGGGGAGCAGCCGCTCCTCGTCGTCCACGCAGATGGCGTAGAGCCCGTACTCGGCGCCGCGCGACAGCAGCATCGGCATCCCCGGGATGCGGCGCAGCGCGCGGGCGCCGTCCAGGACGATCAGGATGTTGTACGGCGCGCCGTCGGCGGGCCGACCGCCCTGGCCGAAGAACGACGACTCGGCCTGCGCGGCCCGCCGCCGCTCGGTCACCCGGATCGCCAGTTCGGTGACGCGGTGCGCCGCCGACTCGGGGTCGGTGCCGACGAGGGCCACACAGTCCTCGCCCTCGCGCGGCGCGCAGTGGGGCAGCCAGCGCACCCAGTTCCACTCGTGCCCGGCGTTCTGGTCGGCGGACAGCACGACGATGGCCAGGTCGCGGGGGCTGTGCAGGGCGGCGGCCTGCGCGACCATCCAGCGGGCCAGGGCGCGCGAGGCGTGCCGGGGCCCGGTCAGCCCGACGACGCCCAGCTCGGTGAGGGGCAGCACCACGGGGACCTGCCGGGCCTTCGGGACCCGGAGTCCGCGCCCGTCGGAGGACGGCCCCTCCCGCTCGCCTCCGGCGCCGCCCGCCGGCTCGGCGTCCCCGGTCAGCTCGATGCGGGCGGGCAGGTCGGCGAGGCCCACCCGCAGGTGCAGGACGTCGGGGTCGTCCCGGCGGCGTTCCCACAGGCGGCGCCGCGGGCCCGTCGCGGTGAGCAGGACCTCGGCGGCGTCGGGGTGCAGCGCGCGGCGCTCGGCCTCGTCCTCGCGCCGCAGCCGCTCCAGCTCGCCGTCGAACTCGCCCGCCTTGCGGTGGTACTCCTTCAGCGACTTCTTGTAGGACTTGCGGCCGTGCATCCGGTCGCCGAGCCACTCGCCGAGCGTCATCACCGGCCAGGCCAGCGCGAACAGCGCCCACCACCACTGGCCGAGCCCGAACGCCATGGCGAGCCCGAACGCCGAGAACAGCAGGGCGCCGAAGAGCCGGAGCCGCTCGCGCGGGTTGCGCTCCGGGCGCTTCGGCACCTCCAGCGTCCGCGCCCGCCGCGGTCGGTTCAGCCGCGGCGGCCGGTTGAACGCGAGGCCGCCCTCCGGCAGGGGCTCCAGGTGGGTGTCGGGGGCGGCGCACGGCGCGAGGGCGAGCACGCTGGCCCCCACCGTCAGCAGCGCGCCCATCGGCCACGCCGTCTTCGCGCCGAGGGGCGTTCCGTCCAGGACGACCGCCCCCTGCATCGTCAGGGCGGACGCCTCGACCTGGACGGCCGTGCGCTCGACCGTCAGCCGCAGGGACCGGGCCGGGACGGACGGGTCGTCCAGCACCACGTCGACGTCGTTCCCGGACCCGATCGTGCAGACGCCGAGCCCCAGCCGGTGCACGGACCCGGCGGCCGGGCCGCCGACGACGCGCACCTCGACCAGCCCGGTCGGCTCGGTCAGCACGGTCGCGGCGGCGCCGCGCCGCTCGACCGCCACGACGGCGCCGTCCCGCAGTTCCTTCACGGCGAGCGCCTGCGGGTCCAGCATCCGGCCGTCCATCCAGAGGGCCTTGCGCGCGCCCCGGGACAGCAGCGCGTCCTTGGAGAAGCGCGGGGCGGGGACCGCGGGACGGCCGTCCAGCGTGGCGGCGAGCGTCTGGGCGACGCCGTCCACGGTGGCCTCGGAGTCGAGGTTGAGCACCACGTCGCGGGGGCCCCCGCCGGTCAACGCCGTGAACGAGATCCGCATCCGAGCCCTCCGACGTCCGCGGGACAACCGGGCCTAGCTTAATTACCCGTCCCCTCCGCCATCCGGGAAGCCGACACGACCGCCTTCAGGGCGTCGTCCAGCGGTGTCGGGGCCATCCCGAAAGTCGACTCGAAGGCCGAGGAGTCGAGGATGTAGGGCTTGTCGAACTGGTACCGCGTCTCCCGCAGCTCCCTGAGCATCGGTGAGAGGAGCCCGGCCGCGTTGAAGACCGCGCGGGGAACCTCGCTGATGCGCGGCGCCGGCGCTCCGGCGATCTCGCACAGCCGCTCCCCGACCTCGACCGTGGACACCGCCGGGCCGGTGGGGACGTGCCAGGGACGCCCCCAGGCGCGCTCGTCCGTCCCGGCGATGGCGAGGGCCTGCGCGACGTCCGGCAGGTACGTCCACGCGTGCGGGACGGACGGGTCGCTGAAGTACAGGACGCGCTTGCCCGCCAGCAGCGGTTTCACGAACCGCGTCTCGCCGATGTAGGCCTGGTCGGTGCTGCGCGGCCCGTAGTAGTCGGACCCGCGCAGCTCGGTGACCCTGGCGCGGCCCGCCTCGTGCGCGGCCAGGGCGTCCTTCCACATCCTCGCCCGCACCCGCCCCTTGGCGCCGGTCGCGGCGAGCGGCAGGTCCTCGGTCATCGGCCCGTCCACCGGTCCGTATCCGTACAGGCAGCTCAGCGTCACGAGGACGGCCCCGGTGTCCTCGGCGGTCCCGAGGAGGGACGCGGCCATCGGCGGCCAGTCCTGCGTCCACCGGTGGTACCGCGGATTGACGCAGTTGTAGAGCGCGTCGGCCCCCTTGGCGATCCGGGTGAGGCGGTCCCGGTCGGCGACGTCCGCCGCGACCCGCTCGACCCCGTCCGGGCCCGACCCGGACCGGGTCACGACGACGACGTCGTGCCCCCGCCCGGTCAGCAGTTCGGCGAGGTGCGTCCCGACCTGCCCGGCTCCGACGATCACGTGCCTGCCCATGGTTCTCTCCCTGACGGTGGTGTGTGCCCGGTGGTGTGTGCTCGGTGTTGCGCGCTCCGCCTCAGGCGGAGGCCTCGACGTGGTCCTTGAGGGCGGCCAGCCGGGCCTCGTGGCCCGCGCGGAGCTTGTGCTCCCCGTAGATCAGCCGGATCAGCGGGCCGTCCAGCGACTCCTGCACGGTCACGCGGGTCCGGCCGCCCTCGTCGGCCAGGACCAGCCGGTCCACGGCCCGGTAGAGCGCGAGGAAGGTGCCCGTCCAGCTCAGCTCCCGGCCGGGGTCGACCACGGCGAAGCGGGACCGCAGGGGCGTGCCGCCCTGGCTCCAGCGGAACTCCCGGCCCGGCTCGACGGCGTCCAGCTCGCGGAGCCTGAAGTCGGGCGCCCAGGCCTCCCAGCCGCGCAGGTCGGCCAGGACCTCCCAGACCCGCGCGGCCGGCGCGTCGATCAGGACGGTGGAGGCGCTGGTGACGGGCGCGGCGTCGTCGATGCGTCCGCGCAGCGCGTAGTCGTCGTGCAGGGTCGTGAGGCTTCGCATGGCCGGCTCCTTGTTCGGTGCTCCGTTACGAGAGCAATGCTCTCTGAGGAGAGCGGTGTTGTCAAGAGCAGTGCTCTCGAAGAAGTTCGTCGCTCTCAAAACAGCGCGGCGCTCTGCTAGCCTCCGGAGGACGGGCAGGACGAAGGGGCCGGCGGAAGGCCGTCCCCGAGGAGGTGGGCATGAGCGCGGGGCAGACGGCGCGCGAGCGGGTCCGGGCGGAGATGGTCCGGGAGATCACCGAGATCGCGAGGCGGCAGCTCGCCACCGACGGCGCCGCGGGGCTGTCGCTGCGCGCGGTCGCCCGCGAGATGGGCATGGTGTCGTCGGCGATCTACCGGTACTTCCCGAGCCGCGACGACCTGCTGACCGCGCTGATCATCGACGGCTACAACGCGGTCGGCGAGGCCGTCGAGCGCGCCGACGCCGGGGCCGGCGCGGAGCACTACGGCGGACGCTGGCTCGCCGTGTGCCGCGCCGTCCGGGAGTGGGCCCTCGCGCACCCGCACGAGTACGCGCTGCTCTACGGGTCGCCGGTCCCCGGCTACAAGGCCCCGGAGGAGACCGTCCCCGCCGCCGTGCGGGACACCGTCGTCATGGCGCGGATCGTCGCCGAGGCGCACGCCGCCGGCGAGCTCGACCCCGCCGGGCCGTGCCCCCCGCCGCCGGCCGCCATCGCCGAGGACATGGCCCGCGCACGCGCGATGCTCCCCCTGGACGTCCCTGGCGACGTCATGGCGCGGGCGTTCACCGCGTGGGCCGCTTTGTACGGGACTGTCAGCTTCGAATTGTTCGGCCAGTACAACAACGTGATCGAGGAACGGGCCGCCTATTTCGACCACACGTCGACCCTGCTCGCGCGCCTCATCGGCCTGAAACCGTGACCGGACGGGCCCTCCCGCCCGTCCGGCCCGGGGGTCAGTGACGGATGTGACTGGTGGTAAGTGGCCATGTGATCCGTGAATTCGCAGGTCATCGCCGTGTGCTCGGATATGGGGGCGCTCGGCTCCCGCGAATCCATTGACGTGACCTCTCCGCCCCCGCGAGCATGGATCGCTCGACGACGCGGACTCCGGTGGGACGGGGCCGGGTCAGGGCGGGAAGGAGCGCGTGGGCAGCGCGATGAAGGCCAACCAGTCGACCATCTCCGGCGGCGGCGCGGCGGGCTCGTCCGGCGGGACGGGACTCGGCCGGTCGGGGCTCGGCACCTCGGGAGGGCAGCGGCTCCCCGCGTCCTCGCGCGAGCGCAGACCGGCGCTCGCCGCGCTGGCGGTGCTGCTGATCCTCGGCGGCGCCCTCGCCAGCGCCTACCTCGTGATGGCCAGCGGCGAGCGGGTCTCGGCGATCCGCATCGCCCAGCCGGTTGCGGCCGGGCAGCGGATCCCGGCGGGCGCCCTCGAAGAGGTGCAGATCGGCGACACCGGCATCCAGTACCTCAAGTGGTCCGAGCGGGCGAAGGTGAGCCGGTACTTCGCGGCCGTCCCGCTGGTGAAGGGCGCGCTGCTGACCAACTCCATGATCAGCCCGGCCGACGCGCCCACCAGCGGCCGGCTCGTCGTCGGGCTCGCGCTCAAGCCGGGCCAGATGCCCTCCGGGAACGTCACCCGCGGCGCGCACGTCACCCTGTTCGCGGTCGGCGGCGGGACGGGCGGCGGGCCGCGCGCCGGGACCGTCCTCGCGCGGGACGCGGTCGTGCTGAACGTCGGCGCCGGGGACGGCGGCGGCCCGACGCGGCTGCGGTCCGAGCAGACGAGCGTCGACGTCGCCGTGCTCCCGGCCGACGCGGCGCGGGTGACGCAGGCGGCCTCCGCCGGGACGGTCGCGCTCGCGCTGCTCCCGCCCGGCACGAACGTCTCGGTGCCGCCCGCGGCGCCCGAGGGCTCGGACGGCGGCAACGGCGTCCAGCCCGTCCCCGGAACCGGCACTCCCGGAGCCGGCACTCCCGGAGCCGGCACCCCCGGCGCCGGCACCCCGGGCCCAGGCACGGGCGGTAACTGACGGTGGCACTCATCGCGCTGGCGGCCGACAAGGGCGCGCCGGGCGTCACGACCGCGGCGGTCGCGCTCGGCGCCGTGTGGCCGCGTCCCGTGCTCGTCGCCGAATGCGACCAGGCGGGCGGCGACCTGGTCTACCGGCTGCCCTCCGCCCAGCCGGACGGCGACGCCGACGGCGGCATGCTCAACCCCTCGCGCGGGCTGCTCAGCCTCGCCGCCACGGCCCGCCGCGGGCTGCGCCCCGACCAGGTCGCCGAGCACTGCCAGCGGCTCTCCGGCGGCCTCGACGTGCTCGTCGGCGTCACCAACGCCGAGCAGGCGCACGCGATGACGTGGCTGTGGGGGCCGCTCGGCCGGGCGTTCGCCGGCCTCGCCCCCGTCGACGTGATCGCCGACTGCGGGCGGCTCGGCGCGGCCAGCCCGCTGATCGACCTCATGCACGAGGCCGACCTCGTCGTCCTGCTCACCAGGGCCACCCTGGAGCAGGTCGCCCACCTGCGCGAGCGCGTCGCCGCGCTGACCGCGGAACTGCGCGGCGGGCCGCCCGTCGGCGTGCTGGTGCTCGCCGACCCGCGCGACTTCCGCGGCTCCATCGCCGAGGTCGACCGGATCCTCGCGGGGGTGCGCGGGCGCGCCGCCGACGCCGCGCAGGGCCCTCCGCCGCCGGACGTCACCGTCCTCGGCGGCCTGGCCCTCGACCCGAAGGGCGCCGACCTGCTGTCCGGCAGCTGGGGCGGGCGGCTGGACCGTTCGCTGCTCATCCGGTCGGCGCGCGAGGTCGCCGCCGACCTGGTCGGGCGCCTGCCCGCCGCGGTCTCCGCCGCGCCTTTCGCCGGGCCCCCCGGAGCGCCTCCCGCGGGGCACGACGTCCCGCTCCCGCCGGGACCGCCCGAGCAGCCGCCGCAGGGACCCCCGTCGCCGCGGCAGGCGCCGCACGTCCCCGCGGGCGGCGGGCACGAGGAGGGGAGGCGCTAGATGGACCACGCTCTGGTCAAACGTCTCCGCCAGGAGGTCGGCGACCGGCTGGCCCGGCAGCGCCGGCTGGACGCCGCCAACGGGCTCCCGCCGATGTCCGGGGAGGACGAGCGGCAGTTCGCCCGCGCCCTGATCGGCCAGGTGCTGGAGGAGTTCGCGCGCGGCGAGATCACCTCGGGGCGCCGGCCGCCGAACGCCGAAGAGGAGGAGGCCCTCGCCGCCGGCGTGCACGCGGCCCTGTTCGGCGTCGGCCGGCTCCAGCCGCTGCTGGAGGACCCCGAGATCGAGAACATCGACATCAACGGCTGCGACCGGGTGTTCCTCGGCTACGCCGACGGCCGCGAGGCCATGGGCGAGCCCGTCGCCGAGAGCGACGAGGAGCTGGTCGAGCTGATCCAGATCCTCGCCGCCTACAGCGGGCTGTCCTCGCGCCCGTTCGACACCGCGAACCCGCAGCTGGACCTGCGGCTCCCGGACGGGTCGCGGCTGTCGGCGGTGATGGACGTGACCGTCCGCCCCGCGCTGTCGATCCGCCGCGCCCGCCTCGGCAAGGTGTTCCTCGCCGACCTGGTCGGCAACGGCACGATCACGCAGGAGGTCGGGCAGTTCTTCCGCGCCGCCGTGCACGCCCGCAAGAACATCATGATCGCGGGCGCGACCAACGCGGGGAAGACGACGCTGCTGCGCGCCGTCGCCAACGAGATCCCGCCGCACGAGCGGCTGATCACCGTCGAGCGCGCCCTCGAACTCGGCCTCGACGCGTTCCCCGAGCTCCACCCGAACTGCGTCGCGTTCGAGCAGCGGCTGCCGAACTCCGAGGGCCAGGGCGCGATCTCGATGGCCGAGCTGGTCCGCCGGTCGCTGCGGATGAACCCGTCCCGGGTGATCGTCGGCGAGGTCCTCGGCGACGAGATCGTCACGATGCTGAACGCGATGACGCAGGGCAACGACGGATCCCTGTCGACGATCCACGCCAACTCCTCGGCGGAGGTCTTCAACCGCGTCGCCACGTACGCGATCCAGTCCGAGGAGCGGCTGCCGGTCGAGGCGACCCACATGCTGATCGCGGGCGCGATCGACTTCGTGGTGTTCATCGAGAAGCGCAACGACTACGCCTCCGGCGGCCGGCTGCGCCGCTACGTGGCCAGCGTCCGGGAGGTCACCGGCGTGGACGGGCGCGTGCTGTCCTCGGAGATCTTCGCGCTCGGGCCCGCCGGGTACGCCGTCCCCGCGGCGCCCATCGCGTGCATCGCCGACCTGGTCGAGCACGGCTACGACCCGTCCGCCGGGGGGTCCTGGTGACGCGCGGGGGTGACGGCTGATGTACGCGCCGGACGTGATGCTCGCCGTCGTCACCGGCGCCGCGGTCGGCGGCGGCCTCCTGCTGCTGATCGTCGCGATGCGCGGGCTGCCGCCGCGCCGCGGGCCCGCCCGCGGCCGCAGCCGCGAGGACCTGGTCCGCACCCTCACCACCCGCACTGCCCTCGCCGTCATCGTCGGCGCCGTCGTGCTGATCGTGACGCGCTGGCCGATCGCCGCCGGCGGCACCGGCGCGCTCGTCCTCGCCTGGAACGGCCTGGCGGGCGGCGCCGCCGAGGAGCGCAGGGGCATGGCGCGGCTGGAGGCCCTCGCCGCGTGGACGGAGTCGCTCCGCGACACCATCGCCGGCGCCGTCGGGCTGGAGCAGGCCATCCCCGCCTCCCAGCGCGCCGCCGCGCCGGCCCTCCAGCAGCCGCTGCGCAACCTCGTCGACCGGCTGCACACCCGCGTCCCGATGCCGGAGGCGCTGCGCCGGTTCGCCGACGACCTGGACGACCCGTCCGCCGACCTGGTGATCGCCGCGCTGATCCTGAACGCCAAGCTGCGCGGCCCCGGGCTGCGCGACATGCTGGGCGCCCTCGCCGACTCGGCCCGCGCCGAGCTGGACATGCGCCGCCGCGTGGAGGCCGACCGCCGCGCGACCCGGCGCAGCGTCCGGATCGTCGTCGCCGTGTCCGTCGGGACGGCCCTGGCGCTCGCCGTGTTCAACCACTCCTACGTCGAGCCGTACGACGACGTCCTCGGGCAGCTCGTCCTCTGCATCGTCGTCGCCCTGTACGGCGCCGCCTTCCTGTGGCTGCGCCGCCTGTCGCGGTACGAGATGCCCGGCCGGTTCCTCAGCGAGCCGCGCGGGGCCGCCCAGCCCGGCGTGCCCGGCGAGGTGCCGAGCACGGTCGCGGGCTGGCAGGGCCGCGCCGCCGAGGGCGGTGGCGTCCCGTGAACGCCGCGATGATCGCCGGGGCCGTCGTCGGGTTCGGCCTGTACGTGCTCTTCCGGGCGCTGTTCCCGTCGCGGCCCGGCCTCGCCGCGCGGATGGCGGCGCTCGACGCCGCCCGCCGCCGCGACCTGGAGCAGCGGCGGTCCGGGACGCCGGCGCCGACGCCGGGACGGTTCGGCGGGACGCGGGAGAAGCTCGGACGGGAACTGGCGCGGATGTGCGAGGCGCGCGGCTGGCGGCTGCGGTCGGTCCGCGCCGACCTGGCGATCACCGAGCGGTCGCTGGAGGCGTTCCTCGCCACCAAGTTCCTGCTGCCCGCCGCCGCGCTGGTGTTCATCCCGCTGGTCGTCGCCTACTTCACGCTGCTCGGGCTCGGCTCCTCGGTCGCCGTCCCGGTGTGGATCTGCGTGCTGTTCGCCGGCCTGTTCTTCTTCTTTCCCGACATGCAGCTCCGGCAGGAGGCGCAGTCGCGCCGGCAGGACTTCCGGCACGTCGTCGGCGCGTTCCTCGACCTGGTGTCGATGAACCTCGCGGGCGGCCGCGGCGTCCCCGAGGCGCTGATGACCGCCTCGAACGTCGGCGAGGGCTGGGCCATGCACCGCATCCGCGACGCCCTGGCCAACGCCCGCATCACCGGCCAGACGCCCTGGCAGGCGCTCGGCGGGCTCGGCGAGGAGGTCGACATCGCCGAGCTGCGCGACCTCGCGGGCGCGCTCGCGCTGGTGTCCGACGACGGCGCCCAGATCCGCAAGTCCCTCGCCGCCCGCGCCGCGTCGATGCGCAGCCGCGAGCTGTCGGAGCTGGAGGGCAAGGCGGGCGAGCGCTCCCAGTCGATGCTCATCGCGCAGCTGTTCCTGTGCGCCGGCTTCCTGATCTTCCTCGCCTATCCGGCCCTCATGCGGGTGCTGGCCTCATGACCGCGAACCTTCCCCGACCCGTTCACCGACCCACGCCCCTGGAGCTGTCACGATGAGCCCGCTCAATCCCCTGAACGACCCGGCCGTCGTCTACCTGCGCGCCCTGCTCGGCACCCGCCTGGCGCGACTGCGAGACGAGGAGGAGCGGTGCCGCGGCGCGTCCGCGATCGAATGGGCGATCATCACCGCGATCCTCGCGCTGATCGCGATCACGATCGGGGCGGTGATCCAGAAGAAGATCCAGGACAAGGCCAACAGCATCAACACGGGCTGACCGCCGTGCGGCCCAGGGAACCCGGCGCCTCCTCCGACGCGGGCGCCTCGTCGATGGAGTGGGCGCTGCTCACCCCGGTCCTCATCATGATGATGCTCGCCGCGGTGCAGTTCGCCATGGTCTTCCACGCCCGGCACGTCGCCCTCGCGGCGGCGCAGTCGGGCGCCCGCGTCGCGCGCACCTCCCCGGTCGGCGGCGGCTGGGAGGGCGCGGCGACCGCGAAGGCGTCCTCCAGCGTGCGCGAGATCGGGCCGAACCTGCTCGGCGGGCTCCAGGTCCGGGCGGGGGAGGAGAACGACGAGCGCTGGGTCGAGGTCAGCGGCGAGGCCGTCCAGGTCGTCCCGTTCATGAGGTTCCACGTGTCGCAGCGCTCGCAGGGCCCGATCGAGTGCTTCCGTCCCGACGTCGGTTCCGGGACGGCGTGCCAGCGGGGAGCGGGCGGATGAGGGCCCGCCTGCCGCGCCTCGTCGCCGACGGCGGGTCCATGTCGCTGGAGATGGTCCTCGTCACGCCCATCTTCGTCGCGTTCCTGCTGTTCCTCGCGGGCGCGGGGCGCATGGTGGACGCCAAGAGCCAGGTGGACGGCGCGGCCCGCGACGCCGCCCGCGCCGCGTCCATCGCGCGCAGCGCGGGAGACGCGGAGGGCCTCGCCTCCGACACCGCGTCCGCCGGGCTGCGCGGCACCTCCTGGTGCTCCGGCGGCCCCACCGTGGAGACCGACGTGTCCAGCTGGGGGCCGGGCGGCAGCGTCGACGTGACCATCACCTGCGACGTCGACCTCGGCGACCTGGCGTTCATCGGGCTGCCCGGCAGCAAGCGGCTCCAGGGGCACGCGATCGCGCCCGTCGACACCTACACCTTCCGCGGGACGGACGACGAGCCGCCGGAGGACACGCCATGACGGGACCGCGCAAGGCGCCGGGACGGCGGGGCCGGCCGGAGGCACGGGCCGTCGGCGACGGCCGCGACCGGGGCACGATCGCGATGTACACGGTGCTGTTCACCCCGGTCGTCATCCTGCTGGCCGGGCTGCTCGTGGACGGCGGCCTCGCCATCCACGCCCGGCAGCGCGCGGCGGACATGGCCGAGCAGGCCGCCCGCGCCGGCGCGAACCAGATCGACCCCGACGCCCTGCGGCAGACCGGCAAGCCCGTCCTCGACCCCGGCAAGGCCCGCGCGGCGGCGTGCGACCTGCTGGCCTCCTACAGCGACCAGGTGACCGGGTCGCGGTGCGACGCCGACGAGCAGGAGGTCGCCGTCAGCGTGCGGATCAGCGTGCGGCCCCAGCTGCTCGGGATCATTCCGGGCTTCGGCGAGTTCCAGATGACCTCCAGCGCGACCGCCCGCCCCGTCACGGGCGGACCGGGAGGAACGAACCCGTGAGCATCGGCGAGAACAGATCTACCATGAGGACGACGTCCAGGGACCGGAGAACGGCAGGGGCGCGATGGTGACGCGGCAGGAGCGCAGGACACCCGTCCGGGTGCGGAGGCAGCGCAGCGCGGGCGATGTGCTGGCGGGGATCGGGGCGCTCGTCCTGCTCGCCGCGCTGATGGCCGGCGTCCCGTTCGCGCTGTTGACGATCTTCGGTTCGCCGCTGCCGGACCACGTGCCGTCCGCGTCCGACCTCACGCACCGGGTGGGCCCCGGCTCGCTCATCGCGATCCTCGTGGTGCTGGTGTGGCTCGCCTGGATCCAGCTCGCGGCGTGCGTGGTCGTCGAGGTGTACGCGGGGATCCGCGGCGTCGGCGTCCCCGCGCGGGTGCCGCTCGCGGGCGGGACGCAGTCGCTCGTGCACCGGCTCGTCGTGGCGGCGCTGCTGCTGTTCACCGCCACCACTTCGATCATGCCGGCGCTCTCCGGCGGGCTGGCCCAGCGTCCGCCCGCCGTGCAGATGCAGCCGCAGGCGGCGGAGTTCCACCAGATCCCCGAGGCGCCGGAGCGGCCCGCCGCCGCCCCGGCCGCCGAGAACCTCGCCGCGAGCCCGGCCGAGAAGGCCGCCACCACCAAGATCTACCGGGTGCGTCCGCCCGAGGGCCGGCACCACGAGTCCCTGTGGGAGATCGCCGAGAAGTGCCTCGGCGAGGGCCGCCGCTACAACGAGATCTACTCCCTCAACAAGGGCCACATCCAGCCGGACGGGACGCGGCTGACGATCGCGAGCCTGATCCGTCCCGGCTGGATCCTGGAGATGCCCGCGGACGCCAAGCACGCGCAGGTCATCCCCACCAAGGACCTCCAGGACTACTTCCGGCACGGGCACGCCGTCCCCGACGCCCCCGCCAGGCCGAACCCGGCCCCGCCCGCGGCGCCGAAGCCCACCCCGCCGGCGCAGCAGACGCCGCCGCAGCAGCAGACGCCGCCCACGCATCAGGCGCCACCGACCCATCAGGCGCCGCCCACGCACGAGCCGCCCACACACGAAGCCAAGCCGACGCAGCCGCCCGCGTCCCAGGCCCCGCCGGTCGTCCCGCGGCCGTCGGCCTCGCCGACCCCGGCGCCGCAGCACACCGAGCCGAAGGCGCCCGCGCCGGAGAAGTCAGGGCCGGACAGGACGGAGACCGCGCAGCCGCCCGCGCACGACGGCGGGACGGAGAGGCCCTCGGCCGAGACCGGCGACAGGTTCGACGTGAGCTGGCCGCACGGACTCGCCGCGGCGTCGCTGCTCGCCGCCGGGCTGCTCGGCGCGCTCGGCCGGCGGCGCCGCACCCAGATGTGGCACCGCGCGTTCGGGCACATGATCGGCCGGCCGGAGGGGGCGGCCGTCGAGGCGGAGCGGGCCCTGCGGATCGGCGCCGACGACGACGCGGCGCGGCTGCTCGACCTCGGGCTTCGGCACATGTCCAAGTCGATGGCGGCGGGCGGGCGCGCCCTGCCGACCATCTACGGCGTGCACCTCGGGCGCGGCAGCCTCGACCTGTGGATCGCGCCCGCCGACCGGAACCCGCCCGCGCCCTGGCAGGCGTTCGACGACGGGCAGGTGTGGCGGCTGGGCGCCGACGCGCTGCCGGGCCTGGAGGCCTCCGACCTCGCCGACGTCCTCGCCCCCTACCCCGGCCTGGTCTCGATCGGCACGAACGACAACGGCCGCATCCTCGTCGACCTGGAGGCCGCGCACGGGCTGATCGCGCTGCGCGGGCCCGAGGAGACCCGCCGCGCCGTGCTGTCGGCGGTCGCGCTGGAGCTGGCCACCAACCGCTGGTCCGACCACATGCGGATCACGCTCGTCGGGTTCGACGCCGAGCTCGGCGAGGGCCTGGCGGAGATCGCCCCCGACCGGGTCCGGTCCGTCCCGACGCTGGAGGACGCGCTGCCCGAGCTGGAGGGCCGCAGCGAGGAGGTGCGGCAGGCGCTGGCCGCGTCCGGCGTCGACTCGGTGCTCACCGGGCGCTGCCGCGGCGTGTTCGGCGAGGCGTGGATGCCGCACTACCTGATCATGGCCGACCAGCCCCCCGAGCGGGACGCCGACCGGCTCGTCGCGCTGGCCCGCACCGGCACCCGGATGGCCGCCGGCTACCTCGTGCCCGGCGACGTGCAGGGCGCCACCTGGACGTGGGACGTCGACGCCGCCGGGCGCCTGACGGCCGGCGTGCTCGGCTTCGACGTCGAGGCGCAGCTCGTCGGCGACGACGACTACCGCGGCGTGTTCGAGCTGTTCCGCACGGCCGCGCGGCTGGAGCCGGTGGAGCTGCCCGGCCTCGCCGGAGGCGAGGAGCCGCCGACCGCGCAGGAGTCGTCGGTGGAGGTCCGGCTGCTCGGCCCGATCGAGGTCGATGCGCCGGGGCCGATGGACGAGTCCCGCCGCGAGCTGTGCACGGAGCTGCTGGTGTACCTCGCGGCACACCCGGAGGGCGTCCATCCGACGGTGCTGTCGGGCGCGGTCTGGCCGCGCGGCGTCTCCGCCGGGGTCCGCGACGCGTGCGTGGCCCGCGTGTCGGACTGGCTCGGCCGCGACGCCCGAGGCCGCCCCAACCTGTACTACGACGACCGGGGCCGGATCCGGCTCGGCTCCGAGGTGCGCGTCGACCTGAACGTGTTCCGGTGGCTGGTGTGGCGGTCGGCGGCCGAGCCGGCGTCCGAGACCGCCTACATGGCGTACGCGCTGGACCTCGTCCGCGGCCCGCTCCTCGCCGACCGGCCGCGCGGCCGGTACGCCTGGCTCGCCGACCACGACCTGGAGTTCGAGGCGCCCGCGCGGGTCATCGACGTCGCGCACCGCCTCGTCGTGCTGCGGCTGGAGGAGGGCGACCCGCGCGGCGCGGTGGGCGCGGCCCGCGCCGGGCTGCGGCTCGCCCCCGAGGACGAGGGCCTGTGGCGCGACCTGCTCCGCGCCACCCACGCGACCGGCGACGTCGCGCAGGTCCAGGTGGCCGTGGACGAGCTGCGCGGCCGCGTCGTCCGGGACCCGCTGTTCGACGGGCTCCAGCCCGAGACCGAGGCGCTCGTCGAGGAGCTGCTCCCCGACTGGCACCATGTCGGTTCGCGCTAGCCGGCCCCGCTAGCGGTACAGGCCGGTGCCGCCCAGCGAGTAGCGGCCGGGCTGCGGATGCACGCACATCCCCGCCGGGCGCCCGCCGACCCGGACGGACCGGACGACGTGCCCGGTCCGGGTCGAGACGGCGTAGACGAGCCCGGCGGGGTCGGCGAGCCACAGGGCCGTCCCGTCCGGGGACACCCCGCCCGGCGCGGGCGAGCCGCCGCCGGGCAGCGGCCAGCGCGCCGCGACCCGCCGCGTTCCGAACTCGACGGCGGTGACGGCGCCGCCGCCGACGACGAAGAGCCGGCGCGCGTCCCTGCTGATCGCCAGGCCCCGGGCGCCGGCTCCCGTCCGGACGAACCCCAGCGGGGTGAACCGCCGGGCGTCCACCAGCCACACCCCGCCCTGCCGGGCGTCGGCGACGTAGAAGGCGGACCCGTCGGGGGACAGGCGCAGGTCGCCGGGCCGCGCTCCGCCGGGCAGCCGCAGCGTGCCGGAGACGGCGCGGCTCGCCAGGTCGACGCGGGCGAGCACGCCGGCGGCGGCGCACGTGGCCACCAGGGACGCGCCGTCGGGGGTGAAGTCGGCGTGGCCGGCCGCGCACGGCAGGGGCGCCGTCCCCCGCGCCGCCATCGTGCGCGGGTCGCGCACGTCGATCCGGTCCGGGCGGCGTGCCAGGACGAGCGCGTCGCGGCCGTCGGGGGAGAAGTAGAGCCCGGTCGGCGCGGTGACCCCGACCGGGCGGCCCAGTCTCCCGCTGCGCGGACCGAGCGGGACGAGCAGGCCGTTCGCGCGGTCGGTGGCCCACAGCCGCCGCAGATCCCACGACGGCGCCACCCGCGACACCGGCGCCCCGGTGGGGAACCGGCCGACGAGCCTGAGCCCGGCGGGGTCGAGGACGTCGACGTACGGGCCGTTCGGCACGTACAGCCGCGCCGGGAGCCCGCGGGCCGCCGGGGCGAGCATCCCGGGGCCGGTGGCGGCGTAGACGCGGCCGCCCGCCGGCGTGACGGGCACCCCGCCGGGCGGCCCGGACTCGGACGCGCGCGGCGCGCCGCCCGGGCGCGCCGGCAGGTAGGGCGCCGGTCCGCCGAGCCCGACGACCGGGTCGTCCGGGGAGCCCTCCCCGGGCCGGTAGAAGGGGACGGGCGACTCGCACCCGGCCAGGCCGGTCAGCGCGAGGGCCGCGGCGAGCGGCAGCGCGGCGGCCCGTGATCGTCCCTTGTGAGGTTGCATGCGCGGTCTCCCCCAATCACGGCGGGGACCTTACCTAGGGACGACGTTCTGCATCCGGCTAATTGCCAAACGTGTTCACTGCGGAGACGGTATCGGGTGCCGGCCGGTCCGCGGGGTGCGCGGTTCACCGCCACGAACGGCGCAAAGCCCGCCGGCCCCTCTAAAAAACACTTACGTCTGTTAGATTCGGTCCCGTTCTGAGGGGAGCGATCGATGACCCTGGCGCACTGGCCCGACACCGTCGACGACATCATCGGCGGCGACCAGGCCGTCATCCTCGCCACCGTCACCCCGGCCCGCGGGGTGGTGCTCACCCCGGTCACCAACTTCGGCGCACGTGACCGCGACGGCGGAACCGTCACGGTGAACAGTTCGGTCGGAGGCTGGAAGAAGCTCCAGCGCATCAAGCGCGAGCCCAAGGTCGCCCTGGCCTTCCACACGCGCGACCACGGCTACAGCGACCGGCCTGAATACGTGCTGGTCCAGGGCGCCGCATCGCTCTCGGCCCCGCTCGGCGACTACCCGGAGACGCTGGGCGCCGACTCCGGCGCCGACGGCTTCCCCATGGTGATCCCCGTCTCCGTCACCGGCGACGACCAGGACGGCATACTGCTCGACCCGCCTCCCGGGATCCTCCCCGGCGGCGGGCGCCGCGCCGGCCTGACCGCCCACTCCTTCACCAAGTACGTCCAGGGGCAGCACCAGCGCGTCCACACCGGCTGGCTGGAGAACGGCCCCGAGGTGCGCTACGCCCCGCACACGGAACTCGCCTACCGGACACCGCCGTCCAGACTCGTCTACCGGCTCGGAGTGGGCGCCGCCATGCGCGTCGCCCACCGACGCGCGCGCCGCGCAGGCCACGACATCCTCCGCTGAGGCGCCGCGGCCGGTCCGTCAGTCGGACTTGCCGATGCCTATGCCGAACTCGCGGTAGACGCGCTCCCAGAAGCCGTCCCGCAGCCAGGTGCGGGCCTCCTGGTAGGGGCGCAGCGAGCCGCCGAGCTCCTTCTCCGCCTCGATCAGCAGCTCCTTGTCGATGACGGGCGGCAGGATCGGGCCGGGCAGCAGGTCGCGGATGTTGTCCCGGCCGCGCTCGAAGATCCACTTCTGGGCGACGTGCTCGCCGATCTCCAGCATGTGGTCGCGGTCGGGGCCGAGCTTGCCGTCGGACGGCGCGGCCGTGGCGGAGTTCAGCGACGCGGCCACCGTGGCGGGGGTGGCGGCGCCCGGCACCGGGACGGCCGCGCGGGCCGCCGCGGGCGTCGGCTTGACCGCCGGGGGACGTCCCGCGAACACCTGCGACGGCGACGGGACGGGGCTGGTGCGCTGCGCGGCGGCCGCGGCGTCGCGGACCGCGGCGGCGGAGCCGGGCGCGGGCACCGGCAGCACCTTGGCCTTGGTGAAGTACGGGCGCAGGAACTCGGCGGGCAGCACCTCGACCGTGTCGGACTCCCACACCAGCCACTCGGCCTGGTTGGAGCCGTGCGTCGGCTCCACGCCCCACAGGTGCACGCGGACGCCGTAGCGCTGCGCGGCCTCCACGGCGGGCAGCATGTCCTCGTCGCCGGCCAGCAGCACCGCGTCGGTGATCGCGCGGTGCCGGGCCAGGGCCTCCAGGTCGGCGCGCAGCTGGGCGTCCACGCCCTTCTGCTGCCCCTGCGCGTTCAGGTTGCCCAGGCGCAGCTTCACCAGCGGCAGGTTGGCGATCACCCGCTGGTCGACGGTCGGCTGGCGCCTCGGCGCGGCGTCGAACCAGTACACCCGCAGCAGCTCGCCGCGCCGCTGCTCGTCGGCGTGGTCGGTGAGCGCCTTGATCAACTTCTCCGCGGCGACCCGGTACTCGCGCCGGGAACCGCAACCGAGCAGGAGGGCCCCGGAGGCCGCGTAGAGGTACCCCGCGTCGACGAAGATCGCGTATCGCGCGGGCTGAGGGACGTACTCCGAGGTGGCCATGGCCTTCCACCTTATTCGTGCGGAGCGCCCTGCCGGGTGCGAACCACGCTTAGATGTCGCGGGGCCGCCCGGCGCGGCCGGCGCCGGGCGTCAGCGCGGCAGACCGCTCGCCCTCCACGCGCCCGGCCCCCGCGGCCGCGGCCCGCCCGCGAGAGAGGCGCGGACGAGCCGGGAGCGGTCGGCCCAGCGCGACGGGGCGGGCCGGGCCGCGCCGTCGCCGGACGCGGCGGCCGCCCGGGCGCGGGCGGTCAGCACGGCGACGAGCGCCGCGACCTCCTCCGGACCCGGGTCGCCGCGGACGACCCGGAGGAACGGCTTGCTGTCGGCGGTCACAAGATCTCCAACATTCCCGGCGTGTCCCCGCTAGAGCGGGATGTTCCCATGCTTCTTGGGCGGCAGGGTCTTGCGCTTCTCGCGCAGCGCCCGCAGCGCCCGCACGACCTGCCCGCGCGTCTCGGACGGCTTGATCACGTTGTCGATGTAGCCGCGGTCCGCCGCGATGTAGGGATTGGCGAGCGCGTCCTCGTACTCGGTGATCAGCTCGGCGCGGCGGGCGTCGGGGTCGTCCGCGGCGGCCAGCTCGCGCCGGTACAGGATGTTGACCGCGCCCTGCGCGCCCATCACGGCGATCTGCGCGGTCGGCCAGGCCAGGTTGATGTCGGCGCCGAGGTGCTTGGACCCCATGACGTCGTAGGCGCCGCCGTAGGCCTTGCGGGTGATGATCGTGACGAGCGGGACGGTGGCCTCGGCGTAGGCGTACAGGAGCTTCGCGCCGCGCCGGATGATCCCGTTCCACTCCTGGTCGGTGCCGGGCAGGAAGCCGGGGACGTCCACGAACGTCAGCACCGGGATGTTGAAGGCGTCGCACGTCCGGACGAACCGGGCGGCCTTCTCGGAGGCGTCGATGTCGAGCGTCCCGGCGAACTGCATCGGCTGGTTGGCGACGACGCCGACCGAGTGGCCCTCGACCCGGCCGAAGCCGACGATGATGTTGGGCGCGTACAGCGCCTGGACCTCCAGGAACTCGCCGTCGTCCAGCACGTGCTCGATGGCGGTGTGCATGTCGTACGGCTGGTTCGGGGAGTCGGGGATGAGGGAGTCGAGCTCCTCGTCCACCTCGGAGGGGTCGACGGGCACGTCGAACGCGGGCGCGTCCGAGAGGTTGTTCGACGGCAGGTACGACAGCAGCGCCTTGACGTACTCGATCGCGTCGTCCTCGTCCGACCCCTGGTAGTGGGCGACCCCGGAGCGCGAGTTGTGCGAGTGGGCGCCGCCGAGCTCCTCCATGGTCACCTCCTCGCCGGTGACCGTCTTGATGACGTCCGGCCCGGTGATGAACATGTGGGACGTCTGGTCCACCATGACGATGAAGTCGGTGATCGCGGGGGAGTACACGGCCCCGCCCGCGCACGGCCCCATGACCAGCGAGATCTGCGGGATGACGCCGGAGGCGTGCACGTTCCGCTTGAAGATCTCCGCGTACAGGCCGAGCGCGACCACGCCCTCCTGGATCCGCGCGCCGCCCGAGTCGTTGATGCCGATCACCGGGCAGCCGGTCGTGACCGCGTGGTCCATGACCTTGCAGATCTTCTCGCCGAAGACCTCGCCGAGGGAGCCGCCGGAGACGGTGAAGTCCTGGCTGAAGACCGCGACGGGACGTCCGTCGACCGTGCCGTACCCGGTGACGACGCCGTCGCCGTAGGGGCGGTTCTTCTCCATCCCGAAGTTGGTGGAGCGGTGCCGCGCCATCTCGTCGAACTCGACGAACGAGCCGGGGTCCAGGAGCGCGTCGATCCGCTCCCGGGCCGTCATCTTGCCCTTGGCGTGCTGCTTCTCCACGGCGCGCGCCGAGCCGGCGTGCACCGCCTCGTAGCGGCGCCGTTCCAGATCCGCGATCTTTCCCGCCGTGGTGTGGATGTCGTAGTCCACCGGGGGTTCAGGGGCTTCCATCGCCATGCGCGCCAGGGTAACCGCCCGCTGATGCGGCGCTCGCGGCCGGGGCCCGCTGACCGGGACGGACGCGGGCCCGCGGGAGGCGCGGGCCGGTGGGGAAGCGCCTCGCGGCCTCTCGTTACCCTTGGTCGGGTGGCTACGAAGACGCGAGACATCCTCCGGCAGGACATGCCCGAACCGCTGCGCCGCGACGTGCGGCTGCTCGGCGCCATGCTCGGCGACTCCCTCGTGGAGTACGGCGGGCCGGGACTTCTGGAGGACGTCGAGCGGCTCCGCCACGCGGTGATCGCCGCCCGCCGCGGCGAGACGGGCGGGGACGACGTCGCCGCGATCGTCGACGGCTGGTCGCTGGAGCGCGCCCGGCAGGTCGCCCGCGCGTTCACCGTGTACTTCCACCTGACGAACCTGGCCGAGGAGCACCACCGCATCCGGACGCTGCGGGAGCGCGACACCGGCGGCGCCGTCTCCGGGTCCGTGGCCGCCGCGGTCGAGGAGATCCGCGCCGCGGGCGACGGCCGGCTCGACGCCGTCGTCGAGGGCCTGGAGTTCCGGCCGGTGTTCACCGCGCACCCCACCGAGGCCCGCCGCCGCGCGGTCGTCACCGCCATCCAGCGGATCAGCGACCTGCTGGCCCGGCTGAACGGCGACCCCGGCGCGAGCGAGCGCGAGGAGACCGAGCGCAGCCTCCGCGAGGAGATCGACCTGCTGTGGCGGACCGCGCTGCGCCGGATCTCCCAGATGGACCCGCTGGACGAGGTCCGCACCGCGATGGCCGCGTTCGACGAGACGATCTTCCGGGTCGTCCCGCACGTCTACCGGTCCCTGGACCGCGCCCTGGACGGCGAGGGCTCCGGCGCCCGGCCGCCGAAGGCCCGCCCCTACCTGCGGTTCGGCAGCTGGATCGGCGGCGACCGCGACGGCAACCCCTACGTCACCGCGCAGGTCACCCGGGACGCGGTCATGATCCAGGCGGACCACGTCCTGCGCGCCCTGGAGGCGGCGTGCGCCCGGATCGGCCGGGAGCTGACCGTCCACGAGTCGACGACCCCGGCGTCCGGCGACCTGCTGAACGCCCTCGCCGCCGCCCGGACGGCCCACCCGCGGCTGCTCGGCGAGACGGCCAAGCGGTCGCCCGGGGAGCCGCACCGCCAGTTCCTCCTGCACGCCGCCGCCCGCATCTCCGCGACCCGCGAGCGCGACGCCGACCTCGCCTACGCCTCCCCGGAGGAGCTGCTCGCCGACCTGCGCGCCGTCCAGGACTCCCTCGCCGCCGCGGGCGCCCCCCGGCAGGCGTACGGGCGCGTCCAGCAGCTCATCTGGCAGGTCGAGACGTTCGGCTTCCACCTCGCCGAGCTGGAGATCCGCCAGCACTCCGAGCTGCACGAGAAGGCCCTCGCGCAGGTGCGCTCCGGAGGCCCGCGCTCGGAGATGACCGAGGAGATCCTGGAGACGCTCCGGGTCATCGCCTGGATCCAGCAGCGGTTCGGCGTCCGCGCCTGCCACCGCTACATCGTCTCCTTCACCCGCTCCGCCGAGGACATCGCCAACGTGCACGCCCTCGCCGAGACCCTCGGCGAGGGCGCCCCCGTCCTGGACGTGATCCCGCTGTTCGAGACCGGCGAGGACCTGGAGCGCGCGCCGTCCGTCCTCGACGGGATGCTGGAGATCCCGGCCGTGCGGCGCCGCCTGGAGGACACCGGCCGCCGCCTGGAGGTCATGCTCGGCTACTCCGACTCGGCCAAGCAGCTCGGCCCGACCAGCGCCACCCTGCGGCTCTACGACACGCAGGAGGCCCTCGCCGCGTGGGCGGCCCGGGCCGGCGTGACGCTCACGCTGTTCCACGGCCGCGGCGGCTCCCTGGGCCGCGGCGGCGGACCCGCGAACCGCGCGATCCTGGCGCAGGCGCCGGGCTCGGTCGGGGGCCGCTTCAAGGTCACCGAGCAGGGCGAGGTCATCTTCGCCCGGTACGGCCACGCCGAGATCGCCAAGCGGCACGTCGAGCAGGTCACCAGCGCCGTCCTGCTCGCCTCGACCGACGCCGTCCAGGACCGCGCCCGCGAGGCGGCCGCCCGCTTCCGCCCCCTCGCCGACAAGATCAGCGAGGCGGCCAGGGCCGCCTTCTGGTCCCTCATCGAGACCGAGGACTTCGCCCTCTGGTTCGCCCGGGTCAGCCCCCTGGAGGAGATCGCCGAGCTGCGCATCGGCTCCCGCCCGGCCCGCCGCAAGGCCGCCCGCGGCCTGGAGGACCTGCGCGCCATCCCCTGGGTGTTCGCCTGGACGCAGACCCGCGTCAACCTCCCCGGCTGGTACGGCCTCGGCAGCGGCCTCGCCGCCGTCTCCGACGACGGCCGCGACCTCGCCGAGCTCCGCGAGGCTTACGAGGCGTGGCCGCTGTTCAACACCCTCCTCGACAACGCCGAGATGAGCCTCGCCAAGTCCGACCGGGCGATCGCCGAGCGCTACCTGGCCCTCGGCGAGCGCCCCGAGCTCTCCGAGACCGTCCTGACCGAGTACGACCGCACCCGCCGCCTTGTCCTGGCGGTCACCGGCCACGACCGCCTCCTGGAGAACCGCAGGGTCCTGTCCCGCGCGGTCGAGCTCCGCAACCCCTACGTGGACGCGCTCTCCCACCTCCAGCTGCGGGCCCTGAAGGCGCTGCGCGCGGGCGTGGAGGACGACGCGGAGCGCGCCCACCTGGAGGACCTGCTCCTGCTGTCGGTCAACGGCGTCGCCGCCGGCCTCCAGAACACGGGCTGACGCCGTGCTGGCCCAGGGGGGCGACCCCCTGGAACCCCCGTCGCGACGCAGGCGATCCTCACGCCGCCGTTGCGGTTCGCTGTGCCTGTGACGGCCGGTGTGGCGTCGCTGCGGTCGCCTGCGTCGGCGGGCATGCGCGTTGCGCTCGCTGCACTCGCTCCACGCGCCTGCCCGCGCCCCGGGCTGAGCCACAAGCCCAAGAGGGTGCGAACCATGCAGGTCCAACGCTCTCGGAGTGGGCCTGAGCCGGGGCGCGGGTCGGGTGGCCGGAAGGCGTTCTGGCGCCTGGAGGTCGCACGACCCGCCGAGCCGGGCGACCGCAGCGACACCGGCGAACCCGCACGGACACAACACACCCGCACTGTGGCGTGAGGATCGTCCGGCTCGTGACGGGGTTCCAGGGGGTCGCCCCCCTGGGCAGAATCAGTGCATGAGGTACGCGCTGCTGATCTGCGACGACGAGTCGGTCTCGCCGAGCAACGAGGAGCTGGCGGCCGATCCGGGGCACCAGGCCTGGCACGCGGATCTGGACCGGCGCGGCGCCAGGATCCTCGGCGCGCGGCTGCGGCCGGTGGCGGACGCCACCACGGTTCGGGTCCGCGACGGGGAGACCCTGGTCGCCGACGGGCCGTTCGCCGAGACCAAGGACTTCGTCGGCGGCCTGCTGATCATCGAGTGCGCGGACCTGGACGAGGCGATCGAGATCGCCGCCGGCCACCCCTACGCGCGCTGGGGCCGCGTCGAGATCCGCCCCCTCTGGGAATGACCGCGCCCGGCGACCGCGTGCGGGCGGCCGTCGACGCGGCGTACCGGGACGAGTGGGGCCAGGTCGTCGCCACCCTGATCGCGGCCACCGGCGACTGGGACCTGGCCGAGGACTGCGCGCAGGACGCCTTCGCCGCCGCGCTGGCGAGCTGGCCCCGCGACGGCGTCCCGCGCCGCCCGGGCGCCTGGCTCACCACGGCGGCCCGCAACCGCGCGCGCGACCGGCTGCGCCGCGACGCGGCCGGCGCGGCCAAGCTGCGCCTGCTCGCGGCCGGCGGCGCCGGTGAGCCCGCGGAGGAGGACGTCCCCGACGAGCGGCTCAGGCTGATCTTCACCTGCTGCCACCCGGCGCTGCCGTTCCCGGCCCGGGTCGCGCTCACCCTGCGCACGCTGGCGGGGCTGAGCACCGCCGAGATCGCCAGGGCGTTCCTGACCGCCGAACCCGCGATGGCGCAGCGCCTGGTCCGCGCGAAGCGCAAGATCCGGGAGGCGGGCGTCCCGTACCGGGTCCCGGCGGCCGCGGATCTCCCGCGGCGCCTCGCCGCCGTCCTCGCGGTGCTCTACCTGATCTACAACGAGGGCTACGGCGGGGAGGAGCGGCAGGGGCTGACGGCCGAGGCCGTCCACCTGGCGCGCGTGCTCGTCCGGCTGATGCCGGCCGAACCCGAGCCGCGGGGGCTGCTCGCGCTGATGCTGCTGCACGAGGCCCGCCGCCCCACGCGCACGGACGGCGGCGTCCTGGTCACCCTGGAGGGCCAGGACAGGTCCCGATGGGACAGGGCGCTCATCGCCGAAGGCGTGGAGACGCTCGACCGGGCGGTCGCGATGCGGCGCTCCGGCCCCTACCAGGTGCAGGCCGCCATCGCCGCCTGCCACGCCACGGCGCCCGACGCGGCGGCCACCGACTGGCCGCAGATCGCGGCACTGTACGGCGAGCTGGCCCGGCTGGCGCCGTCCCCGGTCGTGGACCTCAACCGCGCCGTGGCGGTCGCGATGGCGGACGGCGTCGCGGCCGGCCTCGCCCTCGTCGACGAGCTCGCGGCGTCCGGGAGGCTCGCCGGGTACCACCTCCTGCCCGCGACCCGCGCCGACCTGCTCCGTCGCGACGGCCGCGCCGCCGAGGCCAGAGCGGCGTACGAGGAGGCGCTGGCGCTCGCGCCCACCGAGCCCGAGCGCCGCTATCTGGCGCGCCGCCTCCGCGAACTCTGAGGAATTCTTCGCCGCGGGTGTCGATCCCGGCGGGCGCCCTTCGTCGGTGGGGCGACGGTCCACCGAGAGGAAGGGAAGCCATGAACCCCACGACGCCGATGCCCGAGGTGGTCGACCGGGCCGCCTGGCAGGCCGAGCTGGACGCCCTGCGGGAGAGGGAGAAGGCCCACACCCGCGCGGGCGACGCGATCGCGGCGGCGCGGCGGCGGCTGCCGATGGTGGAGGTGGACGCCTCCGCGCCCCTGACCGGCCCGGACGGCCCCGTGACGCTGCTGGACGCCTTCGAGGGCCGCCGCCAGCTGATCGCGTACTACATGATGTGGTCCGCCGGCCGGCCCGCCGCCGAGCAGTGCGACGGCTGCACGTACTTCAACGGCCAGGTCAGGGAGCTCTCCAACCTGCACGCCGCGGGCATCACCTACGCCACCCTCTGCCAGGGCCCCTACGAGGAGAGCGTGCGGTACCGCGACTTCATGGGCTGGGAGATGCCCTGGTACTCCGCCCAGGACTCCGCCGAAACCCTGCTCACCGGCCGCCGGGCCGGCATGTTCCACCTGGTCTTCTACCTGCGGGACGGCGACCGCGTCTTCGAGACCTACTGGACGAACGGCCGCGGCGTCGAGGCCATGGACATCGCCTACTCGCTCATGGACATGTCCGTCTACGGGCGCCAGGAGGCGTGGGAGGACTCGCCTGAAGGCTGGCCGCGCGAGGGGTCGGTCGACGGCGGCTTCTTCCGCGCCGACGGCCGCCCGATGGCCCAGTGGCCCCGCCTGAAGGCAGGCCACTCCGACACCCTCACCTAGAAGCCGAGCCCCCGCCACGGGCAGGGGGTTCCAGGGGTCGCCCCCTAGGTCAAGTCGGCCAGACCGGCTTGCGCTTCTCGTTGAAGGCGGCGATGCCCTCGCGGCGGTCGGCGGAGAAGGCGACGGTGCGCCAGGCGTTCTCTTCGAGGTCGAGGGCGGCTTCCAGGGCGGCGCCGCCGCCCTGGCGCATCGCGCGCTTGGCGGCGCGGACGGCGGTGGGGGAGTTGCCGGCGATGACCTCGGCGATGCCGAGGGCCTCCTCGCGGGCGGTGCCCGCGGGGACCCGGCGGTCGGCGAGGCCGTAGGCGAGGGCCTCCTCGATGCCGAGGCGGCGGCCCGTGAAGACCAGGTCGGCGGCCTTGCCGGGGCCGAGGCGGCGCAGCGCGAGCTGGGTTCCGCCGCCGCCGGGCACGAGGCCGACGCCCACCTCGGGGAGGCCGAACACGGCCGACTCGTCCGCGACGACGATGTCGGCGGACAGCGCGAACTCGCAGCCGCCGCCGAGGGCGTAGCCGTGCACGGCCGCGACCACCGGCTGCGGGAGGTTCAGGACGCCGCCGAACGCGGCGCGGAAGACGGGGCGCTGCGCGAGGATCTCCTCGTCGCTCATCGCGTTGCGCTCCTTGAGGTCGGCGCCCACGCAGAACGCCTTCTCCCCGGCGGCGCTGAGGACCACCGCGCGGACCGACGCGTCCGCCGCGACCTCGGCGCACACGCCCGCGAGGCGCCGGGCCATCGCGGTCGACAGGGCGTTGAGGGCCTCGGGGCGGTCCAGCACGATCTCCGCGACGTGCCCGTCGCGCCGCAGCGTCACACCATCCAGCGTCGCACCATCCATGGGGGCACCCTAACGAGCGCGGCCGCCGCGGCCGGACGCCGGTCCCAAGATCGACTTCGGGATGAGGTTGGATTGGTCGTGTGAGCGACTCGCGTTATGGGGATCTCGGCCGGCCGCCGCTGCACGAGGCGGCGCTGCGGCGCGCGCTCGTGCGGGAGGGCGGGCTGTGGCGGGACGTCCGCGTGGTGGAGGAGACCGGGTCCACCAACGCCGACCTCGCGGAGCGGGCGCGGGAGGGCGCGCCGGAGGGGACCGTGCTGGTCACCGAGCTGCAGACGGCGGGCCGGGGGCGGCTCGGGCGGACCTGGACGGCGCCGCCGCGGTCGGGCCTGACGTTCTCGATGCTGCTGCGTCCCCGCGTCCCGGTGGCGCGGTTCGGGTGGGCGTCGCTGCTGACCGGCGTGGCGGTCGCCACCGCCCTCCGCCGGATGACCGCTTGGTCGCAGGCGGGGGAGGGGTTCCTCGGCGACGGCGGCGAGGGCGGTGAGGACGGCGACACCGCGGTGGACGTGCGCCTCAAGTGGCCGAACGACGTGCTGGTCGGGGACCGCAAGCTCGCCGGGATCCTCGCCGAGATGGTCGACGGCGGGCTCGTGGTCGGGGTGGGGCTGAACGTGGGCCTGCGCGAGGAGGAGCTGCCGGTGCCGACCGCGACGTCCCTCGCGATCGAGGGCGCGCCGCTCAGCGACCGGGCGCCGCTGCTGCGCGCGATCCTGCGCGAGTTCGGCACCTGGTACCAGGAGTGGACGGCGCTCGGCGGCGATCCGGAGAGCAGCGGGCTGCGCACCGCGTACCGGGACCTGTGCGCGACCCTCGGCCGCGAGGTGCGGGTGGAGATGCCCGGCGGCGAGCGGCTGACCGGGACGGCGCGGGACGTGGACGAGGAGGGCCGCCTCGTGGTGGCCGGACCGGCCGGCGACACGGCGGTCAGTGCGGGCGATGTGGTGCACGTCCGGTGAACGGGACGAGGCGATCCGGCATCCGTCCGTTGACGTTGATGCTGATCTGCGACGATATGTGCGGGTACCGATTCACGACGCCGCCGCCACGGCCCACGGCGGCCGCGGACTGAGGGGCGGATGATGGCGGCCGGATTGCCGGATCCGAAGGAGATCGAAGAGCTCCTGCTGGGCGGCGAGCTGCGGTACAACCGCGTCGAGGCGGTCCGGCTGTCCGGCGTGTCGCGGGACTTCGCCGGACGGATCTGGCGGGCGTTCGGCTACCCGTCGATGCCGGACGAGACGATCGCCTACACCGAGGGCGACGTGGCGGCGCTGGACCGGCTCCGCCGGCTCGTCGACGACGGGATCCTGGACGAGGACGGCGTGATCCGGCTGGTCAGGGCGTTCGGCCAGACCATGACGCGGCTCGCCGAGTGGCAGGTCAACCTGCTGCGCAGCATGCTGACGCAGGACCTGACCGAGACGCCGTCCGCGGAGGCGGTGGACACGGTGGTGGACATCGCCGAGAAGCACATCGGCGACTTCGAGCCGCTGGTCCTGCACGCCTGGCGGCGGCAGCTCGCGGCCGCGGGGACGCGGGCGCTGGCCGCGGCGGCGAGCCGGGAGAACGGCGATTCGGCGGGCCGGCCGATGACCACGGTCGGGTTCGCGGACATGGTCTCCTTCACCCAGGTCAGCCGGGAGCTGGAGGAGATCGAGCTCGCCCGCGTCGTGGAGTGGTTCGAGGAGACCGCCGCGGACATCATCGCCTCCTGCGGCGGCCGGCTGGTCAAGACGCTCGGCGACGAGGTGCTGTTCAGCGCGGCGACGCCGGAGATCGGCGCGGAGATCGCGCTGACGGTGGCGGCGGCGATCCAGGACGAGACCGAGGTCCCGGACGTGCGGGTCGGCGTCGCCCACGGGCCCGTCCTGCCGCTGATGGGCGACGTGTTCGGCACGACCGTGAACCTCGCGGCCCGGCTCACCTCGCTCGCCCGGCCGGGCGCGGTGGTGATCGACGCGGAGCTGGCGGCGTGCCTGGAGAAGGCGCCGGGCTACGAGGTCACGCGGATCGTCAAGCGCCCGGTCCGCGGTCTCGGCATCATCCAGCCGTACGTGCTGCGCAGGAGCGGCGGGCGGGCGACGTAGGGCTCAGACGGGGCTCGGGCCGCCCTCGCCGGGCGGTTCGGTGAGGCGCTGCAGGTAGTTCTGCTCGCCGAGGGCCTGAACGAGGCTCAGCTCGGTCTCCAGGTAGTCGATGTGCTCCTCCTCGTCGGCGAGGATGTCCTCGAAGATCCGTGCGGAGGTGACGTCGCCGCGCGAGCGCATCAGCTCGATGCCGGGCCGCAGCCGGGCCACGGCCTCCATCTCGATCTCCAGGTCCGCCTTGAGCTGCTCGACGATCGTCTGCCCGATGCGCAGGGTGCCGAGCTTCTGGTAGTTCGGCAGGCCCTCCAGGAACAGGATCCGGTCGGTGAGCCGCTCCGCGTGCCGCATCTCGTCGAAGGACTCGTCGCGGGTGTGCTTGGCGATGCGGGTGAAGCCCCAGTTCTCCTGCATCTTGGAGTGCAGGAAGTACTGGTTGATCGCCGTGAGCTCGGCGGTGAGCTGCTCGTTCAGCAGAGCGATGATGTCGTTGTCGCCTTCCATGGCCCCATGCTTCCATGCCGGGCCGGATCCGGGACAGTACCTAATCGCCCACAGCGCGTTCCCCTATTGGAACGGAACGTGAGGGAGGGGTCTGTTCAGGCGGCGGTCGTGGACGCGGGATCGTTGCCGCCGAGCAGGGCGTCCGCCAGGGCCGTGGAGGCGCGGTACTCGCTGACCATCGTGTGGATGCGTTTGGTGCACAGACCGCAGCCCGGCTTGAAGCCGCAGGCCGCCTTGACGGCCTTGGCCGTCGTGCAACCGCTCGCCATGCAGCCGTGAACGTCGTCCTCGGTGACGGCGTTGCAGATGCAGACGTACATTCCGGTGGGAGACCTTCCGTGCGGCTCGTCCTCTTCGCAGCGTGCCCCACCGGCGCCGGTTAGGGCGCCCTCATTAAGGTAAGGCTCCCCTAACGTAACCCACGGATGTCCGTTCTGGCCAGTGGGGTCCTGATCGGTGTGATCCATCCCCCAGAGGGAAGGGCTTCCGGGGTGCGGCCCCCGGAACGTGCGCGGTCGGGCGCCCGGCGCCGCACCCTACGAAGGGCGGACCAATTGGCTCAGGTTTGGCCGGGTGACGCCTACCCCCTGGGGGCCCGGTTCGACGGCGCGGGAACGAACTTCGCCGTCTTCTCCGAGGTGGCCGAGAAGGTGGAGCTGTGCCTGTTCGACGGACCGGCGGGCGACGGTGAGGAGACGCGGCTGACGCTGCCGGAGGTGGACGCCTTCGTGTGGCACGGCTACCTGCCGGGCGTCATGCCGGGACGCCGGTACGGGTTCCGGGTGCACGGGCCGTACGATCCGCCGCGCGGCCTGCGCTGCAACCCCTCGAAGCTGCTGCTCGACCCGTACGCCCAGGCCGTCGAAGGCCAGGTCGACTGGGACGAGGCGTGCTTCGGATACAACTTCGGAGACCCCTGGTCGCGCAACGACGCCGACTCGGCGCGCCACACGATGCGGTCGGTGGTCGTCAGCCCGTACTTCGACTGGGGGGACGACCGCCCGCCCCGCACCCCCTACCACGAGACGGTGATCTACGAGGCGCACGTCAAGGGGCTCACCGCCCGGCATCCGGACATCCCGCCGGCGATGCGCGGCACGTACGCGGCGCTCGGCCACCCGGTGATCACGGACCACCTGCGCTCGATCGGGGTGACGGCGGTCGAGCTGATGCCCGTCCACCAGTTCGTCCACGACGACGCGCTGACGAGCCGCGGGCTGCGCAACTACTGGGGCTACAACACCATCGGCTTCTTCGCGCCGCACAACGAGTACTCCTCGTCCGGCCAGCGCGGCGAGCAGGTGCTGGAGTTCAAGGCGATGGTGAAGTCGCTGCACGAGGCCGGGATCGAGGTGATCCTGGACGTCGTCTACAACCACACCGCCGAGGGCAACCACCTCGGGCCGACGCTGTCGTTCCGCGGCCTCGACAACGCCTCGTACTACCGGCTCACGGAGGACGACGGCCGCTACTACATGGACACCACGGGCACCGGCAACAGCCTGCTGATGCGCAGCCCCCACGTCCTGCAGCTGATCATGGATTCGCTGCGGTTCTGGGTGACCGAGATGCACGTGGACGGGTTCCGCTTCGACCTCGCCGCGACGCTGGCCCGCGAGCTGCACGCGGTGGACCGGCTGTCGGCGTTCTTCGACCTCGTCCAGCAGGACCCGGTCGTCTCCCAGGTCAAGCTGATCGCCGAGCCGTGGGACGTGGGGGAGGGCGGCTACCAGGTCGGCAACTTCCCGCCGCTGTGGACGGAATGGAACGGCCAGTACCGGGACACTACGCGCGACTACTGGCGCGGGCAGCCGGGCACGCTGCCCGACTTCGCCTCCCGGCTGACGGGCTCGTCCGACCTGTACGCCGACGACGGCCGCCGTCCCATCGCCTCGATCAACTTCGTGACCTGCCATGACGGCTTCACGCTGCACGACCTCGTCTCCTACGACGGCAAGCACAACGAGGCCAACGGGGAGGGGAACCGGGACGGCACCGACGACAACCGGTCGTGGAACTGCGGCCACGAGGGCGAGACCGACGACCTCGACATCATCTCGCTGCGCGAGCGGCAGAAGCGCAACTTCCTGACCACGCTGTTCCTGTCGCAGGGCGTGCCGATGCTCCTGCACGGCGACGAGATAGGGCGGACGCAGGGCGGCAACAACAACGCCTACTGCCAGGACAGCGAGCTGTCCTGGGTCGACTGGACGGGCCTGCGCGACGACACGTTCTTCGACGAGCGCGGCCCGCTGCTCGACTTCGTCCGCCGCCTGTCGGCGCTGCGCACCGAGCATCCGGTGTTCCGGCGGCGGCGCTTCTTCACGGGCGGCGACGAGAGCTCCAAGCGCACCCGCGCGGGAGCGAGGCCCGAGGATCTGCCCGACCTCGTCTGGTTCACGCCCGGCGGGGCGGAGATGACCGGCCGCGACTGGTCCGCCGGCTTCAACAAGTCCCTCACCGTGTTCCTGAACGGCGACGCGATCGGCGAACCGGACCGGCGCGGACGGCAGGTCAGGGACGCCTCGTTCCTGCTGCTGATCAACGCCCATGACGGGGACCTGGCGTTCGCGCTTCCGCCCGTGCTGTACGGGCAGATGTGGATAAAGGTGCTCGACACCGCCGATCCGCTGCTCGCCGAGGAGGAGTCGCCCGTCGTGAAGTCCCGCGAGAACGTGCCGGTCGCCGCCCGGTCCATCCAGGTCATGCGCCGGGTCTGAGGCGGGGGTACGAGATGGAGGCCGAGCCCGCCCCCGAGGAACCGATGCCCGTCACCGAACCCCCCGAGGAAACCGTGTCCGAGGACCACAGCCCCGAACGGGCGGAGACATCCGAACGCGTGGACGGCGGCGTCCCGGAGGAGGACGCCCTCGCCGCGCCGCCGACCGGCACCTACCGCCTCCAGCTCCGAGGGACGCCCGAGGCGCACTTCGGGTTCGCCGACGCCGCGGCGCTGGCCCCCTACCTCGCGGCCCTCGGCGTGTCGCACGTCTACCTGTCGCCGGTCCTGCAGGCCGCGCCGGGCTCCACGCACGGCTACGACGTCGTCGACCACTCCCGGCTGTCGGAGGAGCTCGGCGGACCGGAGGCGTTCGGCGCCATGGTGACCCGGTTCCGGGCGCACGGGCTCCGGGTGCTGGTGGACGTCGTCCCGAACCACATGGCGATCCCGGAGCCGGCCGGGCTGAACCTGCCCTTCGCCGACGTCCTGGCGGAGGGGCCGCGGTCGCGGTTCGCCCGGTGGTTCGACGTCGACTGGGACGCCGGCGGCGGGCGGCTCGTCCCGCCCGGCGAGGGCGAGCCCAACTACCGGCGCTTCTTCGACATCTCCGGCCTGATCGGGCTGCGGCAGGAGGACGCGGAGGTCTTCGAGCGCACGCACGCGCTCCTGCTGAACCTGGTCAGGGACGGTCTGGTGGACGGGCTGCGCGTCGACCATCCCGACGGGCTCGCCGACCCGCGCGGCTACCTGCGGCGGCTCGCCGAGGCCGCGCCGGACCGCTGGCTGCTCGTCGAGAAGATCACCGAGGGGGAGGAGCGGCTGCCGCCGGACTGGCCGTGCGCGGGCACCACCGGCTACGACGCGCTCGGCATGATCGGCGGGCTGTTCCTCGACCCCGCCGGGGAGGGGCCGCTGACCGACTACTACGTGTCGCTGAGGGGCAACCCGGCCTCCTTCGAGGAGGTCGAGCGCGACGCCCGGACGCACGCCGCCGAGCACGGCCTCAGGCCCGAGATCGAGCGGCTCCAGCGCGTCCTCGCCCGGGTCGTGGGCGAGCGCCGTCCCGGCCTGGAGAGGGCACTGGTCGAACTGCTGGTCTCCATGCCCGTCTACCGCGCGTACGTCGTGCCCGGGGAGGACGCTCCCCAGCAGGCCGTGGACGTCGTGAACGAGGCCGCCCGCCGTGCGCGCACCCACCTGCCACAGGACCTGTACGACGACCTTGAGGTCATCGTGGACCTGGCTCTGGGGCGCGGTGAGCGCACCGACGCCGAGTTCATCGTGCGTTTCCAGCAGACCTCCTCCCCGCTCGCCGCCAAGGGCGTGGAGGACACGGCGTTCTACCGCTGGAACCGCATGGCCGCGCTGAACGAGGTGGGCGGCGCGCCGGGCCGGTTCAGCGTCGGGCAGCCGGACTTCCACGCGTTCTGCATCCGGCTCGCCCGCGACTGGCCGTTGACGATGACGACGCTGTCCACGCACGACACCAAGCGCGAGGAGGACGTGCGGGCCTGGCTGGCGGTGTTGTCGGAACTGCCCGCGGAGTGGGCCGAATCGGTGGAACGGTGGCGGAACTGGGGGCCCGGCACATCACCCCTGGAACCGGACCTGGAGTACCTGTTCTGGCAGACGCTCGTCGGTGCGTGGCCGCTCACCATCGGGAGGCTGGAGGAGTTCCTCACCAAGGCGATGCGCGAGGCCAAGACGCGCACTTCCTGGGCCGAACAGGATTCCGGCTACGAGGAGGCCGTCCTGGAGTACGCGCGCGGCGTCCTGGCCGATCCGGACCTGGTGACCGACATGACGTCCTTCGTCGCGAAGCTGGCCCCGTACGCGCGCGTGAACACGCTCGGGCAGAAGCTCGTCCAGCTGGCGATGCCGGGCGTCCCGGACGTCTACCAGGGATGCGAGATGACGGGCCTGTCGCTGGTCGACCCCGACAACCGGCGGCCGGTCGACTACGGGCGGCGCCGCGAGCACCTGTTCCGGCTCGACACCGGGCGGCAGCCGAAGGAGGTGGACGACGAGAAGCTGCTGGTCACGTCCCGGGCGCTGCGGCTGCGCCGGTCCCATCCGGAGTGGTTCGGGCCCGGTTCCCGGCACGAGCCGATCACCGCGCGCGGGCCCGCCGCCGACCACGTCGTGGGGTTCGCCCGGGGCGAGGCCGTCGCGCTCGCCACCCGGCTCCCCGTGGGGCTGGAGAGCCGCGGGGGCTGGAAGGGGACCCGCGTGGACGTCCGCCGTCAGGGCTGGCGGGACGTCCTGACCGGCTGCACGCACATGGGCCCGATCCTGGACGCCTCGCGCGTGTTCGAGCACCTTCCCGTCGCGCTGCTCGTCCCCAGGGAGATCGATCGGTGAGCGCGCGTTTCGAGGTGTGGGCCCCGGCCGCCGGCCGCGTGGACGTCGAGGCGGGCGGCGCCCGGTACGCCATGGAGCCGCGGTCTCCCGATCCGGGGCCTTCCGGATGGTGGGAGGCCGTGGTGCCGGACGCCTCCCACGGCACCGACTACGGGTTCGTCCTGGACGGGGCGGACGAGGTGCTGCCCGACCCCCGTTCACCCTGGCAGCCCGACGGCGTCCACGGTCAGAGCCGCGTCTACGACCACGGACGGTTCGCCTGGACCGACCGGCACTGGCACGGACGCCCGCTCGCCGGAAGCGTCCTGTACGAGATGCACGTGGGCACTTTCACGCCCGAAGGCACGTTCGACGCGGCGATCGAACGTCTCGACCACTTGGCGGCACTCGGCATCGACGCCGTGGAACTGCTGCCGGTCGCGTCCTTCCCCGGCCGTCACGGCTGGGGATACGACGGTGTTCACCTTTGGGCGCCGCACGAGCCCTACGGCGGGCCCGACGGTCTGAAGCGTTTCGTGGACGCCGCCCATGCGCGCGGTCTGGCCGTAGTGCTGGACGTCGTCTACAACCATCTGGGACCGGACGGGAATCGCCTGGGAAGTTTCGGCCCGTACTTCACGAGCGCCCATGCCACCCCGTGGGGCGACGCAGTGAACTTCGACCAGGAAGGGTCGGACGAGGTTCGCGCGTTCGTCGTCCAGAACGCGCTGATGTGGTTGCGCGACTACCACCTGGACGGGCTGCGCCTCGACGCCGTCCACGCCATCACCGACCACGGCGCGGTGCACCTACTGGAAGAGATGGGACGCGCCGTGGCGGCGCTTTCGGCCCACCTCGGCCGGGAACTGTTCCTCATCGCCGAATCGGATCTGAACGACCCGCGCCTGGTGACGTCCAGAGAAGCGGGCGGTTACGGGCTGGACGCCCAGTGGAGCGACGACTTCCACCACGCCCTGCACGCCGCGCTCACCGGTGAAAGGCAGGGTTACTACTGCGACTTCGGCTCTCTGGAAACGCTGAAGAAGGCCTTCACCAGAGCCTTCGTGCACGACGGCACCATGTCGACCTACCGGGGACGGCATCACGGCCGGCCTGTGAATGTCCGGGAGACGCCCGCGCACAGGTTCCTCGGTTTTCTCCAGAACCACGACCAGGTGGGCAACCGCGCGGCGGGGGACCGCATCGGCGCCCTTCTGCCGTCTCCTGGCCTGCTCAAAGTCGGCGCGGCGCTGCTCCTGCTCTCGCCTTTCACGCCCATGCTCTTCATGGGCGAGGAATGGGGCGCGACGACCCCCTGGTGCTACTTCACCGACCACCAGGACCCGGAGCTGGCGCGCGCGGTCAGCGAGGGGCGGCGGCGCGAGTTCTCCCGGCACGGCTGGAGCGGCGAGATCCCCGATCCACAGGCTGTGGAAACCTTCCGCCGGTCCGTCCTCGACTGGACCGAACCGGACCGGCCGCCGCACGCCGGCCTGCTCGAATGGCACCGCGACCTGATCGCGCTGCGCCGCTCCCGGCCCGAGTTGAACGACCCCCGGCTGACCGCGGCGACGGTCGAGACGCACGACGGGGCGCCCGGCGGACCGGACGACGGGGCGGACGACGTCGCGGCGCGGTGGCTGACCGTGCGGCGCGGCTCGGTGTGCGTGGCGGCGAACCTCGGTGACCGGCCCGCCCTGGTTCCGGTGCCCGGTTCCGGCGGGGCCGCCCCCGGGCTGCTGATCGCGTCGGATCCGGCGATTCGCCTTGACCCGGTCGGCCTCGGCGATTCCGGAACGGCCTCGGTGGTGCTGCCGGGCGCCTCGGTCGCGGTCCTCGACCTGGCCGGGCCCCCCGCCCTGCGGGCGTGATGCGGCCTACATCCCGATCGCGACTGAAAAATGGTGATCGTGGATGTACTACGAGTGGCAAACCGCAGGTCAAGAGCGCGGCGGTAGCCGAGCAAAGGTCAAGTTTGGTCATACGATCGGTTCATGACCTCAGTACTGCTCGCCGAGGACGACACGTCCATCTCCGAGCCTCTCGCCCGCGCGCTGCGTCGCGAGGGGTACACCGTCGAAGTCAGCCCCGACGGCCCTCAGGCGCTGGAGCGGGCGCTCGGGGGCGGCGTGGACCTGATCGTCCTCGATCTCGGCCTTCCCGAGCTGGACGGCCTTGAGGTGGCCCGCCGGGTGCGGGCCGAGGGGCACGGCGTGCCCATCCTGATCCTGACCGCCCGTGCCGACGAGGTCGACACCGTCGTCGGGCTGGACGCGGGCGCGGACGACTATGTGACCAAGCCGTTCCGGCTGGCGGAGCTGCTCGCGCGGGTGCGCGCCCTGCTGCGCCGGGGCAGCACCGAGACTCCGATCGTCCAGGGGGTGCGGATCGACGCCGAGTCGCGCCGCGCCTGGATGGGCGAACAGGAGCTGCAGCTCACCACCAAGGAGTTCGACCTGCTGCGCGTCCTCGTGCGGGACGCGGGCAAGGTCGTGACCCGCGAACAGATCATGCGCGAGGTGTGGGACACCAACTGGTGGGGTTCCACCAAGACCCTCGACATGCATATTTCCTGGCTGCGCCGCAAGCTCGGCGACGACGCCGGCAGTCCCCGCTACATCACCACGGTGCGGGGCGTCGGCTTCCGGTTCGAGCGCGGCGACTAGCTCCGGCCGCCGCGGCCCGGCGGGACGCCGGGGGCCTTCCCGAGAGGCCCCCGGTGCGCGTTGCCGCACGGTCCGCGGCCCCACCCCTGAAGGAGCCCTGATGAGGCGCCGACTGCTCCTGTCGACGCTCGCGGTGGCGGTGGTCGCGCTGCTCCTGCTCGGCATACCCCTCGCCTACGCCGCGCACAAGCTCGTCTACGAGGAGGCCGGCCGGTCACTGGACCGGGAGGCGTCCTCGATCGCGGGCGGCGTGGGCTACAGCCTGGAGGCGCGCCAGCCGGTGACCCCCGCGGTCCTCGCCCGGGAGTACCCGGGACGGCATGTCTCGATCACGCTGCCGGACGGCCGGACGCTCACCGCCGGGCCGCAGCGGCGCGGTCGCGTGCTGTCGGCGACGGCGGCGCAAGGCCGGGTGCGGGTGCGGGTGTCGCGCCCGGAGGCGCAGGTCCGCGACGCCGCGCTGCGGCTGCTCCTGCTCGTCGGCAGCCTGGCCCTGCTCGGCGTGGCCGTCACGGTCGGCCTGGCGATGGTGCAGGCCCGCAGGCTGACGCTGCCGCTGGTCGACCTCGCCGAGACCGCCGACCGGCTCGGCAGCGGCAACGCCCGCCCGCGCCCGCGCCGCTACGGCATCCCCGAGGTCGACCGGGTCGCCGAGGTGTTAGACCGCAGCGCCGTCCGCATCACCGACCTGCTGGTCGCCAGCCGCGAGTTCGCGGCCGACGCCAGCCACCAGCTCCGCACCCCGCTGACCGCGCTGTCGATGCGGCTGGAAGAGATGATCGACGCCGCCGACTACCCCGACGTCGTCCGGGAGGAGGGGGCGGCGGCGGTCGCGCAGGCCGAGCGGCTCGTCGCGGTCGTTGAGCAGCTGCTCGCCCGCGCCCGGCACGACCGCACCGGCGGCGCGGTGCCGTCCCCGATCGACGAGATCATCGCGCAGCAGGTCGAGGAGTGGCGGCCGAGCTTCCGCAAGGCCGGACGGGACGTGCGGATCATCGGCGAGCAGGGACTGGTCGGCATGACCCATCCCGAGGGCCTCTCCCAGATCGTGGCCACCCTCCTGGAGAACTCGCTGACGCACGGCGCCGGCACCGTGACCATCCACACCAAGCCGGGCGCGAGCTCGGTGGTGGTCGAGGTCGGCGACGAGGGCGAGGGGATCCCGTCGGAGCTGGAGCCCCGCATCTTCGAACGCAGCGTCTCCGGCGGCCGCGGCACCGGCCTCGGCCTCTACCTGGCCCGCTCCCTGGCGGTGGTGGACGGCGGGCGCCTGGAGCTGATCCAGTCCCGTCCCGCGGTCTTCGGGGTCTTCCTGCGCCAGGCCGCCGAGGTCCGGCTGGCCGCGGAACGCGTGGTCATGGGCCCCGCCTGAGGGCCCGGCGCCGGTCAGATCTCGGCGTAGTCCTCGGCCGTCCGGTCGAGGGGGCGCCGCAGCCGGGGCGCGCGGCCCGGGGCGGCGCGGGTCGCGCCGGGGCCCTCGGCGGCGGCCTCGGCGGAGGGGGCCTCCGGCAGCCCGGACGCGGGGTCGACGTGCGGGGCGCTCGCCGGCAGGAACACCCACTTCTTGTAGGACCAGAAGCGGAACAGTGTCGCCACCGCGGTGCCGATGACCAGCGCGATGTTGTAGAAGACGGCGCCGTCCAGCCCGAGGACGTAGTGCGAGAAGCCGATGAACAGCTCGGTGATCACCAGGCCGACGCCGTTCAGCGCGAAGAACAGCACGTACTCGCGGCCGAGGCCGGTGCGGTCGCGGTGCCGGAACGTCCAGTAGCGGTTGGCGAGGTAGGAGAACGTCGTCGCGACCACCGTGGCGACGCCGTTGGACGTGAGCGGGCCCACCCCCAGGCCGGTGTGCAGGCCGTTGCCGATCGCGAACGTGATGACGAATGCGATGGCGCCCACGCTGCCGAACTGGGCCAGTTCGCGCATGAGGTGCGCGAACCGCCGGTGGATTCTGGCGACCAGGCTCACGAAGGGGAACCGTCCTTCCGGGCTTGCACTGCTGGGCACGGCGGGCGGCCGGCGACTACGGGGGAGGCACCACGAGGATAGACGTCCGTGGCCCCCGGGACGCCGGAACATGAACGGTAGGCGCTCACCTCCGGTCCGTGCCCATTGCCGGGCCCCCCACACACCGCCGGCGCTCCCCGCGCGCCTTCTCCCCCCGCGCCCCTTCGACCCCCCACAGTCCTTCGACGCGGGTGCCGCGTGGTTCGTTCGCCCCGCCCGCCCGATAGCCTTTCGACGTGAAGGTTCGTGAGATGCCCGTGGTCGGGATGGCGGGCGGAGGGCAGCTCGCAAGGATGACCCAGCAGGCCGCGATCGCCCTCGGCGTGTCGCTGCGCGTGCTCGCCGGGGCGCCGGACGAGTCGGCGGCCAAGGTCGTCTCGGACGTGCGGGTCGGCAACGACCGCGCCCTCGACGACCTGCTGGGCTTCGCCCAGGGCTGCGACGTGGTGACGTTCGACCACGAGCACGTCCCGGGGCCGCACATCCAGAAGCTGGAGGCCACCGGCGTCCCCTGCCGGCCCGGGTCGGCCGCCCTCGCCCACGCCCAGGACAAGCTCGTCATGCGCGAACGCCTGAGCGAGCTCGGCGTTCCCTGCCCCGCCTACGCGCCCGTCCCCTCGCCCGAGCCGCGGGCGTTCCTGGAGGCGTTCGGCCGCGAGCACGGCTGGCCGCTGGTCCTGAAGTCCACGCGCGGCGGCTACGACGGCAAGGGCGTCTGGGTCGTCGGCGACCTCGCGGAGGCCCAGGTCGCCGACCGGCTGCAGGCCGAGGGCGTCGACCTGATGGTGGAGCAGCACGTCGCCTTCGGCCGCGAGCTGGCCGCGCTCGTCGCCCGCTCCCCCTACGGGCAGGGCGCCGCGTACCCGATCGTGGAGACCGTCCAGGAGGGCGGCATCTGCACCGAGGTGATCTCGCCAGCGCCCGGCCTGCCGAAGGACCTCGCCGTCGAGGCGCAGAGCCTCGCCCTGCGCGTCGCCGAGGAGCTGAACGTTGTCGGCCTCCTCGCCGTCGAGCTCTTCGAGACGGACGCGGGGCTGCTGGTGAACGAGCTGGCCATGCGCCCGCACAACTCCGGGCACTGGACCATCGAGGGCGCCCGGACGTCGCAGTTCGAGCAGCACCTGCGGGCCGTCCTCGACCTGCCGCTCGGCTCCACCGAGCCCACCGCCCCGTACACGGTCATGGCCAACGTCCTCGGCGGCGACGACCCGGACGTGTACCCCCGCTACATCCACGTGATGGCCCACGACCCGGGCGTCAAGGTGCACATGTACGGCAAGGAGTCCCGGCCCGGCCGCAAGATCGGCCACGTGACCGCGCTCGGCGCCGACCTCGCCGAGGTCCGCGAGCGCGCCCGGCACGCCGCCGACTACCTGCGCTGGGGCCCCGCCATGAAAGACCATGCTCGATGAGGGACCGTGCGGTGAGCGAGTTCGAGGAGGAGGCGCGCGTGAGCGACCCGGTCGTCGGCGTGGTGATGGGGAGCGACTCTGACTGGCCCGTCATGGAGGGCGCCGCGAGGGCGCTCGAAGAGTTCGGCGTCCCCTACGAGGCCGACGTGGTGTCCGCGCACCGCATGCCGCACGACATGATCGCCTACGGGGAGGACGCGGCGTCCCGCGGCCTCCGCGTGATCATCGCGGGGGCGGGCGGCGCCGCGCACCTGCCGGGCATGCTGGCGTCGGTGACGCCGCTGCCGGTGATCGGCGTGCCCGTCCCGCTGAAGTACCTCGACGGGATGGACTCGCTGCTCTCGATCGTGCAGATGCCCGCGGGCGTCCCCGTCGCGACGGTGGCGGTCGGCGCGGCCCGCAACGCCGGCCTGCTGGCCGTCCGGATCCTGGCCGCGTACGACGACGACCTGCGCGCCAAGATGGCGGTGTTCCAGCGGCACCTCTACGGCGAGGCCAAGGCGAAGGGCGCCCGGCTGCGAGAGCGGCTCTGAGGGGCGCCCGCCGCCCGCGCGGCGGCGGGCCGGACAGGGCCGGTCAGCGCCGCAGGGCCCACTCGACGGCGGGGCAGCGGTCCATGACGACGTCGAGCCCGGCGTCCCTGGCACGCCCGGCCGCCGCCTCGTCGATCACCTGGAGCGGCAGCCACACCGCCTTCGCGCCCGCCGCGATCGCCTCGTCCACCGCCTGCCCGGCGTGCTCGGCGCGGCGGTAGACGCCCACCACGTCCACCTCGGAGGCGTCCGGGACGTCGGCGAGGGAGGCGTACCCCTTCTCGCCGAGCACCTCGCGCGCCTCCGGGTGCACGGGGATGATGCGCTTCCCGCGCTGCTGCATCAGCCGGGCCTGGGTGTGGACCTCCCGCTCCGGGTTGTCCCCGAGGCCGACGAAGGCCCACGTCCTCGACTCGTTCAGCAGGCGGCGGATCACGGCCGGGTCGGCGAAGTCAGCGCTCATGCCCGCGACAACACCGCCCGCGGCCGCTTTAGTTCCGCGCCGGTTCCGCGTCAGCCCCGCGTCACGGGCGTCCCAGGGCCCGGTAGTTCCACCCGGCCGCGCGCCACCGCTCGGGGTCGAGCGCGTTGCGCCCGTCCACGATGTTGCGCTCCGCCACGGCCCCGGCGACCGTGGCCGGGTCCATGTCGCGGAACTCCGCCCACTCCGTCAGCAGCAGCACGGCGTGCGCGTCCTGGACGGCCGACATCGCCGACTCGCCGTACTCCAGCGTCGGCTGGGCGCGGCGCGCGTTGCGCATGGCCTGCGGGTCGTAGACGGTCACCCGGGCGCCCTGGGCGCGGATGGAGGCGGCCACGTCCAGCGCGGGCGAGTCGCGCACGTCGTCGGAGTTCGGCTTGAACGCGGCGCCGAGGACGCCGACCGTCCGCCCGGCGAAGGAGCCGCCGAGCAGCTGCCGGGCGAGGTCCACCATCCGGATCCGGCGCCGGATGTTGATCTCGTCGACCTCGCGCAGGAAGGTCAGCGCCTGGTCGGCGCCGAGCTCGCCCGCCCGGGCCATGAAGGCCCGGATGTCCTTCGGCAGGCAGCCGCCGCCGAACCCCAGCCCCGGGCCGAGGAACTTGCCGCCGATCCGGTCGTCGTAGGACAGCGCCTCCGAGAGCTTCGTCACGTCCGCGTGCGCGGCCTCGCAGACCTCCGCCATCGCGTTGATGAAGGAGATCTTGGTGGCGAGGAACGCGTTCGCCGACACCTTGACCAGCTCGGCGGTGGGGAAGTCGGCGGTGATGAAGGGCGTCCCCTCGGCGATCATCGTCCGGTAGACCTCGCGGAGCACCTTCTCGGCGTGCTCGGCGGCGCCCGGCTCGGCGGGCAGCCCGGCCACGATCCGGTCGGGGTGCATGGTGTCCTGGACGGCGAAGCCCTCGCGCAGGAACTCGGGGTTCCAGGCGAGCACGGCGTCGCCGCCCGCCGGCGCCGCCTTGGCGAGCGCCTCGCCGAGCCGCGCGGCCGTCCCGACCGGCACGGTCGACTTGCCGACGACCAGGCAGGGCCGCTCCAGCAGCGGCGCCAGCGACGCGATCGCGCCGTCGACGTAGGTCAGGTCGGCCGCGTACTCCCCGGCCTTCTGCGGGGTCCCGACGCACAGGAAGTGGACGTCGCCGAACTCCGCGACCTCCTCGTAGGAGGTGGTGAAGCGCAGCCGCCCGGTCTCCAGCCCCCTGCGCAGCACGGGTTCGAGCCCCGGCTCGTACACGGGCAGGTCGCCGGCCGAGAGCCGCGCGATCTTCTCCTCGTCCACGTCGAGACCCAGGACCTCGAAACCCAGGTCGGCCATGCACGCCGCGTGGGTCGCGCCGAGGTAACCGGTTCCGATGACCGTCAGCCGGTGGGACAAGGCCTGCTCCTCTCCGTTCGCTGCCGCCGACCGGCGGCCCTATTGGACACGTGCCCGCTGCGGGCGGGTACCCGCGTCGGCCGCCACTGCCTACTGGCCGGTAGCATCGGCGGCATGAGTGCTGACTTTCCCTCGTACGCGCCGTCCGAGGAGCATGAGCTGCTGCGGAGTTCGGTGCGTGAGCTGGCCGAGGCCAAGATCGCTCCTTTCGCGGCGGAGGTGGATGAGGAGTCGCGGTTCCC